>JBAUVZ010000175.1:0-9263 GCA_049583505.1 Candidatus Sulfotelmatobacter sp.
TTGCTGGAAGATCGGGATTCTCCAGGAGCAGGTCGGCAAAGCCGAGAATCGCGGTCAAGGGATTATTTACTTCGTGAGCGACGCCGGAGACCAGTTGTCCGACGGCTGCCATTTTCTCGGCGTGAACCAGTTTGCCGCGCAGTTCGGCGGAGTCGGTAATGTCGGTCATGACCACCACGATGCTGTTGATATTGCCCAGCTCGTCGCGCATGGGGCTGAGGTTGACCGAAAACTGGCCGGCATGGCCGTTGCCGCGCATGATCTGCAGTTCCAGATTGTCGACTTGTCCACCGCGCAGAATGGCCTGCAGCGCATCCGACAGAGCACGCACATAGCCGGGAGCAGCCAGTTCCAACAGCGGACGCCCCAGAAGTTCACGCTGCTCGAAGCCGGCCTCGTACCAGCGCCGGTTGGCGTAGCTGATGAGGCCCGCGGTGTCTGCGACCAGAATGAGGCTCTGGGTGTTGCTGAGAATCTTGCCGGAGAAGTCGCGCTCGCGTTGCAGTTCCGATTGGTAAGTATGGAGGCCGGTGACATCGAGCATCAAGCCGCGAATCTGCAGCAAGCGCCCAAGATTGTCGTACATGCCGAAGGCGTTGATGAGAACGTAGATCGGGGAACCGTCCTTGCGGCGCAGTGTGGCTTCAAAGTTGCGCATGTGGCCGTCTTTTTCCAGGGCCTCGGCGTGACGCTCACGCTGCTCCGCAGAAAAATAAACCTGGCTGGGGATATCAACCTGCAGGAGTTCTTCCCGGCTGGAATAGCCCAGCATCGTTACCAGGGCATCGTTGACTTCGACAAACCGGCCTTCGGGCGTGCTGAAGAATAATCCTTCCTGGATGTTGTCGAACAATTCGCGGTAACGGCGCTCGGCCTCGCGGCGGTCCGTGATGTCTTTGAGCACGTGAATGGTTTGCGGACTTTCGCCGGAAGCACCGTGCACTCGCGAAGTTGAAACCAGATAAGTGCGGTCCAGCGCGGGATGAACGAACTCGTCGCGGTCTTCGCCGATGGAACGGCAAAAAGGGCAGGAATAAAGCGTGGCTTCGTTGGTCAGAGCCAGCAGGGCGCGCATGTTGACCCCGATCAGCTCGCTGGGAGCAACCCCGATCATGGCGGCCAGGGAGCGGTTCACGCGCAGGACCTTGCCGGCTTCATCGTGCACCACGATGAAGTCGGTGATAGCGTCAAAGATTTCCAGCCAGTGGCGGTTTGCCTGTTCGATGCGAGTGAACAAGCGGGCATTTTCCAGAGCCCTGGCGGCGTGGCCGGCAATAGCTTCGAGCAGGTCGCGGTCTTCCGCGGCGAGCGGACGAGTGCGACCGGAGAGGCAGAGCAGGCCGATGAGCTCCCCGTTGGAACCGGGTAGACGCACCACCACGCAATCACTCCAGCCTAAACTCGAGGCCAGCTCAGGATCCAGCAATTCGGCGGCGGAGCCGGAGACGATCGCCTCCGTCCGCTTCGTGACCAACTGGGAAAGGGCGTTAGCAAATCTGTGCTGCCACCCGTGATCTTCGGTGGTGCGATCCGGAGCCGAGCCGGTCGCCTGAGGAAGGGGATGCAGCGCGACCGTCTGGAATCGTCCCTCCTGAAACAGAGCGACCGCACCGGCGCGGGCCCCGGCAAGTTCGATGGCGCGTTCGACAAACTTGCGGCCGAAATCGGGCAAGCGCAGCAGACCATCGATCTCCCGCGCCAGTTGCGTGAGCACCTCGGAGCGCCGGCGGTGTTGCTCGGATTGGTGCAGGTTGTGCGCCACTTCAAGCACCACCGAAACCTGAGCGGCCAGGGCGCGGGCGCGGCGAATATCCTGTTGGGAGATGCCGGTGCCGTCCAGCCGATCGAGCACGCCGAACATGCCCAGCACCCGCCCATCGGCACCCAACAGTGGGACTGTCAGAAGCTGCCTGGCTTCATATTGAGCGATAACCTCAAGATTCGCCCCGGCCAGTTGTGTGAGATCGTCGGACCAAAAAACTTCTCTTGCCCGCAGCGCGCGGGTGGCGATGCCCTCGGGGAAAACCGTATCCACGCGCTGCGGCTCGCCCCGGCTGACGGCATAACGAACGTGAAACTGCCCGTCCTCGAGCAGAGCGATGAAGCACCGGCCGAAACCGAGAAAGTCGGTGGCGCGCACCACGAAAGCCTGCAGAAAATGTTCGAGATCGCCGCTGGAACTGAGTTCGGAAGAGATCTCGAGCAACTGGTGCAGTTCGTGTGCCTGGCCTTGCGCCGTGGCGCAAAGTTCGGCGTGAGCGACGGCAACCGCGCCGAACCCGGCAATCGCCGATACCAGCGATCTCTCCTCGGCGGTGAAGACGCCGTCTTGGCGCGGATAGATGAGGATCGCCCCCTGGGTGCGTGAAGTGCGGAAGGGCGCGGCAATCAGCATTCCTGGGGACACCAGGCTGCCGAGCAAGTGCTGATCGCTGCCCACGGAGACCGTAATGGCCTCTCCGGCGGAAACCGCACGTTGCGCCAGGTCGGCGGCGAAGCGAATGGTCTGGCGGTCATGCCCAGCCCGGAAGGAATTGGCCAGCTGGGGGGTTTCGGCGGAGACGGCGCGCAGTTCGAAAGGCCCCTCGCGGCGCAGCAGAACCGAGACCAGACGCGTACGCAAGAGCACGCGCAGACGATCCGCCAGGGCCTCAATGACCGCGGCGACGTCGGGAGTTCCGTGCAGGGCAGTCGCGACCTCGGCCAGGATTTCTGCCCGGCGGTGTTCCTCGCGTGAAGCTTCGCCGAGCCGGGTTGCTTCCAGCAAGCTGCCTAGTTGCCCGGCCAGGATCGTGGCTTTGGCGGCGAGGTCCTCATCAAAAGACCCTTCGTCGGAATCGTGCAGAAACGTCGCTGCGCCAATGACTTCATTGAAAACCACTAGAGGAGCTGCCATCAGTGAGCGAGCCCCAAATTCCTGCGCCGCTGAAAAGGTTCTGGACTCGATTTGATTCGCGAAGATGGTCCGGCGGCTGCGCACAGCCTCGGCGGTGACAGCGCTGTGTTGAGGGAGCAGGCGGAGACCGATGAAACGCTCGGCCAGCTTGCCATCGGCCTGCTCTCCGACCAGTTCGTCGCCGGATTGGCGGCGCCAGAAATAAACCCCGCTGACCTGGAAGAACTCGCGGGTGGCGCGGCAAAAGAGCTGGATCAGGGAACTGGAGTCGGCGCGTTCCGCGGCCCTGGCGGCGATCCGCAGGAGGAGCTTCTGAAAGGCATCGTCGGAGTTGGTCAGGGGGCTGATTTCCGGCGGCGGCGTCGAATTGCCTTCGATCATCTTCAGAGCGTCACCGCAGGCCCGTAAGAGATTTTCATGATTCTCACAAGTGATTGAATCTAATGGAAAACTATCCCGCCATCTCAATTTGAGTCAAGGGAAATGGGTGAACGGGTGCCTAAGTGTGAAATCCCGAGAAAAACGGGGGGTGCGAGATCTCACTGTGAGAATCGATTTTATGCGAAGCCGAAGATGAGACAAGGCTAGTCCTGCGCCACGATTGAGTAGAGGCCTCTCCGTTCGCATTAAGTCTTGATTTTTCACGCATATCCCGAGAGTTACCTTGGTTTTCTTGAAAGGGGAGGGGTGGCCCCGGTGTTGCTCCAATGGGATCACCAGAATTATTGCCAAGGAGGAACTGTGTCTTTAAGCAGGACAGCAGTGTTGGTGGCCGTTCTGGCGATGACGGCTGGGGTGGGAGTGGTAGGGCTTCGAGGCCAGGATGCACAAAATGAAATCGTGCGCCGGGCTAAGAGCAAAGTGCAGCCGGCATACCCCGAGTTGGCGCGGAAGATGAACATCACGGGCACGGTGAAGATTGAGGTCGTGGTCGCGCCGAACGGCACCGTGAAGGAAGCAAAGGTAGTGGGCGGACATCCGGTGCTGGCCGGTGCCGCGCTGGACGCAATCAAGAAGTGGCGCTTTGAGCCAGCCGCAGTGGAGAGCTCAGGCGTGGTGGATTTCAAGTTCGAACCTCATCAATAGGCAAAGGGTAAACCGGCGGCCGGGAGAAACGGCATGACAATTGGCAAAAAGCTATATGTGAATTTCGGAATCATCCTCAGCATGGTGGTGGTGCTGTTCCTGGTAAACCTGCTGGCGGTGCTAAGAGAGCATGCCGCGAAAGATGCGGCCAAAGTCTCGCTCGAGCTGGCCGATGCCACGAACGAGGTGCGGTTCCAGATGATGCAGAACCGTCTCTACCTGAGCAACTACCTGCTCAGCGGCGACACCCGGGAAGTGGAGCGGATGAATGAAGGCCTGCGCACGCTCAATCAGAAACTGCAGCAGGGCAATTCGCTGGCCAACTCCGAGCAGGAGCGCACGGCGCTGACCAGGGTAGAACAACTGGAAGAGGCTTGGGGCAAGGAGTTTGCTCAGCCCCTCATCGACAAACGCAAGGACGTGGATTCAGGCAACGCCACCGTCGCCGAATTGCAGATTTACTACCTTCAGAAAGATGCTTCCTCGTGGGTGAAGAATTCAACGGATGCACTCGACGTGGCCGACGGAGAAAACCGCAAGCTGGTTGAACTCCGGCGCAAATCGGATGAGACGGCCAGTACTTATACGATCCTTGCCGCCATCCTCAGCACGCTGTTCGCTCTGGGCCTGGGTGGTGTGGTGGCTTACAAGACCGCCAGGCAGATCACCGACCCCCTGACCAACTTGATGAAGGTCTCGCGGCAGATCGGGGACACCGGCGATCTGGAGCACACCATCGACGTCAATCGCGAGGACGAAATCGGAGAACTGGCCCGCAGCTTCGCCAAGATGGTTACCTATCTCAAGGAAATGGCGGGCGTCTCCGAATCAATCGCCGGGGGAGATCTAACGGTGCAAGTGAAGCCGCGCTCCCCGCATGACACGCTGGGCAACGCCTTCGCCCGGATGGTGGAAGGTCTGGGCCGGCTGGTGCGCAGCGTGCGCGATGCTTCGGCGCAAGTGGCGAGCGCCAGCGGGCAGGTGGCCAACGCCTCCGACGATTCGGCCAAGATCGGCCTGCAGGCTTCCTCCGCCATCGACGAAGTCACCAGCACTATGCACGAGATGAGCGTGAACGTGCAGAACATGGTGAAGAGCACGCAGGTGCAGGCTTCCAGCGTGAGTGAGACCTCGGCCTCCATCGACCAGATGGTGGCTTCCATCCAACGCGTGGCCGATACGGCCAAGGTGCTGCTCGACATCTCGAACCGCTCGCGGGAGGAGGTGCACAGCGGCATCGCCACCATGGAAAAGGCCACTGACGGCCTGAACCGCATCAACACGACCATCACCAGTTCGGGAGAAATCATCGGAGCGCTGGGGCAGCGCGCCGACGACATTGGCAAGATCATCGAAGTCATCGACGATCTGGCGGAACAGACCAACCTGCTGGCGCTGAATGCGGCCATCGAAGCGGCGCGGGCCGGCGAGCACGGCCTGGGCTTCGCCGTGGTGGCCGATGAAGTCCGCAAGCTGGCGGAAAAGTCGGCGCAATCGACCAAGGAAATCTCCGAACTGATTCAGAGCATTCAGAAGGAAGCGCGCAAGGCTGTGGAAAACATGGACCGCTCGACCGGAATCGTGAACGAAGG
Organism: Candidatus Sulfotelmatobacter sp.; assembly: GCA_049583505.1. Classification (GTDB taxonomy): domain Bacteria; phylum Acidobacteriota; class Terriglobia; order Terriglobales; family Acidobacteriaceae; genus Sulfotelmatobacter. Next base: position 5,575 of record JBAUVZ010000175.1, read on the forward strand.
CCTGGATCTGGGAGGGGAACTGAACGGGGCGCTGCGCAAGATTTCGAACGTGGTCACCGAAGTGTACAAGTTCGCCCAAGAGATCGGTGCGGCCACCAACGAACAATCGCATGGCTCATCGCAGATCGCACGGGCCACGACACGGCTTAACGAAATCACGCACGAAATCAACTCCGCCGTGGAAGAACAGGCCTCGGGAGCGCAGGCCGTGGTGAAAGCCATGGAGCGGATGCGCGAACTGGTGCAGCAGTCAACCTCGGGCTCGACCGAACTGGCGGCTTCGGCGGAGCAGATGTCGAAAATGTCGCGCGGCTTGCTCGACTTCATGGACCGCTTCGCGCTGGAAGAGGCCGCAGGCGCGCGGCAGGCGGCGGCGGACGAGAAAGCGCAGAACGCCCGGCGGGCTGCGGCAGCATCCGCCCGCTTCTAGGGCAAACAATGAACGACTGGCGATGATCAGCTAAGTTATGAGCCGTGAACTCCATATCGTGGGCTTCCAGGTTGGGCGCGAGACTTATGGCGTGCCCATCACATCGCTGCACGAAATCGTGCGCGTGCCGGAGATCACCGCGGTGCCTGACGCACCCGATTATCTGGAGGGCGTGATTAACCTCCGGGGCAAGATCGTTTCAGTGATGGATCTGCGCAAGCGCTTTGGCGACAAGCAGGCCACGTTGAAAAAACAGAACCGGATTCTGGTGGTAGAGCACTCCGGCAAGCTGGCGGGCTTGATAGTCGACTCGGCGTCGGAAGTGCTGAAGATTGCCAGCACTGACGTCGAGGCTCCGCCTGCCGTATTCCAGGAAGGCGGACTGAACTGCGTCACGGGATTGGGCAAGGTTCGAGGCCGCCTGATCGTGTTGCTGGACATGACCAAACTGCTGGCTCCGGCCAACCTGCTGCAAGAGAGCGGGAACGCGGAGGGCAAGACCGCCAAGGCGGAAGCCCGCGGAGCCGGTGGGCGCTAAGCTGCGCTGCGGCGGGCGTCATTGGGGTAAGCGTGCCGCTAGCCTGCCCGACAGACGAGAAATGAAATTTGGGCACAAGGAACGAGAGAAAGCATGAGTACATTCGGAGCCGCACCTGCTCCTGTCTTGACGGAAGCGGAACTGAAGCTGCTGCAAGCACTCGTGTATCAGGAGTGCGGCATGCACTTCGACGAACGCCGTACTCATTTTCTGCAGGACCGCCTGCTGCGGCGGCTGAAGGAATGCCGTATCGATTCCTTCTACGCCTACTACCGGCTGCTGATCAGCAAGGAAGGCAAGGCGGAACTGGCCAAGCTGGTGGAGAACCTGACGGTCAACGAAACCAGCTTCTTCCGGCACAAGGCCCAGTTGGACCTGTTCCAGAAATACGTGCTGGAGGAGATGCTGAAACAGAAGCAGGCGCACCGGGAATATTCGATTCGGGTGTGGAGCGCGGGCTGTTCCACCGGGCAGGAGGCCTACACGCTGGGCATGATGGCCGCCGACTCGCTGGCCTACTACTACCTGCGGAATCCGCTGCCGGTTGAGATTGCGCTGCCCAAGCCGCTGATTCCTCCGCCCTGGCGGGTGGAAATCCTGGCCAGCGACATCAGTTATTCGGTGCTGCGCACCGGCCAGGAGGGCGCTTACAACGAGCACCAGATGTCGACCGTCGATTACACCTTCCGCCTGCGTTACTTCGACAAGGTCGGCGACCGCTATGCCATCAAGAAGGCTCTGAAAGAAATGGTCCACTTCGACTTTCACAATCTGAAGACGGAGTACTTGCCGCAGCGCAATGATGTGATCTTCTGCCGCAACGTGATGATGTACTTCGACCAGGCGGAGCAGAAGCGGCTGATCGAAAAGTTTTACCGCTGCCTGAACCCCGGGGGTTATCTGTTCGTGGGCCATGCGGAGAGCTTGCTGGGACTGACCGAGAAGTTCCAGATGGTGCACAGAGACAGCGGCACGGCTTACCAACGGCTTGAGGTGCGAGAGTGATGAATCCTCCCGATGAGCGTGGAGCGGAACTGCGGGAGCTGTTTTTTGAGACCTCGCAGGAACTCCTGCAGGCACTGAACGATGAATCTCTGAAGCTGGAGAAAAATCCCGGCGATGAGGAGATCGTGCGTTCGATTCGCCGGGCGGTGCATACGCTGAAGGGCGACTCGGCGGCCTGCGGGCTGCGCGAGCTGAGCGAACTGGCACACCAGTTTGAAGATGCGCTTTCGCTGGAGAGCGCGGCTTGTCACGGAGCCCTGGCCGAAATCTCCTTTGCCGCCGCAGACGTTTTTGCCGCCATGCTCGCGGCCTACCATAGCGGGGGCGCGATGCCCGCCACAGAACGTCTGCGGCAAAGAATCAACGAGCTGACGGCGGCGCCGGCGGCCAAGAAAATCCGCCGCAAGAAGAAATCCACTGAGCCCACTCGAACCTCAGGCAAGAACTGGACGGATGCGGAGAAGCGCGCTCTGGCTCAGGCCCAGGCTGCCGGTCTGGGGCTGTATGACATCGTAGTGAAAATCGATCCCCACTGCACCATGCCGATCGCCGCGCGGCAACTGATTCAAAATGCGATCAGCGGGATCGGCCAAGTCCTGGTGGTGCGGCCCGACGCGAAGTCGCCAGCCGCCTCCAAGCAGGTGGAGTTTGTGTTTGCCAGCGCGCAGTCCAGTGAACAGATTGCCGCCAAGTGCCACATTCCGACCATTGCGGGCGACATCACCGTCACCCTGATCGAGGCCGCCTCGCCGGGCAAGGCATCCGCGCAAGTCACGCAGCAGGCAACAGCGCCGGCTTCCGAGGCGGCCGCACTGGCGCTCCCGGTTTCGGTGCCCCCGGCTTCAACACACCCAGCTTCAAATCAGCCGGCTCCCGTCGAGGAGCGAGCCCAGGCGCCCGAACCGGGCCTGTCGCAAGCTTTGGTGGAGAACATCCTGCGCGTGGAAGCCGGGCGGATCGACAACGTGCTTAACCTGGTGGGCGAGCTCATCATTGGCAAGTCGATGCTGCAGCAGGCACTCGGCGAGTTTGGCAAACGCTATCCCAAGGAATTGCTGCGCGGCAAGTTCGCCGATGCCATGGCCTTCCAGGCCAGGGTGTTGAACGATCTGCAGCGCTCGGTGATGAAGATTCGCATGGTGCCCGTGGACCAGCTATTCCGGCGCTTCCCGCGTATCGTGCGCGATGTGGCACGGCAGTGCGGCCGCGAGGTGGATCTGGAACTCTCCGGGCAGGAGACCGACCTCGACAAGGGCATTCTCGACGCCATCGCCGAGCCCCTGACGCACCTGGTGCGGAACGCGGTCAGTCACGGGATTGAACCGGCCGAGGAACGCAGGCGGCTGGGCAAGTCTCCGCGGGGGAAGATCAAGCTGAATGCTTACCACCAAGGCAATCAGGTGGTGGTCGAGATCAGCGACGATGGGCGCGGCATCGACGCCCAGAAGATTCGCAGCAAAGCCCTGGAACTGGGAATGATGACGGCGGAAGAAGCGGCGCGTCTGACCGAAGGCGAGACCCTCGACTTTATCTTCCGGCCGGGATTCAGTACGGCGGAGGAAGTCACCGAAGTCTCCGGACGCGGAGTCGGGATGGACGTGGTGCAGAGCGTGCTCCAGCGGCTGAAGGCCACGATTCATGTGGAGACTCATGTGGGCCAGGGCACGACCTTCCGTCTGAAGCTGCCGCTCACGCTGGCTATCATCAAAGCCCTGA
>JBAUVZ010000176.1:0-3023 GCA_049583505.1 Candidatus Sulfotelmatobacter sp.
CACCGCCGGGAGCGGGGTTGGTCACTGTCACGGCCGGCGTGCCGGTTGAGGCGATGCTGGCAGCAGGGATGGCCGCAGTCAATTGCGCGGAGTTGATGAAGGTGGTGGCGGGCGCCGACCCGCCGAAGTTAACCATAGAAGCTGCGACGAAATTCTTCCCATTGATTGTGAGCGTGAAAGCCGCACCGCCAGCAACGGTACTGTTCGGCGAGATTGTGGTGATGGTTGGAGTGGGATTAGATCCGCTGGATGTAGGCTGAGTGATCGATGACGGACTGGTGCCACCTCCGCATCCGGCAAGGAGCAAAAGGCTCACAATCCCCCCAACAGCGAGCTTTCTCACTGGCACTGCTTCGCTTTTCATGGCACCTCCTGTTCCAGTTACCCACTTCCACATCCACCGACCGTCGGCGAGATGCACAACCGCTTCAAATGCAGAAGTCTGCATCCAACTTGGCCAGCGCACCGTTAGTCGTTCTCCTCCTCCAGCCTCGCCTCTCCCGTGATAACCTTGCCCTGCCCATCTGGCCCAGCGGCGAGCACCAAGAATCTCTTGCCTCCGTCAAGGACGATGATGTTGTTGGCTTTTGTACCATTTGCATCGAAGATCGACCCGGTACAATCCGGATCGACCGTGTAACTTCCGTTCGGCCAAGGGGAATTGGTCCAGTCGAAGGATACGGTGTAGCTGGCTCCGGTGTTGCGAATGATCCCGAACTCCCCATCTCCGTTAAATAGACTGAGCCCCAGCTCAGCACGAGGGCCTTGCCCCATAACAGAGCCCGATCTGAGGTAGGCGTAGGTCCCCTTTAGGCTGGCGACACTACAGGCACCATTGTGGGCATGAACCTTGATGTTGGCCCCGGGAATGCGAGCAAAGGTCGCAAGGAGCGCGAAACCTGTCACGAGAAGAAAATACTTTCCGAACTTGTTCATTTTTGATTCTCCTTTTTTTGGCTCAAGCTAGAGGTAACGCTGGTCGTTGTACAAACCCGCGGCCTGCGTCCCGCGACATTGGCGCGAAGTCGCTTGAGACACAATGGTCGGCGCATGGTTTGTAGATGTTTTTGGTCTGATCGTGCAACTCTTTGAATGCAGGGGGGCTTGTAGGCGCACCCGCACATATTCCGTAGGAGATAAACAGTGGTGGTAGACTTCTGGGCTGGGAATCTGGGGCACCTGCTATGGAGGCCACCGGCCGAACCCGCAGGGCGCGATTCGACGCCTTTGAAGTGGACATGCGTTCGGGTGAAGTGCGCAAGCACGGCATCCGGCTAAAGCTTCATGGCCAGCCCTTCCAGGTACTCTCGCTTTTGCTGGAGCATCCGGGGGACGTCGTTACCCGCGAGGAGCTTCGCCAGAAACTCTGGCCCGGCGACACTTTTGTTGACTTCGATACCGGTCTGAACAGCGCCGTCAAAAAGCTGCGCGACGCGCTGTGCGATTCAGCCGAGGAACCCCGCTACATCGAGACTCTGCCACGCCGGGGATACCGTTTCATTGCTCAGGTGCAAAATGGCGATTCGTCTACCGGAGTAGCGCCGATCGAGTCAATCGCCGTTATCCCTTTGCGGCCAAATCCAATTGAAGAGGGGCTTAGGGCGGAACGGCCGGCGGATGGAGAAGTCGACGTCCGACCGACCGGGACTTCGCGGGCACGTCTCTGGCTTGTTCTAGGCGGTGTGGTTGGACTCGCACTTATTGCCGTCACCTACGTTATGCTCCGGGGCCATACTGGGCCTACGACCCAACCCAAAATCAGGTCGCTGGCAGTCCTGCCCTTGAGCAACCTGTCGGGCGACTCAACCCAGGAATACCTGGCTGACGAGATGACCGAAGAGCTGTGCGGACGCCTGGCCAGCATCCATGATCTGCGTGTTATTTCCCGTACCTCGGTCATGCGCTTCAAGGGTACGACGCTCTCGGTGCCAGAGATTGCCAGGATGCTTGGGGTGGACGCCCTCGTCGAAGGTTCGGTGATACGGCAGGGCAACCGGATTCGCGTGCACGCCCAGTTGATTCGTGCCTCAACCGACGAGCACCTTTGGGCGGATGAGTACGACGGCGAGTTGGGGGACGTACTTGCTCTCGAGAGCGAGGTGGCACAATCCATCGCGCGCAGAGTGGAGGTCAAGGTCACCGGAGAGGAGCGTGCCAGACTGATCGCGGCGCGTCATGTCTCGCCAGAAGTTTACGAGAGCTACCTTAAAGCCGAAAATGAATTCAGCAAGAGTAGCGGCCCGGCTGAGCTTGAACAGAGTATTGCCTATTTTGAGGCAACGATCGGCAAGGACGCTAACTTTGCACCGGCTTACGTCGGCCTCGCGAAGGCATACGAGAGGCTTGGATCAGTTCCTGTCGGTGCCCCCCCGAAGGAAACGCATCCAAAAATGATGAGTGCAGCCCGAAAAGCAATTGAACTGGATCCGGACCTTGCGGCACCCCACGTCTTGCTTGCAGCGGTATATCAGAAACAGTGGCAGTGGAGCGACGCCGAAACGGAATTCAAGCGGGCTCTGGAGTTGAACTCGAACGATGCTGGTGCTTACGTCGGCTACGCTAAGTGGCTGATGTGCCAGGGGCGGACGGACGAGGCCCTGGCGTGGGCCCAGCGTGCCCGCGACCTTGATCCGCTTGGAGCCGCTGATGACCTGCTTGGATTCCCTGGCATCACTAAGGGCTGGATATTGTTTCATGCGAGACGTTACGACGAGGCTATCAGCGAGTTGCGAAACGACGACCCGGACCATTGGTATCTGGGGCTCGCCCTGATTGCCAACGGCCAACCGGACGAAGCCATTACGGTGCTGGAGAAGGCGCTCGGCCCCGACCGGAATCCGGCTGTAATGGGCGTGCTGGTTCGGGCCTATGCGCATGCTGGGCGTCGGAGGGAAGCCCTTCGCCTGGTTGACGAGTTGAAACGACGGCAGCAGACCAGCTACGTTCCCGCTGCCCCCTTTGTGAACGCTTATTTGGGACTCGGTGACAACGAGCAGGCACTTGCCTGGCTGGAGCGGGCCTAC
>JBAUVZ010000177.1:0-24660 GCA_049583505.1 Candidatus Sulfotelmatobacter sp.
CTGCGCCCGGACTCGAAAAATTCACCTTTGGAACCTCGCGCGATCCTGGCGAAGCCTCGAAGTAAGCCTCGTTGGGCTTGAAACCAGCAATCCCCGCGAAAAAGCTGTTGGGGAATTGCTGCACGTAGGTGTTGTAGTCGCGCAGAGTGTCGTTGTAGCGCTTGCGCTCGACTGCAATGCGATTCTCGGTGCCGGCAAGCTCATCCTGCAGGCGCAGGAAATTCTCGTTGGACTTCAACTGAGGATAGTTCTCGACGACCAGCAGCAGACGCCCAATCGCTCCGTCGAGCTGCCCGTTGGCCGCGATCTTTTCTTGCGGCGAGCCTGCCGAAAGCAGGGCAGAGCGGGCTTTCGCGATGTCGCCGAACACGGTTACCTCCTGCTGCGCATAGCCCTTCACCGTCTCCACCAAATTGGGGATCAGGTCGGCGCGGCGCTGCAGCACAATGTCGACTTGCGACCAGGCTGCCTTCACCGCCTCGTTCTTGCTGACCAGCGTATTCTTCACGCTGACATACTGGCCAAAGGCAAATAAGACAAGCAGCAATAGAAGAGCCACTATAACAACCACCACGACCAATGCCTTGTTCATGAAATTCTCCTGAAAAACAACCCAAACTTTACGCTGGGCCCGCCGAACCTGAGTCCAGCATTTTATCAACTGCGGCCGTTACCTGTTCCAGCGCCGCCAGATATCGCGAAAAAACGTCTGCCACGTTGAGTTTCTTGCGGTCGGATTTCAGCTCTCTTACGTCCAACACCTGCAGGATTCCCGAGGCATCAAACCCAATCTGCTTTGACAACGCCTGCACTGCCTGACGCTTCGAAGCTGGCGCATTGTGCCCCAGCACGATAAGGGCGTGGCGGAAGAGCGTGGCAAACGACGAAACCGATCGCACCAGCAACTCCCACAAGCGCGAGTCATTACCCGAGGCAAGCAGCAGGTGCTGCCGCAGTAACGCGAGTTTTTCCCGCAGCTCGTACTCGACCTGCACCCGGTGCAGGTTCGCCGGAATCGACAACCCCTGCACGACATCCTCGCCGAAGAGAACGCGATGATGCTGTTGCATGTCGATCAACTCGATCGTAAACACATCGATAGAGCGGGCGATCTCCTCACGGGTCATGAACAAAGGCGGCGGCTGCTTCTGCGCGTTCCACCATTTCACCGAAGGAGCCAGCGACTGCAAGGCCGCGAATGAGCTGTCGCGAATCACACAGAACAGATTCACATTCGAGAACTCAGGATGGAAGTCGCCCGCGACTGACGATCCGAACAGGATTACGCTCTCCAGGTTAGCTCCGGCCGCTGCCCGCAGCCGGTCGACAAAATCGCTGATCGTTTTTTCCGGAACCATTTGCACCCTCGCTGGCTACCAGCTACTGCTGCCCCCGCCACCACCAGAACTGCCGCCGCCGAATCCACCGAAACCGCCACCACCGCCAAACCCGCCCCCACCCCAGCCTCCACCGCCCCTATATCCACCACCACCGCCAAACATGCCGGAAAACAGCATCCAGAAAAGTATGCCGCGAAGCGGAGTAATAAGAACGATGAGTACGACAATAATCAGCAGGATAACTCCGCCAGCGGTTATTCTGCTGCTCGGCGGACCCACGGGCTCAGCCGGAGCCGGCGCCAGTTGAGGCGCTGTAATTTGAACTCCCGCGTCCTGCGCAATAACGTTGGCAACGCGCGTGGTGACCAGCAGCAGCGCCTGACTATAGTTCCCACTCCGCATGAGCGGAATCGCTTCCCGCTGGAACGAAGTGACCTTACCGTCGGTTAGGATTGGCTCCAGCCCGTAGCCAACCTCGATCCGGGCGCGATGGTCATCGATCGCATAAAGGATCAGTACTCCACTGTCCTTGGATTTGCTGCCCACGCCCCATTGATGGAAGAGAGCGACCGCATAGCTCTCGATATCCGAGCCATCGAGCGAATGAACGGTCGCCACCGCGATCTGGGCATGCGCCTTTTCATCGACCTGCCGGCAGATATCGTCCATCTGCGCGATAGTGTTCTGATCCAGAACGTGGGCAAAGTCGTTGACGTAGTCGGTGGCTTTAAGCTGGGAGACGGGCTCGGCTTGCGCCGCCAGAACCAGCAGCAGCGCACCACAGACGCCTAGCCACCATTTTGTGTACGAACTCATCGGAAGCAAAATTGTACAGGACCGGTGACTTCGTATCTCTTAATCCCTGTGACTTCGCTCACACCACTGCGGTATCATCAAACAGATGCCAGCTTCTCACCCGTTCCAGACCGACGACGCGCGGCTGCAGCCGATCCACGCCAAAGTGATGGCTCGCGAGCGTCTTAATGAGGGCGACGCCCTCGCTCTCTACCGCACTGGCGATATTCTCGCCGTGGGTTGGATGGCCAACCAAGTCCGCGAGCGCATGCATGGCGACAAGACGTATTTCAATGTCAACCGCCACATCAATCCCACCAATGTCTGTGTTGCGGCCTGCCGTCTCTGCGCCTTCGGCCGCAAGAAGGACGCGCCCGGCGCCTACACCATGGCGCTCGACGAGGCTTTTGAAACAGCAGCCTCCGGATACAGCGAAGCCGTCACCGAGTTCCACATCGTCGGCGGATTGCATCCCGATCTGCCCTTTCAATATTTCCTCGATCTCTGCTCCGGCCTGAAGCAGCGCTTTCCGCAGGTGCATCTCAAGGCTTTCACCATGGTCGAAGTCGCATATCTTTCGAAGCGCGCCAAGCTCTCCATTCGCGAGACGCTGGAACAACTCAAAGCCTCGGGCGTGGACTCACTTCCAGGAGGCGGCGCCGAAATATTTGCTGACCGGGTTCGTCACATCATCTGCGACCACAAGATCGATGGCGACCAGTGGCTCGACACCGCCAGACTAGCTCACCAGATCGGGCTGAAATCGAATGCGACCATGCTCTACGGCCACGTCGAGAACGACGAAGACCGCGTCGACCACCTGCTCAAACTGCGCGCGCTGCAAGACGAGACCGGCGGCTTCCAAACCTTCATCCCGCTGGCCTTCCATCCCGATAACACTCCACTGCAGCATCTGCCGAAAACCACCGGTATGCTAGATATCAAGCAGATCGCAGTCAGCCGCCTGGTGCTCGACAACTTTCCGCACATCAAATCCTACTGGCAGATGATGACCGCGAAGATTGCGCAGATCTCCTTGCGCTTCGGCGCTGACGACATGGATGGCACAGTGATTGAAGAAAAGATTTACCACGACGCGGGCGCGACCACTCCGCAGGGCATGCAACGCGAGGAGTTGGAGCGTCTGATCCGCGCCGCCGGCCGCGAGCCCATCGAGCGGGATACGCTTTACCGGCCCGTTACGCGAACCGAGACCTCGGTTACGGTCGCGGTGTAGGGCCGCTGGACTATTCGAGTAGATCGTCAACCGACATCTCCACGTCGCGCAGAATTGCTCGGATTAGGCCCGGCCCAATTGTTTCGCCGGAGTGAACCGGCACGACCGTTGCTCGTCCGTCTGGATGTCTCAGGAAAGTATGGCTGCCCTTGGTGCGGATGATCCGAAAGCCGGCGCGTTCCGAGGATGCGAGTGATTTCCTTGCCCTTGAGACGGGGAAGGCGTGTCATACCGAGATTTGCTGAACCCCGACCAGTTCAAGCGAGTGGCGTGCGCCCTCTTCGCTCTCCAGGCACAACTCAACCGCCTCGCGCATTCGCTTCATCAGGGTGTCCAGGGTTTTCGCTTGAGTGTGACAGCCCCGAAGCACGGGAACTGTTCCGACGTAGTAACCATCCTCGTCTCGCTCAATCACAACCGTGAATGTTCTCTGACTCTTCATCGACAAACCCAGGCTCAATTCTATCACTCGGATGTGCCGATGCTTGACCGTAGCTCCCCGCCAAGACGACAACGCCGAATCAGGGAGCCAATCGTCTCCCCGTCCGGCCACTCGAAACAAGAAACCTGAAACTAGAAACTTCCCCTACAGCTTCTCGTAGAACTCGCACGCCGAACAGGAAATATAGATCCCGCCCGGCACGCCGCGCTCGCGATCTTTCATGCGCTTGACGATGCGTGTCGATTTACCGCACTTGGGACAATCCGTGCTCTTGCTCGTGTCCATGACCTTCTTACGGTCCGCTGTTTTTGCAATCTTCGCGCCTACCGCCATAGTTCGTTTCTCCTGATCTCTTCAATGTGTGCGCAGCGGTCCGCCGCAACCCACGCGGATGATTGCGGATGGGATGTTTCTGAAAGCCTGCCCGGAAATCCACTCTGGAAGATTCTTTTAGCTGCGTCTTGTTTCTCTTCCGTACCGTTTATTTTACAGTAACGTCGCGCCGCCTGTCTTGCGCGCTTAGGGTAGTGGCTCAGTTTGAAAATCTTGAACGTTGCGCCTCTCCGGCGTCATCCCGAAGTCCCGCGCCTCCACCTGCGGGACGAGGGATCTCCCGGCGCAACAGCCACCCCTCTTCAAACTGGGACACGACCGCGCTTAGTGCGTCGTTGACCCTATTCCCCGCCCCTGCTACCGTCATATGTTTGCCCTGCAAGGAGGTTCATCATGCCTGCCATCAAATTTCGCGGTGTCGATTTCATCCAGTTTGATTCGCTCCTCACCGAAGAAGAGCGTCTCGTCCGCGACACCACACGCAAGTTTATCGAAGACAACCTCGTCCCCATCATCGAAGAGTGCAACCGCGCCGGCCGTTTCCCGCGCGAACTGGTCAAACCCATGGCTGATCTCGGCTTTTTCGGCGCATCGCTTCAGGGTTACGGTTGTGCCGGCATGGGCAACGTCGAGTACGGGCTCGTCACCCAGGAACTCGAACGTGGCGACTCCGGCGTACGTAGCTTCGTCAGCGTGCAGTCAGCGCTGGTGATGTATCCCATCCATTCCTTCGGCAGCGAGGAGCAGAAGCAGGCTTGGCTTCCCGCCATGCAGAAAGGTGAGAAGCTCGGCTGCTTCGGACTCACCGAACCCGGCTTCGGCTCCAATCCCGGCGGCATGCGCACCCGCGCCCGTAAAGTCGGCAACGAGTACGTTCTCAACGGCGAGAAGATGTGGATCACCTCCGGCAGCATCGCCGACGTAGCCGTCGTCTGGGCCAAGGTGGAAAACGAGAACGACAAGATTCGCGGCTTCCTCGTCGAAACCAACCGTCCCGGCTTCAAGGCCGACGACATTCACGGCAAGTGGTCGCTGCGCGCTTCCGTGACTTCGGGGCTCTCGCTGCAGGACGTTCACATCCCCGAGTCGAATCTGCTGCCAAAGAGCGACGGCCTGAAATCCCCGCTAATGTGCTTGAATCAAGCTCGTTATGGCATCGCCTGGGGCGCAATCGGCGCGGCCATGTCCTGCTACGACTGCGCCTTGCAGTATGCCATCCTGCGCAAGCAGTGGCGCGACCAGCCCATCGCCTCGCACCAGCTGGTGCAGGACAAGCTCACTTGGATGATCAGCGAAATCACCAAAGCCCAACTGCTCGTGCTGCAGGTTGGCCGCCTCAAAGATGCCGGCAAGGTCGAGCACCAGCACATCTCCATGGCCAAGCGCAACAACGTCTGGATGGCGCTCGAGTGCGCTCGCCTCTCGCGCGACATCCTCGGCGCCAACGGCGTCGCCGACGACTATCCCATCATGCGCCACATGATGAACCTGGAATCGGTAAAGACTTACGAGGGCACGCACGACGTGCATTCGCTGATCATCGGGCAGAGCGTGACGGGAATCGACGCCTTCTGATTGAGTCGGAATTCAATTCACGAAGTGGGTTTTTCGCGCGGCGGCTGTACCGCGAGGAACTCCTCGGCAAAGCGCTGACTGTAGCCATCGAGCAACGCCTGCACCCGCTGCGGATCGGGCGACCGCAGGATCAACCCCGCGTGATGATGCTTCTTGATTCGCAGGAACACTTCCGGATCGTTGTACGCCGAAGTATCAGGATTCTCCTGCCGCGCCAGCGAAAGAATCACTCCCGCATACTCTTCGCGCACCGCAGGAAGCCGGTAACTCCCATCTCCCCCGGCAACTTCGATGCGGGCCCACTCCCGCCACAAATTAATTCCCGTAGCCGCTTCGACCATCTCGTTGATGTAAGCGCCTCCCACCCGCGCCGCGCACTCCAGAAAATAGAAATGTCCATCGGCGTGCGCCTTGATGAACTCCGTATGTGCCACGCCCCGCACCAGTCCCAACGCCGCAATCAACTCGCGATTGATCTGACGTAAGCCGGTGTCCGCGTCACTGCCCCGCGGTATAACACACGTGGTGAAGATCCCGCCGCCTTGCGCCACATTCATAGGCGGCTTGCCATACTTGCTCACGCTGGCAAAAACCACTTCGTTCTCCGAGACTACGGAGTCCACGTGGTAAACGTCGCCCGGAACAAACCTTTCCAGCAAGAACGAGGACTGCTTGTCCCCCAATTGCTCGAGGACAGGCCACAACTCTTCGGCGGCATGAAGTTTCTTGATCCCGATCGCCGACGCTTCCTGCCTCGGCTTCAGCACCCACGGCCCCGGTACGTGTTCAAGGTAGTAACGGATGTCACCGTGATTGAAGACGGGGACGAAATCGGGCACGCGCACGCTGCGATCCAGCGCGTTCATGCGCATGGCCAGCTTGTCACGGAAATAACGCATGGTGGTCAGCCCCATCCCCGGCACGCGAAGGTGTTCGCGAAGCGTCGCGGCAGTCTCCATGTCGTATTCGTCGAGCGCGACGATGCGGTCAATCTTCTGGTTGCGCGCCAGGTGCGTCACCGCCTGCACGATGTCGGGGAGGGGAATTTCTGCGGGAAGATAGAAAGTATCGTCCAGGCTCTCTCGCGGCCAGTCGGCGTCGCGCAACTTCTCCGCCGTAAGCAGGAGCACGCGGCAGCCCCGGCGCTTGCACTCACGCATAAACTCCTGTCCCTTCTCGTAGGTCGTAATGCACAGGAAGGTTAGCGGGCGCGATTCCGGCATGGGATCTCTTTCAAAACAGGCTTGTGAGAATAACACGGCACCCACGAATGCCAATATCGGTTATTCTCATGGCTCCAGCCATTTCTTTCAATCTCCCCGCGATTGGGATATATTCTCAGCCCGGTTGAAAATAGCCGATTCATACGCGTGCTCGGAGGCTCTTATGGCAGCGCAAACTCGTACCGAAGGCAAGGCCCGCAGTTTCGGGGAAAACATTGAAAGCGACCTGGCATCGCGATTTCTGCGCGTCGTCGAAGTAGCGGCAATCGCTTCGGCTCACACCATGGGTCAAGGCGAGCGCAGGCTCTCGGACCAGGTAGCGACCGAGGCGATGCGGCAGACCATGGATTCCATCCCCATGCGCGGCACTATCGTCATCGGCGAGGGCGAGCGCGACGAAGCGCCCATGCTCTACATCGGCGAAAAAGTCGGGGCCGACTTTCCCGATGGGCGCGAGGTGCCGGAAGTCGACATCGCTGTCGATCCGCTTGAGGGCACCAACCTCTGCGCCACCGGCGCTCCCGGAGCGATCACCGTGCTCGCCGCTTCGGAACGCGGAGGCCTGCTCAACGCTCCCGACTGCTACATGGAAAAGATCGTTGTCGGACCTTCCTGCAAGAACGCGGTCGAACTCGATGCTCCCGTGGCTGACAATCTGAAGAACATCGCAAAGAGAATGGAGCGCGACGTGGAAGACCTGGTCGTGATCGTGCTCGATCGTCCGCGGCATGAAAAGCTGATTGCCGATATTCGTGCCGCCGGCGCCCGCATCCGGCTCATCGGCGACGGTGACCTCTCTGCTGGCATCGCCGCCGCCGTGATCGGCACCGGCGTACACGCGGTCATGGGCTCGGGCGGTGCGCCGGAAGGCGTAATCACCGCCGCCGCTATCCGGTGCCTCAACGGCTACATGCTCGGCCGCCTGGTCGTTAAGCCCGACCAGGAAGAGCGCCTAACCCGCATGGGCATCAAGGACAAGGACAGAATTTACGAAGCCGAGGACCTCGCTCCTGGCAAGCAACTCATTTTCGCCGCTACGGGAGTCACCGACGGGGCATTGCTCAAGGGCGTTCGCTTCTTCGGCGAAGGCACGCGGACTTCGTCTGTGATCCTCACCCAGCTCACCGGCAAGGTGCGCTTCATCGAGAGCATCCACCTGGAGAAAGGCCCGGATGTGAAGGTGCGGTTCATGTAGGGATTCGCTATTTCAGATATTCCTTCTTCAAATCCTCGGGAACCCTTGGTTCCGGTGGGAAGTCCTGCGACCAACCTTTGAGTAGTGCCACCGTCTTCTCGGCGCGAAGCGAGCCGTCATGCACGGCGATTTTGTGCGGTTTGCCGCTCTCGTAACCTTCCCACAGGGAAACACCGGCGTAAGCACCATCTTTGCGCAGGATGTAGTAGGTCATGTCGACAAAGCGCAGCTTCCTCATGTCGCTGTTGTAGTTGCGGACAATGCGCTTCAGTGCGTCCATGCCAGCTTCCTGCGGGGACAGACCACGGCGCATATTTTCAACAATGGTATGCGCGCCTGCGACCTTGATGTTTTCTTCACCGCTGCCCGTCGCGCCGGCCGAACCCACGTCCTGATCGGTGTAGCAGCCCGCGCCGATAATGGGCGAATCGCCGACGCGTCCGGGAAGCTTGAAGTCCAATCCACTGGTTGTGGTGCAGCCGGAGATTTCGCCTTTGTCGTTTAATGCGGAACAATGAATCGTGCCGGTGGCTGGAAACAGAACTTTGTGCACCGCCTCCAGTTGAAGCTCCGGCGCAATGCCGAGCTCGTCGGCGCGCGCTTGCAGGTTCTGGATGCGCTCCCGCCACAGTTCCGCCTGTGGCTTGTCGTTACTCGGACTTGAGTCGGGAGGCTGCCAGTGCGGGTCGGCCAGGCCTGGTCCCCACCAGTCGTCGCTCGAGTGAAATTCCTTCCACAGCAGCCAGATCTTACGGGAATGATCGGTGAGCAGGTTCTCGCGCGGGAACCCCATGGCCACGGCGAAACGCTCCGCGCCCTCGCCGACCAGCATAACGTGTCCGGTGTGCTCCATCACGGCCTTCGAGACTAGCGACACGTTCTTGATGTTGCGCACGCCGCCCACCGAACCGGCGCGGCGCGTGGGTCCGTGCATGCAGCAGGCGTCGAGTTCGACCACGCCTTCTTCATTGGGGATTCCGCCAAGGCCCACGCTGGTGTCGTTGGGATCGTCTTCCGGTCCCTTGACGACTTTGAGCGCGGCGTCGAGCGTGTCGCCGCCGCTCTTCAGGAAGGCGAATGCGTCGTCGAGATAAGCGTAACCGTTATTGGCGCAGACGATGATGGGGCGCTTGTACGATCCGGATTGCGCGGCAGAACTTTGCTTTGAGTCTTCGCCTTGGGCTCGGGTTCCGACTCCGGCGGCAACTGCTCCTAGAACCGAAGTCTTTACGAAGTCACGGCGTGAGAAAGTCATGAGTTCCTCTTCTCGAAAACGGAAAGCATATCACGCGAGAAGAAAGGCTTTTCACCACAGAGTCACAGAGGCTCAGAGAAAACGTTCTTGGGATTTTTTCTAGTTGTTGGTTTTCTCCGTGTCTCTGTGACTCTGTGGTGAGAGGTTTTGGGAGGCCCAATTTGGGAAAACGGGGTATACCCCTCTCCCCCCTGGTCTATTGGAATCATCGGCGTAGCGGGAAATTGTGCAAAGATCCTAGGGGCACAATCACTTGCTGGTAAAATCCTGCGTTCAAAGGACTTACGCCTCGCACGGTGACGTCTCGATGTACCGCCTCCGCCTTGACCATGATGGGCTGATTTCGTTTCGGGCGCAAGGTCAGATGTCACAGGCGGTCTGATGGAAAGAGAGCCCGACCCGCTCATTGACGCCGCTTTCCTTAGCACGTATAATAGTGTTGCACCTAATTACGTGCTTCCTATGAAAACCAATGTCACACTCAAACTGGATGCGGATCTGCTGCGCGAGGTACGGGTTCTGGCTGCCGAAGAGGACACGTCGATCAGCGCCATGCTTGCGGCGCGTCTTGAGCAGATCGTGCGCGAGCGCAAAGCGTACCATCGTGCGCGCAAGCGCGCACTGGCACGGCTCCGAGAAGGAATGGATCTGCGCTGGACCCCTCCTCGCTCTCGCGACGAAATTCATGAACGATAATCTTTGAGGGCGCGCGATGGCTGACAAGTACTTTGTCGATACGAACGTTTTGATCTATGCCCACGACCGCTCTACGGGAATCAAGCACGAGCGGGCTCGGCAGCTCATTGAGGGATTGTGGACAAGCGGGCAGGGCGTGTTGAGCACGCAAGTATTGCAGGAGCTTTGCGTGAACCTGCGGCGCAAGGTAGCGCGTCCGCTCGCCGTGGACGAAATCCGCCGGTTGATCTACGACTACTTGAGTTGGGAGATCGTCATCAATACTCCTGAGGCCGTAATCCAGGCCTTGGAGAGCGAGGTGCGGTACAAGATCTCTTTTTGGGATGCCCTCATCCTGCAGGCGGCGGAGCAATCAGGAGCCGTGATTCTCTACTCCGAGGACTTGGCGGCGAAGCAGAGTTACGGGACGGTTCAGGTGATTAACCCGCTGACGGACTAGCCTAAGGGCTTAGCGCAGTTCATTTCGTTTGGCGCGACTTCACCCGCGCCATCCCGGACTCATTTTCGCGCAGGGTGTTCGAAATTCAGCCGCTGGCTAATCCACGGTAGCGGCCCATCAGTCCGGCTCGGCGGCTGAGGGATGGATGCGGCGCGGCCTCGGTGATTGAGTGCACGTTGTTGTTCTGCTCGGAACGGAAACGCAACAGGGCGGCGATGTTGCCGACTTTGTCGAATTCGGGATTGTCTTTCACGTAAAACAGTTCGATGTCGTGGCGGATCACCCAGGGCAGGATCGCTTCGCCCACATCCACGACCTCGCGAGTCTCGCGGCCACAGACCGGACAGAAGCTGACCAGGTGGGCATCGAGGTGGCCGCAGCCGGAGCACTCGACGGCCTGCGCACGATAGCTTTCCCCCAAAAGCAGGGTTTGCACTTCGCCCAGTTCCAGCGAATTGAGCACGCGCCGCAATCCGGTGACGCCGCGGGCTTGGTGGCGGGCCTGGTTGATGGTTTCGCGAACCGCTTCCTGACAGCGGTTCGCCTGCGCTTCGGTGAAAATCCGTTCGGCCTGCGCGCGGATTTCTTCACGGGTCACGTGCGCCACATCGGCGGAAAACCGGCCCAGCAACTTCTGTGCAATATAGGGATGCAGTTGCGGCTCGAACTGCGTCCAGTGAGCTTCCTGGCAGCCCACGATCCACTTCTCAAACATGCCTTTGTCTTTGTCATCCTTACCCAGCGCATCCTTAAGGAACTCGGCGACGAATTTGAAATGGTGGCGGGCCTCATCGGCGACCCGGCGTTCGGCGTGGCCTCCGTCATAGCCGGCGAAGCCGTCGCCACGGCCGCGGCGGGTTAGGGGATGAAAAAATCCTTCCCGCTCGGTCAGTTCGCCCAGGCGCAGATCGAACAGGCGGGCGCGATGACGATCGACCAGCACGATGCCCAGGCTGGGAAATGCTCCCAGCAATTGTGCCAGGGGCTTCAAGTGGAAATGCCGATTCACTAGAAGTTGCGTGCCAGCGAGTTGCGCGGGCAGATCGTACTCGCGCCAGAAGCCTTGAGCAGAGCAGGCGAACACGGCCTTGGCGCGCGCTCCGTTGCCCCGCAGATCTTGCGACAGGCGCACGATGCGGTCGAGATCGGCGCGGGCCGACTCGAATTTCTCTTTATTATTATTTTTCTTACCGTCCAAACTTTTGCTTTTGCTCTCCAACTGGCGCAAGGCTTCCCGTGCCAGGTCCTTGGTAAGGATTGCGTCTTCCTTATGAGCTTTATTGCGAGGCGCGGTGGGCTGAAAGTAAAAACTAAGAGCGCAGGCTGCCGGATCTTCAAATTGCGCCAGTTCGCGGATCTCTTCCCGAGTAATCATTCGCTCATCCCCAGTTCTTTATGTAGTAGAACTTGTTTCATTAGAAATGGATTTATGCGGTGCCGGTGATGGCGAACCTCCCTTTGAATTGCCGGACGAGCCGGGGCGATTTGCGGAGGTGCTCGCGTGCCGTTGAAATGGAGCTCAACACACGGTCGGGCGAGGCGCCGGTGATCGCGGAGATCTCGTCGACGCCGAAGCCTTCGATGGCGTGCAGGATGAAAGCCTCGCGATTGACCGGACTCACATCGTGCAGAGCGGAGGCGATGAGGCGCATCATCTCATCGGATCCCACGATCTGCTCGGGCGTGGCCACGCGGCCGTCGGCGATGATGGTTTCTTCGGTGATGGCTTCATCGGGCTGATGGAACTGCAGTTCGGGCTCATCGCTGGCCTTAACGTTCTGCTTGCGGACTGACTCTTCCAGGTGCACCGCGCCGCCGTTGCTTCCATCCGGGCGGGAGAGCTCATCGAGAGCCTTCATGGCCAAGCGATAGAGCCAGGGCTCGAGCGCCAGGCGCTCCGGCTTCTCTCTGTCTGTGCCATCGGCGCCATCGCCGAGCGCGGCGGCGATGGTTTCGTCAATCACTTCTTCTTTGCTGATGGAATCCGGCGCAACCAGATCGGAGGTTTCGCGGAAATAGATTTCGCGTTCCACGAAGCGTTCCAGGCGGGAGAGATTCACATTGACGTAAGAGCGCACGTCCTCGGCGGAAACCATCGCCGGGAACACCGCGGCCAGCGTCTGCTCGAAGGGTACGGAAATATTGCGGCGCGCCGAAGCCTCATTCTGCCGGCGCGGCCACTTGTGGGAGGAGCGCAGCAGTTCCTTGTGTTTGTTGACCTGCTGCAGCAGATCCTCGAATGCACTCTTCACCGCGGCCGAGGCGGTTGAGGCTTTGGCCTGAACTGCCATCTGTCCTGAAGGGAGGCGCAGGTTGAGCGAAACGCTGGTTCCCTCGCGTGTAGAAATCTCCTCAACCATGCCTTTGAGGTGAACCAGCTCGGGGCGGAAGACCTGCAACCGTTTCCGCAGTTTTTCGACCTGATGTTGAATGTCTTTTTCTACTGCGGGAGTTTTATGAAGGCGGTAACTGATGTGGACGTTCATGAGCACCTCAAGCTTGCCAACGGCGACGCGCAAACCAGTGCTTTCTACGGCGATTGTACACCCGCCGAGAACATAGCAAGACCGGATTTCAACAAGTGATTCGACTGCTCGACAGCTTCGGGATTACGGAGGCAGAGCGAGAATCTTAGAGCGGACTTATTTGCAGCCGGTCACGGCGGCAGATATGATCCGTGAGCTATGAAACAAGCAAAACTACTGCTTCTGGCGTTTCTGGTTGCTTCCGCCTGCGCTCAAGCTCCTTCATCAAAGGAGATCGAAGCTGTCTATCCTGACGCGCACGCACTCTACGTGGATATTCATCAGAACCCGGAACTCTCTGCGCACGAAACCCAAACCGCGGCAAAGCTCGCCGGCCGCTTACGCAGCCTGGGCTACGAGGTGACGGAACACGTCGGCGGGACGGGAATTGTCGCGATCCTGAAGAACGGCGCGGGACCGACCGTGATGCTTCGAACAGAACTTGATGCGCTGCCCGTGGAAGAGAAGACCGGGCTTTCTTACGCGAGCAAGGTTCACGCCAAAGATGACGCCGGTCACGATGTGCCAGTGATGCACTCCTGCGGACACGACCTGCACATGGCATCGGTCGTGGGCACGGCTGCGATCATGGCACACAGCAAAGACACGTGGCACGGGACTCTGATGCTGATTGGACAACCGGCGGAAGAGACCACAGGCGGCGCCGAAGGCATGCTTAAAGATGGATTATTCCAGCGCTTTCCCCGGCCCGACGTGGTGCTGGCCCTGCATGTTGGCAACACCCTTCCGGCAGGCAAGGTCGGCATCACCCCCGGCACGTACAACACGAATTCGGATTCTATTCGCATCACTATTTACGGCAAGGGAGGGCACGGCGCCATGCCGCAGACCACGATCGACCCTATCGTAATCGCGGCCAGAACCATCCTTGCCTTGCAGACTATTGCGTCGCGTGAGGTGAAGCCCGGAGAAATGGCTGTGACGACTGTGGGCTACATTCAGGCAGGTACAAAAAACAACATTATTCCTGACCATGCTGAGATGGGCCTGACCGTGCGCACCTACAAAGCGGAGGTCCGGAAGCAGATCCTCGCCGCAATTGCGCGGATCACAAAAGCAGAGGCCGAAGCGGCTGGTGCGCCGCGCGAGCCTTCGATTGAGCGCTGCGAAGGCACGGATTCTGTGTATAACGATCCGGCGCTGGCGCAGCGCCTGCGCGGCGCACTGGAGTCAGCGCTGGGAAAAGAGAATGTCGTTAAGACCGAGCCGATCACTCCGTCGGAGGATTTCGCGTACTTCGTGGAACAGGGAATTCCGGGTTTTTACTTCAGTCTGGGCGGAGCCGACCCTGAGAAGTTTGCCGAGGCCGAGGCTGTGGGCACGATGCTGCCTTCGAATCACTCTCCGCTTTTCGCGCCTGACGTGGATCCGGCGTTGCATACTGGTATTGCGGCGGAAGTCGCCGTGCTACGCAATCTCCTGAGTGGGTCGGCGGAGGAGTTACGCAAGGCTGTTGCTGGATCGACGCCTGCGCAGTAAACGTCCTCTTAAATTAGCCTGAATCCGCGGCGCCGATTTGGTTCAGATGATGGAGCAGATGCGTCACGTAGTCCGTCACCAGGAAGCTGAGAGTGACCGGCTCTCCGGAACCGATGCGGCAGACGGTTTCCAGCTTAGCGCTCGGCAGGCGGGCGATTATGTGAGCGAGGTAACGATTGTAGGCGGCCCACAGCGAGACCAGCAGTGACCAATCCGCCTCTTGAGGAGCCTGTACCCGTACGTTTCCGTTCTGGTCGTATGCAGGGAAGTCCAAAGACGATTGCAGCGCCGCGCGGACGAATCGTTGATGATTGTTTGATGCCGAATCAATTAGGTGTCCGAGGACCTGCTTGCGGGACCAGCCGCCGGGCAATATGGGCTTGGTGGTCTCGGCCTCACTGATTTTGCGAAGCTTTGTCTCCACTGCATCGACCACGCGTAGGAGCCGATCGCTCAGCTCTTTCATTCGTTCACTCGCCCTGACAATTGTATCCATTGCGATTTGCACAAGTTCAGTCTAAGAGCTGATCTGCCCTAGAATCGCACGGGCTGCCGCGGCCGGGTCGGCTGCTTCGGTGATGGGACGGCCTACGACGATGTAGCTGGCTCCGGCGGCAATCGCTTCCGCGGGGGTGGCTACGCGGGCTTGATCTCCGTGGCTTGTACCGGCGGGGCGGACGCCGGGAGTGACGATGGCGAAATTGTGGCCCAGTTCGGTGCGCACGGAAGCAGACTCGCGGGCGGAGGTGACGATGCCCTTACATCCGTTGTTAAGGGCGAGCGCGGAGAGGCGCAGGACTTCCTCGCGCACCGTTCCCTGGAACCCGACTTTTTCCAGATCGTTTTCGTCGAGGCTGGTGAGTACCGTCACTCCGAGCACTAGCAGGGCCGGGTTTACGGCGCGAGCCGCGGTCACTGCGGCGTGCAGCATTTTGCCGCCGCCGGCAGCATGGACGGTCAACATGCTGACCCCGAGCCGGGCGGCTTCATGCACCGCTGCCGCTACCGTTGTGGGAATATCGTGATACTTGAGATCGAGGAAGACGCGCCGCCCCGAGGCCACGAGATCCCGCACCAGCTGCGGGCCTTCGGCGGTGTAGAGCTGCATGCCGACTTTGTAGGTCAGGGCCGAATCGCCGACGGCCGCCACGATCTTCTGGGCGGCCGCCGCCGTGGAAACGTCCAGAGCAACGATTAGTTTTGCCCCTGGGTCAACTGCATGGTGACCAAGGGGAGCAAGAGGGACGGGGTTGGGCAGAGCCGTCATCCCTAGCAGTGTAGTGCGTTCAGGGGAGTTGCGCCACGGGGTGATTGATGGCGATGGTTTGGTAGATCGGGCGGTGCTGGGACGTGCCCCTTTTCACGACGTCGAGTCTGACCTTTTGCAACCCGTGGTCTTCGAACCTCAGGACCTGTGCGGCCCCGTAAGAGAGATCGATGATTCGACCTTGCACGATCGGACCGCGGTCGTTCACTTTGACCACGACGACCCGCCCGTTGCGCAGGTTGGTGACCCGCACATAGCTTCCCAAGGGAAGCGTTGGGTGGGCGGCAGTCATGTCGTACATGTCAAAGTCTTCGCCGCTGGCGGTCGGTTTACCGACGAAATACTCGCCGTACCAGGACGCTGTCCCAATCTGATACGGTTGGTTCTTGCCGGTCTGATTGCGGATTTCGGGCTGGGCTGGAACTGCCCTAGTTTGGGCTGAACTGGCCTCCGAGTTGTTTGGGCCCTGAGCCGCTCCCAGGCCGACGATCATATAACCGATCATCAGTCCATGAGCTATACGTACACGCATTCAGTTCTCCTCGCATACTCAAAGAGTCGTCCTAGCTAGGCTGTTTTGGTTAAGGTTCTGTAAATGGTAGGGGGTCCAGGGAGGCTTGTCAACCCGAAAGTGCATGCCCTATGGTGACGTGGCAGTAATCGATATCTCACGTAACTTGTTGTTAATCATGAGTAATCGGCAACATGTCACTCAAAACAATCAGGTTACATATTTATCATATGGTAAATACTCAGCGCCAGCCAGTTCGGGAATAATTTACATCTCCAATGGATTCAATCATTTACGAGGCGTTCTTTCTAAGTTGTTTATGGTGAGCATTTTAGGTACAAGATTGCATACAGCAGAACTGATTTTTCTTCGACGATAATGCCTGGAAAACCACCTGTCGTATTGACCATCGCCGGTTTTGACCCCTCGTCCGGGGCTGGCGTGACGGCCGACATCAAGACGATCGCCGCTCACGGCTGCTACGGAGTGGCCTGCATTACAGCCATAACCGTGCAATCGACCGCTGGGGTTCGCCGGGTGGAAGCCGTAGATCCGGAGTTGGTGACCGAGACGCTGCAGGAGCTTGCTTCCGATATTCCTATCGCGGCAGTCCACATCGGGATGCTGGGCGCCGCGAAGGTGGTCAAAGCAGTGGCGGAGTTCCTTGGGCAGAAGTCGGGCAAAGGTGGGTTCCCTAAGACATCACTGAATAGGTTGCCCAACGTAGTCCTGGATCCAATCCTCAAATCATCCTCTGGTGCCGACCTGCTCGATGCTCCCGGAACCCGGCTGCTCATCGAGAAACTTATCCCGCTCGCCGATGTGATCACGCCGAATGTGGAAGAAGCTGCTGTCCTGACGGGCTTGAAAGTGAGGGATCTCGACGAAATGCGGGCGGCGGCCGCAAAGCTCCATAAGATGGGATCTGTCGCCGTGGTGATCACTGGCGGGCATCTGGAGAAAGCAACCGATCTGTTGAGCTTTATTACTGAGCGGGGAGTCGAGGAGGAAGTCTTCAAGGCGGAGCGGCAGCGCTCGAATTCTACTCATGGCACGGGCTGCGCTTTCGCCACCGCCATGTCGTGCCACCTGGCACTTGATCGCGGATTAGCTGAGGCGGCGTTGCTGGCCAAGACTTACGTGACTGCGGCCATTGCGGCCGGCCATCCTCTAGGACGCGGGACGGGTCCCGTCCATCATCTGTACCGCATGCATCAGCAGCGGCGCGCGGCCGGGTCGGGAAGCGAATCGTAAGGATTGGGTTTCTTGCCGAAAGCGAGAAGAGGCTAGACGTTGTCGTTGTCTTGATCTTTGTGGGAGGGCTTCTTCAACAGAATTCCGGCCACAAACGACGCCGTTGCGGCCAGCAGCCATTCGATCCGCCACATCTGGATGGCCTGGAACTCGGCCAGATTCGATGCTCGGTAAAAGAGGCTGAGGCCGATGGCTCCGGCCACGCAGCTCAGTCCGATCATGAAAGCGATCAGCGCCGCAGTCGGCAAACCTATGCAGCGTTTGATCTCATGGAAGTGCAGATACCGCAACCAGCCAGGGAAGGAAATCTTGCTCCGGGCAGCGGCGATTGAACTTGCCAAAGTTCGCACCCACTCCACGTTCCTAGCCCACAGACCAGCTATTAGCGCGGCATCCGCGGTGATGACAGCTACTAGCGGACGGCGCCGGCCGCAGGCATGGCAAAACCTGGCCCCGATCATGAACTCGGTGGCGCAATCGGCACAAGCCTCCGCCATTGCCGGGGCCGCAGCCGGGGGGGCTGCGTCCGCCGAAGGCTCTAGCACGATCGGGGACCGCCAAAACTCGTGTTGCGCATCTTGAACTACTTCAGCCATACGTAGGAACGCTTACTGCAACGAAGGCAAGCCGACGACCAAACAGCAGTGTCGAGTAAGATGTTTTCAAGTCAAATACTTGCAACTTCCCCAACATCCGGGTGAGGGTAAATCCGCGCAATTATTACCCGCAAACCCGTAAAGATGCCCAGGTACCTTAGTTTTTCAGTTGAGTTTCTCAGGTCTGGCTGGGCGAATTATAGGGTCAACCGCTGAACGCCTCGTCGAAATTGTTGAGCGTTGCTCGATAACGTCTTTGGTTCGTCCCGTGCTCCGGCACACTTCGGTTAGACTAAAAACTCAAGGGCTAAGGTGGGGATGCAGTCGAGTCTGATATTGGTGAAACGATTGGTTTACAGGAGTGCGCTGTCCTGCCTCGTCGTCTTTTGCTTGTTGTCACCTCAGGCCCTAGCTCAAGCTGCAGCCGAAGGCGTTGCCGCGTCAGCCGCGGCTGCTTCGCCCCAGCGCGATCCGCAGGTCGACGCCGCCTTCGACCAGTTTTACAACATGGATTATGACCGCTCGATCCAGGAGTTCGAAAGAGTGCTGGATCGGCGGCCGAGCGACCCCTCGGCCGTGAATCACCTGCTGAGCACGGTCCTGATGCGTGAGCTTTACCGGATGGGTGCGATGAACAGCGGCGAGTATGCCAACGACAGCTTCATCGGCGAGGCGCATCGTGGCGCCGATCCCAAGGTGAAGGAGCGGATCAAACAGTTGGTAGACCGTGCCGAGGGCATCGAAGAGCAGCAACTCAAGGCGAATCCCAACAACGTGGACGCACTCTACGCCCGCGGCGTCACCCGGGCGCAGTTCGCGCTTTACACTGCGCTCGTCGAGCGAGCCTGGTTTTCGGCTCTGCGCAACGCCGTGGGCGCGCGCCACGATCACGAACGCGTACTGGAACTCGACCCCAACCACGTGGATGCGAAGCTGGTCGTGGGCACGCATAACTATGTGATGGGCAGCCTGCCCTGGAGCGTGAAGGTAGCTGTGGCGCTGGTCGGGTTGAGCGGGACGAAAGAGAAGGGACTCGAATACCTGCGCGCGGTGGCCGACAGCAACGGAGAAAACAGCGTTGATGCCAGGGTGGTGCTGAGCCTGTTTCTGCGGCGCGAGCACCGCTATGACGAGGCGCGCGCCCTCATGCACGATCTGGCAGCGCGCTATCCCAGGAACTATCTATTCCCGCTGGAGGAAGCCAACCTGCTGCGCGCCAGCGGCCATACGCCAGAGGCAGCGGCAGGCTATCGCAGGGTATGGCAGAACGGGCGGGAAGGGAAGTACGGCAACCTGCATTATGAGTTGGCGGCGTGGGGTCTGGGTGAGTTACAGCGCAGTCAGAAAGATTATGCCGGAGCTGCAGCTGCGTACGAACTCGTGGGTGAAGCTCCGGAGGCCGATCCGGAGACGCTGCAGAAGGCCAACCTGGCCGCCGGCGAGATGTACGACCTGCTGCAGAAGCGCGATTTGGCGATGAAGAAGTATCAGACGGTACTGGCGGAAAACGGCAGCACCCCTCGCGCCGAAAAAGCGCGCGAACACATCCGGGAAGCGTACCGGGAGTGACGTGTAGAAGGCTCTGGCGACGAAGGACGCCATGGAACTTTCGGTTTACAATTACGTATTGTCCTGCAGGGAGAGGCAGAAACTATGTACTGCAACTATTGCGGCAAAGTGATTTAGGACGATGCGGCGGTTTGCGCCTATTGCGGCGTTCGCGTGGGTGCGTCGGTGGCCCGCAAACGGTTGGTGCGGCCTCGGCAGGGGCGCAAGATCGCCGGGGTCTGTCTGGGTTTCGCCGAGTATTTTGACGTTGACGTGACGTTGGTCAGGCTGGTGTGGCTGATCACGTCTTTCATGACCGGCGTTGGCCTGCTCGCCTATCCCATCGCCTGGATCGTGATGCCGGAAGAACCGCTGCTGCTGACGGCGCCCGTGGGTGCGCAGCGCGCCACGAATCCATAGCCTCGCGCAAGGCTTGGTGATTAAATTCTCTCCATGCAGTCCATTGCCCTTCAGCAAATAAAAAGCGGCGACGCGGAGATCGTGTACCGCGTGCTAGGCGAGGGCCCTCCTGTAGTTCTGCTGCATCCCTTTCCCGCGAATCACGAATTTTGGCTGCCGGTGGCTCAGGCTCTGGCCACCCGCTACCGCATTGTTCTCCCGGATTTGCGCGGGCATGGGGATTCTGGCGTGGGCGAAGGTCCGGCCACCATGGCGAAACACGCCAGCGATATCGCCCACGTGATGGATGCTGCCGATATCGGCCGTGCTCCGCTGATTGGGGTTTCGATTGGCGCATATGCTTTGTTCGAATTCTGGCGACGGCATCGTGGGCGCGTGGCTGCGCTCGGCCTTTGCAATACCAAGGCGCCCGCCGATTCCTCGGGAGCCCGCGCCGCACGCCTGCAGGCCGCAAGCGACGTCCTGGAGCACGGCACCGAGCCGTTTTTCGAGAGCATGATTCCACGCCTGCTGGGCGAGAGCACGCGGGAAACGCGGCCTGATCTGGTCGCCGGCGCGCTAAACATGATGCGGAAGATGTCGCCTGAAGACGTGGCGCAGGTGCAGCGCGGCATGGCGGAGCGCCCGGATTCAGTCGATACATTGAAGACGATCAATGTACCCACACTGCTGGTGACCGGAGAAGAAGATATCCTGACCGGCGTGAATGAAGCCGAACTGATGCGCCGGCACATTTCCGGCAGCCAGTTGCGCGTGATTCCAAAGGCTGGCCATTACTCGGCTTGGGAGCAGCCGGAGGAAGCAAGCAAGCTGCTGCGGCAATTTCTGGAACGACCGTAGGAAGGCCTTCCAGATCTTCCTACGATAGAATCGGGGACGTTATGAAAAAATCCTTCGCAGTCCTTGCACTCGGGATGTTTGCGGTTTACGCCCATGCGCAAACTGCCGCCGTCAACCGGCCCCGTATTCTCGGCATCGATCACGTTTCGTTCTACACCACGCAGCCGGAGGGAGTGAAGAAGCTCTACAGCGGCACGCTGGGCCTGGCATCCGCTGAGCCGGTAGAGTCTGGCGGGCTCGTGAGATACATGGTAGGCACGCAATGGATCGGCTACAGTACCGCATCCGATCCGAAGGCCACCGACCGCATGGACCACGTTGCTTTCACTACCGACAACATCGCGGCTCTACGCAAGTATCTAATCGAGAAAGGTCTAAAAGTGCCTACGGTCGAGGGGCATGCCGACCACAGCCTCAGCTTTAGCGTGGCCGACCCGGAAGGCCACCGCATCGAGTTTGTCGAACGTGGCAAGTCCGAGGCGCCCGCTCCGCTAGCCGCTTTCGCGGTTTCGCGCCACATGATTCACACCGGTTTCGTGGTTTACCACAAGGACGCCGAAGACCACTTCTACCGCGACATTCTCGGCTTCCGGCTTTACTGGCACGGAGCCGATAAGGCGGGCACGCCCGATGACTGGGTGGCCATGCAGGTCCCGGACGGCACGGATTGGCTGGAATATATGCTGAACCAGCCCGAGCATATGGACTTGGAACTCACAGGTGTAATGAATCACATCTCGCTCGGCGTTGCGGACATGAAGAAAGCGCAAGCGATTATGGAAACGCATGGCTGGAAACCGCACGGCGACGAAGCGGCGGAGATCGGCAAGGACGGCAAGTGGCAGCTCGACGTGTTTGATCCTGATCTGTCGCGGGTGGAGATGATGGAGTTCAAACCGACGCAGAAACCGTGCTGCAATGATTTCACGGGACCGCATCCGACGGAGTGACGTGTGTCCGTCACACCTTGAGGAAAATTCGTTTCCGCCACAGGAACCACAACAGAATCCAACAGAACAAAACCGCGGCCAGCGAGTAGATGAGCGAAGCATTGGCCGCGCTCATGCCGAACGACAACAACTTGGCCTGCGCCGCGTCATGCCACATCACCGGGCCATTCGGGCCCTTTACAGTGAAGGAGTAGCCGGGACCGTACACGAACGAGTCGGCGACGAAACCGGCAATCGCGTTCATTCCGAACACGAGAATCGGCATCGTCCAGGCGCCGCGCCACCTCCTGATTTCGAGCACCCAGTAGAGAGAAGCGAGGAAGACCAGGGCAAAGCCGCCACTGAAGAGCACGAAGGAACTGGTCCAGAGATTTTTGTTGATGGGGAACCAGAGATTCCAAACCTCACCCGCCGCCAGACCGAGAATGCCAACGCACAGCATGCGAATGGCTTTCGTTGCGGGACTCTTCTCCGAGCGGAGCCAGTAACCAGTCAGCACGCCGATCAACGTGGTCGCAATGGCCGGGATCGTGCTGAGGATTCCCTCCGGATCGCGGGTTCCATTGTAGAGATGTCCCATGAACAGCTTGCGGTCGAGCCACGCGGCGAGGTTGCGATCCGGGTCCATGAATGGGATGTCGCGTCCCGGTACTCCAAGGCCGGGAACGGGGACGAAACGCAGCAGGGCCCAGTAGCCGAGCAGACAAGCGCACATTGCAATCCACGCTCCGCGGCGGCTTGACCACAGAACCAGAATCGCCGCGGCGAAATAGCAGAGCGCGATCCGTTGGGTTACACCTTCGAAGCGCCAGGTGTGCAGGTCGAGACCGATGATAGGAGAAGCATTCACAAAAAGGCCGATAACGATCAGGATCAGACTGCGCTTGAAGGCGTGGAACAGAATCTGCTTTTTCGATTCGCCGCGCTGAAGGCGGGCGGCAAACGAGAACACCATCGAGATGCCAACCAGAAACAGGAAAGACGGGAAGATGAAGTCGGCAGAAGTCCAGCCATTCCAATCGGCGTGCTTGATCGGCCCGTAGGCCAGATCGTCGCTGCCGGGGTTGTCAACCAGAATCATGCCAGCGACGGCGAGTCCACGGTAAATATCAAGGCAAAGCAGGCGGTCCGAGGGCGGTTTGGCGGATTCGATCCCGGGCGGTGCAGTACTGGCGAGCGTTTGCGGGGCTGACATGGTCGGGACAAATATAAGCGTGCTCTGAACTCCTGTCACCACGAAACGCGGCATGATCTTGCCTGTTGAAAATCCACTTCGAGACCGACGAACTGGTCCGGAGCGGGGGAACAAGCAACTGACACGATCCCCTTCGTGATTTGCTACAATCCTTCCGGCATGATTGATACGGTTTTGGTTGGTGAAAAGACGATCGTTACCGCCAAGGGAGACGGCCCAACGATAGACGTGAGTAATGCGGCCGGCCGCGTGTTCTTGGTGACGCTTGAAATTACACGGATCATCGAGCAGGAGTCGCTTGACGTCAGCATTTATGGTTCAGCGGACGGCGCGGCGTGGGGCGCGAAGCCGGTGGCCGCGTTTCCGCAGAAGTTTTATTGCGGGCAATCTCCGCTATTGCTCGATCTGTCGGCGCATCCGGACGTGAAGTTCGTGCGTGCGCACTGGGATGTGGCGCGATGGGGACGCGGCGTCGAAACCCCGATGTTCGAGTTTGGCGTCCGGCTGAAAGAAGTTCCTGCGGACGTGCTGCGCGAGGCCACTGCCGAGGCCAAGGCCCTCGCCTAATCCCGCATGCAGCATCACCACTCCTTCCTTTATATTGATCTCAGGATGAAAAGCGAGTCCCAGGCAGTGGTGCGTCCTGCGTGCAACGTGCGCGGTAGCGTGAGTCTTCCTGGCGATAAATCCATTTCGCACCGCTACGCCATGCTGGCGGCGATCGCCGACGGTCCGTCACGCCTCGCGAACTACTCGACCGGCGCGGACTGCGCCAGCACGCTCGGTTGCCTGCGTTCGCTCGGAGTGAAGTGGGAGCGCAAGGAGGGCACAGACAGCGTCATCGAGGTGCAGGGAAGCGGGTTGGCGTTGACGGCCCCGAGCCTGCCTCTGGATTGCGGGAATTCAGGTTCAACCATCCGCATGCTCAGCGGCATTTTGGCGGGTCAGAAGTTCTCAAGCGAAATGGCTGGCGATGAATCGCTCGCGCGCCGACCCATGGAGCGGGTGATCACGCCGCTCACAGCCATGGGCGCGCGAATCACATCGCAAAACGGCCGCCCGCCGCTGCGCATAATCGGTGCTCACCTGAAAGGGATCCAGTACCAGATGCCGGTGAGCAGCGCGCAGGTGAAAACTTGCCTGCTGTTTGCCGGCCTGCTGGCCGAGGGCGAAACCCGTATTGAAGAACCGCTGCGGACAAGGGATCACGGAGAAGTAGCGCTCCGGGCTTTCGGCGCGCAGATCGAGCGTAAGGGAAACGAGGCGCGGATTCGCGGCGGGCAGCGTTTGCGCGGCATCGCAGCGCGAGTTCCTGGCGATCTCTCCAGTGCCGCTTTCTTTCTTTGTGCCGCTGCTCTTTTTCCCAACTCGCAATTGACCATCACCAGTCTGCTGATGAATCCGACGCGCGCGCGCCTGCTCGATATCCTCATGCAGATGGGGTTGCGCATCTCCGTTACGCAATTGGAAGAAGTCCACGGCGAGTTGGTGGGTACGTTGCATGTTGAGGGGGGGCGGCTGAAG
>JBAUVZ010000178.1:0-7848 GCA_049583505.1 Candidatus Sulfotelmatobacter sp.
TTGGAAACGTCGTCGCCTAAGAACGAAGCGCGAATACCGTGACTGATCCCGCAGTGCGGAACTGCCGAAAACCGGACCGCAAGGAACTTTACATCGGCTTGTCCGCCCCTGTAGCGCGTATGCCGCCGATAGCGAAGTCGAGGGCCCGCTCGCCTCAGCCTAGGCAGAGGTTTAAATGCAACAACTGGCAGTGCACCAGAGAAATTGGAGGTGGACCCTGGATTAGGCGCCTTGACGACGCACGTTCGTTATGAGAATGCCAACTCCTTCGCTCTCTGTGTCGCCCTTACTACTGCCTTGATCAGCGTCACGCGTAATTTGCCTTCCTCCAGTTCCATGATCCCGTCAATGGTACAGCCTGCCGGGGTAGTGACGGCATCCTTGAGCAGTGCCGGGTGGTCGCCGGTCTCCAACACGACTCTGGCGGCACCCAGCGTCGTTTGCGCAGCCAGCAGGGTAGCAACATCCCGGGGAAGACCTACCTTTACACCGGCTTCGGCTAGCGATTCCAGGATGATGTATATGTAAGCGGGACCGCTCGCCGACAGACCTGTGACGGCGTCCATGTGCTTTTCGTCGATTACAACGGTTCGGCCGACTACGTCGAACATCCTGCAGGTCATGGCAACGTGTCCGGCGTCAGCGTATTTGCCTTTGCACACAGCCGTCATCCCGCTGCCGATGGAGCAAGGCGTGTTAGGCATCGCCCGAACGACCGGGATCTTTTCGGGAAGGCCGCTCTCAATCATCGATGTCGGCACCGATGCCGCGACTGAAACGATCAACTGGGCGGGAGTGATGTGCCCACGGATTTCGCGTATCACTTCTTGCACGACTTGCGGCTTTACAGCGATCAGAATGATGTCCGCTCCCTTGACTGCGGCTGCGTTATCGGTTCCGACCTTAACATTCAGTTTCGTGCCAAGCAGCTTCGCTCGCTCTTCGTGTTGCACGGTGGC
This sequence comes from Candidatus Sulfotelmatobacter sp., assembly GCA_049583505.1. GTDB lineage: Bacteria > Acidobacteriota > Terriglobia > Terriglobales > Acidobacteriaceae > Sulfotelmatobacter. Next base: position 960 of record JBAUVZ010000178.1, read on the forward strand.
ACAGGCGAGCTCGGGTGTAAGCAGGTTGTTCTTAAGCAGTGCTTGGAGCAGGATTCCACCCATCTTGCCAGCGCCGAGGATCGCCACTCGCTTTTCCCGGAGTTCATGTCCCATAACTTTTCCTCTGCCGAATCAAGAACTATTCTCGTCGCAATCGCTGACGGTACTAAGATTTTACAGAACCCGTGTAGTGGCTTGGCGGCGGCTCGCCATCCACTTCCAGGCCGTTGAGATCGTCTCCCGAAGGGTTCGCTTGGCCTTCCACTGTAAGAGGTTCTCCGCCCGGCGTGGGTCCGCAACCAACGCGGGGGGATCGCCGGGCCGGCGCGGACCCATGCGTAGCGGGACTGGATTGCCGGTCACCTCTTCTACCGTAGCAATGACTTCTCGTACGGAGTGGCCTCGGCCCGTACCTAAGTTCGCCGCGAAAGAATCTTTGCCGGCTAGCAGGTGTTCGAGAGCTTTCACATGCGCTTCCGAGAGATCATTCACGTGAATGTAGTCTCGAATGCATGTGCCGTCCGGGGTTGGGTAGTCGGACCCGAAGACCTGCAGTTCGGGCCCCGTCCCCGCTGACGCTTGAAGAGCGAGAGGAATGAGGTGAGTCTCAGGCTCGTGCAGTTCGCCAATTTCGCCGCTTTCGTCGGCCCCGGCCGCATTGAAGTAGCGCAAACTGGCAAAGCGTAACCCGTAGGCGCGATCGTAAGCTTCCAGTGCATGCTCGAAAAAGAGCTTGGAGACGCCGTAAGGGTTTACGGGCTGACGTGCTGTATTCTCGGCGATGGGAATGCTTAAGGGCTCCCCATAAACCGCACAAGTGGAGGAAAAAACCATCTTCTTCACTCCGGCATCGATAGCCGCGTTCAGCAGTGAAAGTCCCCCTTCCACATTATTCCGGAAATATTTTCGCGGGTTCGTGACCGATTCGCCTACGTAGGCGTGAGCCGCGAAATGCATGATGGCATCGACCCGTCGCAGGACAGCGGATAATGTTGATCGATCCAAGATGTCACCCTTAACGAATTCAAACCCATTCACCAAGAAGGGATGGCCGGTGGAGAGATTGTCATAGATTAGTGCCGTGTGGCCTAAACGCCGCAATGTGCGAGCGGCATGACTGCCGATATAGCCGGCACCACCAATCACCAAGACGACCACGGTGCTTCCTTTCCATGGGAATACGTCGCAGGCACTTGTGCTCGGGAGAGTCATTGTACACGCAGTCGAGTCTCCGGTGAGTGCTTCGGAAATCGAAGGCAAATGCGGGTTTCAATCCGCGAGGATGGGGTGCCGACAGCATTGCTAAACTTCCTCCAGATGGGGCAAGTATCTTGATGTTCTCCGGTCATATTTCACGCTTTTGAATTGATTGAGTGGATACCGACGCGCCGGAGGGCAATGCAGGGGGATGAGAATTCTGCCCCGAAATCTCCCCAGTTGGGAGTCTTTGGTCTCTAGGCCTGCTAATCTTTCTACCACTTGCACATATTTGCGATGTTCGATAATGTCCCCATTCAAGGATTGCGCCTCGCGGCTTATGGGGCGCGCCAAGTGGTTTGGCAATCCCCCCTTGAGAAGTATCAGCAAGTTTACTGAGAACTGTCATCAGTTCTGACTTGGCAGCAGCTATCGTCAGAACCGATGTCATCGGTTCGGTTGCGGTCAACAGTGTGACCGAGAGGGCGGAGCCGTGAGTACGAGTGGCCAAGTCGTTAGCCTGGTTTCGTCGCCAGTTGCACCTTCGGTCCCCGATCAGGAGGCGTGCTGGTACGCGATTCGCACGCGTTCGCGCCACGAGAAGGTAGCCGTGCGCGACCTAGACGCACGCGGCATCCGAGTTTTTCTGCCCTTGGTGAGCTACGTGCGGCGGTGGAGCGATCGTCGCACAGAAGTCGAACTGCCACTTTTCCCCGGATATGCATTTGTTCGAGTAGCTTATTTTTCTGGAGACCGCGTTCGCGTCCTCCAGGCAAGTGGCGTGGTCAGTTTCGTGGGCCAAAATGCTGCCGGAGTGTCCATTCCCGATGAACAGGTTGAAGCGATCAGAACGCTTCTCGTCCGCAAAGTTCCCTTCAAGGATCATCCATTCCTGAAAGTCGGTCAACGCATCCGCGTCCGGGGCGGATCTCTGAGTGGCGTGGAGGGGATTCTTATGGCGGTGAAGGGCGCGCGAAGTCTTGTCATCTCCGTCGAGCCAATCCAGCGTTCGCTCTGTATCGATCTTGACGGGTATGAAGTAGAAGCGGTCTAGAGGGTCAGCTCGTTCTGTGGTATCGAACAATCACCACAGATATCCATTGTTTTGGCGTACGTCAGTAGATCATTCTCGCATTAAGGTGCTAAACATGTCTCATATTCTCCGCGTGGGTACCGTGGGAGATGTGGATCCGGCCGGTGAGCATCCGCAGCCGGTATCGGAGATGGAGGCCGTCGGGGTCAGTTATGGTCCCAGCAGTGAATTTTCAACCCTGCGCCGAGTACTGGATGAAGCGGAGGCTCAAGTGATACAGCGTGCGCTTCAGTACACGGGATGGAACCGGAAACGGGCCGCAGGGTTGCTTAAGATCAGCTATCGCGGACTGCTGTACAAGATTCGCCGGCATAACCTCACACCGACCACTGGCGGGTAGGCTAAAGCCTGTTCAGTTCTCAGTTGATAGACTCTCCGAATACTGGACTGTCCTTACGGTCCGGCAAGCCAAACCGTAACGACGCAACTGATTTTTTGCAATCATGACAACCAGAGCACAAACGGCCGTGGAGCGCCTGCGACAACCTTGCTGCGTTCATCGAGCGCTACGAACAAGCGGTAACACTTAGAATATGAATACGAAAATGACTGTAGACCCGGAGCAGGCCGGACAATAATGTTTCTCGACTTCTATGGTCTTCGGGAACAACCATTCGGCGTCACGCCGGATCCGCGGTTCCTTTATCTTAGCCCGGCCCACAGAGAAGCCTTGGCTTCCATGTTTTATGGCATTGATGCCGGACGCGGCTTTGTGGCACTGATCGCCAAGCCGGGCATGGGCAAGACCACCCTTCTGTTTCAGTTGCTGCAACAATTCCGGTCATCTGCGCGCACGGTGTTCCTGTTTCAGACCCAATGCAATTCGCGGGAGTTCATGAGGTTTCTGTTGCTCGAGTTGGGTTGTGAAGGCAACGGGGAACAGGACCTGGTAACCATGCACGAACAGTTCAACCGTTGCCTGCTGCAAGAAGCGCACGCGGGGCGGCGTTTTATCGTGGTGGTGGACGAAGCGCAGAACCTGGACCCCTCCGTACTGGAAACTATACGTCTGCTTTCTGACTTCGAGACGCCGCAAGCGAAGTTGCTCCAGATCGTGCTAGCGGGGCAACCAGAACTGGCGGACAAGCTGGCGCGACCGTCTCTGAGACAACTGCGGCAGCGCGTGTCTTTGTTGAGCACCCTCGCGCCTCTCCCCCCCGAAGAAGTCGCCCGTTATATGAATCACCGGCTCCGCATAGCCGGGCGTCCGGACGCTCCCCTCTTCACCACACCAGCGGCGAACATGATTTCCGAATTGAGTGAAGGAGTTCCACGCAATATAAATAATATTTGCTTCAACGCGTTGTCCCTGGCGTGCTCTCTCCGACAGAAGACGATCGATGTCGAGGTGATACACCAGGTCGCTGCGGACTTCGATCTTACGAATATGCGCTCCGAGCCAGGCATCGCGAGTTTCAAGCCCGAGACGATTCCCTTGGAAAATGCGGCGTCTGAAGCTCGACCACTCGGGCCCAAGGGAACCTCCTTTCCCGTCAAGACTTGGCCCGCCGAACTCTTGAAACCGGAAGACGCGATTGCTTACTTCCGAGAGATCATTCAATGGCTGGAGAGTAACCAGCACTTCGCCAATTAGTCTGCATCCTCCCCCTAGCAGGACAAATAAAAAACAGTATTTTGGAGAATCCTTTGAGCAGAAATTTTGAACTGTTGTCTCAAGTGGGCAGAATGCATGAAATTGTGCAGTCCCCGGCGGAGGAACCGCATGCGGCACCTCCCCCCGTGGAAGACGCCTTTCCCGCCGCACCTTCTCTGGAAGGGAGCGGTGCGATCAGGGACGAAATTGGCAAGCTCGTGCAAAAGCTGTTTCTCCCCCCCCAAGGTCCCCGGCGTGTGGTTTTCGCCGGAACCGAATCGAGCTGCGGCTGCAGTTGGATGTGTGCCCGCGCAGCGGAGGAATTGGCGTCGCAAGGCCGTGGATCCGTCTGCGTTGTAGACTGTAATTTGCGCTCTCCTGGCTTGCACCAGCAATTCGGCGTGGAGAATCACCACGGACTTTCTGATGCGCTGCTCGGATCCGGTCCCATTCGGGAGTATGCCCACCGGTGGTCACAGAATCTCTGGTATTTGAGCTGCGGTGCTTCTGCGGAAGCCGGGCTAACGATGCTTGGGTCGGATCGGATGCGTTCCCGAATCGCCGAGCTGCGAACAGCTTTCGATCACATTCTGATCGATGCCGCGCCCTTGAATGCATGCAACGACGCTATCATCCTGGGTGGTCTCAGTGACGGTGTCGTGTTGATTCTGAAAGCAAACTCGTCCCGCCGCGAGACTGCTCAGAGAGCCTTGCAAGAGCTTCAAAGTGCGAATGTCCGCGTTCTTGGTGCTGTGCTGAACCGGCGTACATTCCCGATCCCAGAAGCGCTCTACAAAAGGCTGTAGGCAAAGTTATTGCATTGGCAAGAATGCATCGTGGCGCGGAATTGTCGCCGTTGCCTCTGGCGCCCGGCTGCCGGTAACCACTCAATCCAGCGACACAAACTAAGTCGACGGTTGCGCCAGCGAAGCGCGATGCCCGACCACGAACGGGCGCCCGGCGATCTGCCACTGTCGTACACAGACTTAGAACCAAGCTTTTCAGCTTGACATGGTATTCGCAGGACTTGTAGGACCCGCAGTTTTACAGGATTTTCTCTTTCAGAGCGACTTTTACGACCTTGCCCCCACCTAACCGCGAACCGATCCGAGTGTTGCTTGTCGATTGTACAAAAATGGCATGTCAGCTACTCGCAGACGCCATCGGCCACGACTCAAAGATCAACGTGGTGGCTGCCGTCACCACGCCGGCGCGAGCATCCCAAGTTGTAAATGATGAGTCTCCCAACATTGTTTTGCTCAGCGAACACCTAGATGGGGAACCAACGGGCGGATTTCAGTTGGCTCGACAATTGCGAATGATCAAGCGAGAGCTACCAATCGTGATGCTTCTAGATTCCCTCAAGAGCGCGTCCGTGATCGAGGCTTTTCGCGCTGGTGCCAGTGGGGTCTTCACCCGTGATGGATCTCTGGAATCCCTACAGAAATGCATCTTCAGTGTAGTGTGCGGCCAACTGTGGGCCAGCACTGAGGCATTGCGATTCGTTCTCGGAGCCCTGTCACGCACTTCAATACCAAGCGTTGATCCAGATAGGATGGCATTCCTAACCAGACGCGAACGCGAGGTGGTTGGGCTCGTTGCGGATGGTGTGAAAAATCAACAAATTGCTGCGAGACTCGGCATTAGCGGGCACACAGTGAAAAACTATCTGTTCAGCATATTCAAGAAGTTAGGTGTTTCCAGTCGCGTAGAACTGACGCTTGCCTTTAATCACGGCCTGATCGAAGGAACAGACGTTATTCCAATCCAACATCAAAGCGTCTATCGCAGTGAGGAAATCTGACCTGGCTGCGCGCGTTAGCCGAGAAAAGAGTCAGTCGCGATTCCCAGCCTGATTGCATTTTACCTACGAGCGCGATCTGCGCGCTGCCGCTGATTCCGCGAAGCCATCTTATTTCGCTGTGCCAAGTGCGTGAATCTAGAAGTTAGGCCTAAACCTGAACGAGCTTAGAAACGAAAGGGGGCAGCGCATCATTACCTGGCGATTACCTTGGGTCATTGCTAAATTTCGGCGAAAACGCTGCAATGTGGACCAAAACGCTATGCCAGTCCTCTGCGGCAACAGCTTATTTTCTCTTTGCGACTAAAGCCTGTGAGGTCATTACGAATGCGACAGACGATTTTGTTCCTCTTTTTCACGCTTTCCGCATTGCAACTCTGGGGCCAGGTTACGTCAGAACCTGCGACACAGGCCCTGACAGAACAACGAGTTTCTGACTTGCAAAGCAAAAGTACGACCTCCCCAACGCTCCAAGAGCGGAACCCGCCGTACAGATTCCGCGTCAATGATTCTTTTGATTTGGAGTTCCCGTTCAGCCCGGAATTTAGCCAAACTGGCGTGCGGGTTGGTCCAGACGGGTACATCCCGCTCCACGGGGCGCAGCAGGTCCATGTGGCCGGGCTTTCAGTTCCCCAGGCATCGGAGGCGATACGCGGCGCTTACTCCGGTATTCTTCACGATCCGGAAGTCACGATCGTCCTTAAAGAGTTCGAAAAGCCTTACTTTGTGGCGTCCGGCGAGGTGGGAAAGCCGGGCAAATATGACTTGCTTGGTGACACGACCGTAACCCAGGCACTCGCGGTCGCCGGCGGCCTAACTGATAGCGCGAAGCATTCTCAGGTGCTGCTATTTCGTCGCGTTTCGGCGGACTGGGTAAAGGTAACAAAGCTCAATGTTAAGCAAATGTTGAAATCTGAAAATCTGCAGGAAGATGTATTTCTCAAACCTGGAGATATGCTCTACGTTCCGAAGAACGTGATATCAAAGATCAGGCCGTTTATCCCCTATACGAACACAGGCATGGTATATACGCCCACGCACTAGCCAGCGAGTGCAAGGAGAGTTCAAATGGAAGAACTAGTCATCCGGCCGCCCGCGAATCAACACTCGTTTTCCGTTCCCACGCGGGAACTGATCGCCATCGGCTTCCGGCGCAAAAGACTGATCGTTACTGTTTTTTCCGGGATCTTGCTGGGTGCGACCC
>JBAUVZ010000179.1:0-3390 GCA_049583505.1 Candidatus Sulfotelmatobacter sp.
CCCGGCCGCGCCGTCTTGATGATGATGCGCAGCTTGTTGCCCGGACGCTCAATCTCAATCGAGCTCACGCCCGCCGACTTCAGCTTGTCCTTCAGTTCGTTCTTCAGCTTGATGTCTTCGAGCAGCAGCTTGTCGTAGTCCCGCTCCACGAACCAGCGCGACTTCCACGGCTTGGTATAGCCGAGCCGAAAACCATAAGGATGGACTTTTTGTCCCATTGCTTCTCCTAATCAATCCCAAGAAAAACCTTACTTCCCAGCCGCCTTCTTCTTGCCACCGCCCGCAACCTTCTTCGCCACTGGCGTCCGCCGCTTAGCCGGAGCCGCAGCAGCCGTCCGCCCCTCACCAGAAACGCGAGCGGAACCATTCCCCCGCTCCGCCAACACCAGCGTGATGTGTGAAATGCGCCGCTGATACCGGTAAGCCCGTCCCTGCGGCGCCGGACGAATCCGCTTCATGCGCGGACCGTCATTCGCAATAGCGTTCTTCACGTACAGGTTGTCCAGATCGACGTCCAGATTCTTCTCGGCACTGAGAAAGTTGGCGTTGTCGAGCGCCGACTGCAGCAGCTTGCCCACATGCGCCGCCACCCGCTTCTTGGTGAACAACAGCGTGTTGCGCGCTTCTTCCACCTTGCGCCCCTTGATCAACTCCAGCACCAGGCGCGCCTTCTGCGGCGAGACCCGCAAGTAACGCATTTCTGCTCGAAATTCCATCAGTGTCCCCTTATGCCTTCGGCGGCGGCGCCGCTGCTGCCGGGGCCGAAGGAGTAATCGCTCCCGGACCTCCCGGAATCCCCGCCGGCTTCGCCGCCACTTCCGTAGCCGCCCGCATGGAGTGGCCCTTGAAGTTCCGCGTGAAGCTGAACTCGCCCAGTTTGTGCCCCACCATGTTCTCCGTGACGTACACCGGGATAAATTTCTTGCCGTTGTGCACCGCAATCGTGTGCCCCACCATCTCCGGAACCACGGTGGAACGCCGCGACCAGGTGCGCAAAACTTTCTTCTCGTTGCGCGAATTCATGGCCTCCACCCGCGACATCAGGAAGCCATCCACGAACGCGCCCTTCTTAGTTGAACGTGCCATAAATTTGTCCCGACCTCAAACCAACTTTGTCATTCCGCAGGTCGCAAAGCGACCAGAGGAATCTGCTCCCGCCGGCGCCGCTACTTCGTCCGCCTATTCACAATGAACTTATCCGTCCGCTTGTTATTCCGCGTCTTATATCCGCGCGTCGGCTGCCCCCAGGGCGTCACCGGATGCCGTCCGCCCGAAGTCTTGCCCTCACCACCGCCATGCGGATGGTCCACCGGATTCATCGATACGCCGCGGTTCACCGGACGCCATCCCAGCCAGCGCGTCCGTCCCGCCTTACCGATCGTGATGTTCTCGTGATCCAGATTCCCCACCTGCCCGATGGTTGCCATGCAATCCTGCGAAATCTTCCGCGTCTCCCCGGAAGGCAGCTTCACCAGCGCGTAATCGGATTCCTTCGCAATCAACTGCGCAGCCCCGCCCGCCGAGCGCACCATCTGCGCCCCCTTGCCCGGTTTCAACTCAAGATTATGAATCGAAGTGCCCGGCGGAATATTGCGCAGCGGCAAAGCATTGCCCACAAGAATGTCAGCCTCAGGCCCGCTCACAACTTTCTGCCCAACCTTCAAACCTTCTGGCTGTAAAATGTAACGCTTCTCTCCGTCGGCATACGCCAGCAACGCAATCCGCGCCGAGCGGTTCGGATCGTATTCGATCGTCGTCACCGTAGCCGGAATGCCCGCCTTCTCCCGCTTGAAGTCGATAATGCGCAGCTTCTGCTTGTGTCCGCCGCCCCGGTGCCAACTGGTAATGTCGCCCGAATTGCGCCGTCCACCAGTACGCTGCTTCTTCTCCACCAGCGGCTTGTGCGGATGCTGCGTCGTAATATCGTCGTTGACGATCGTCGTGCGATACCGCAGCGTCTGCGTAGTAGGTCGATATGTCTTGATTGCCATAATCAGCTCTTAATCTTGTTGTCATTCCGAGCCGGGCGAAGCCCGGTGAGGAATCTGCTTCCTGCCACTACAAATTCTGCGCGTACTCCGGCATCTTCTCGCCCGCCCGCAGCCGCACATAAGCCTTCTTCCAGTCCGGACGGTAGCCGGCAAACTTCCCCCGCCGCCGTTCTTTTCCCGGATACGTCGCCGTGCGCACCGAATACACCTTCACCTTGAAAATCGTCTGCACCGCTTGCTTGATCTCGGTCTTCGTAGCCTTCGGCGCCACCTGAAACACCAGCGTGTTCTGGTTTTCCTTGATCGCCAAACCTTTTTCCGTGATCACCGGACGCCGAATGATTTGGTATGCGGATTTCATCAGGCTACCTCCGCCGCTTTTTCATGCCGCGTACGTTTCCGCGGAGCCGCCGACGCTTTCTTCCCACCCTCATCTGCCTTCGTCTTGCGCTGCCGCTTGGGCAAAGTATCTTTCAACGTGAGCTGCAACTTCTCGATCGCGGGATGGGAAAAAATCACGCGGTCATACTTCAGCAAGTGGTAAGGATGAACCTCATTGCCCGCGATCAGCTCCAGCCCTTCAATATTGCGTGAGCTCAGCTCCAGATTGCGATTCGCAGCGTTCGGCGCTTCCACAATCAGCACCGTCTTTTCAACCCTAAGCGCGTCGAGCGCCGCCCGGAACGCTTTCGTCTTTGCATCCTTCAGCTCGAACGCATTCACCACGGTCAGCTTGCCGTCGGCAAACTTCGCCGCCAGCGCCGAGCGCAGCGCGCCTAAAAGCTTCTTGCGCGGGAAAGCGTAATCGTAGGAGCGCGGCGTGGGACCGTGCACCGTAGCACCGTGCCGCCACAGTGGCGAACGAATCGAGCCGATGCGCGCCCGTCCCGTGCCCTTCTGCTTCCACAGCTTCTTGCCCGAACCGGAAACCTGCCAGCGGGCCTTGGTCGCATGCGTGCCGCGGTGCTGCCCGGCGCGGTAATGCTTCACCGCCTCCCAGAGCAGATCTTCATTCACCGCGCCGAAAATTTCATCGGCCAGATCGAATGTCCCAACCTTGGCGCCGCCCAAATTGTAAATATCAATCGATGCCATATTGCTTTCACTCTGACCACTGGCCACTGAATACTGACCACTGGTTCTACGCCTTCTTCGCCGCTCTCTTAGCCGCCTTCAACGGATCGACCGTAGCCGAACCCGCAAATCCGCGGCGCTCTCTGGGCGGCTTCTTCGCCTTCATGATTACCAGATATCCACCCTGAGGCCCGGGTACACTGCCTTCCACCACCAGCAGGTTCTCGTCCTTGTCCACGCCCAGCACGCGCAGGTTACGCTGCGTCACGCGCGCATGCCCCATGTGTCCCGACATGCGCATTCCCTTGAACACGCGCGAAGGAAA
>JBAUVZ010000180.1:0-12162 GCA_049583505.1 Candidatus Sulfotelmatobacter sp.
TCTGACCCACTACCTAGTCACTAGTTGTCTCTTGTGTGGGATCCGGCAGGAGGGCTGCTTGCAGCCGGATCAACGCCGGAGGCGCAGTGAAATTCCCGATCGGGTTCGACCTTATCCTGCGAGCAAACTTCTATGCGATGCCTGAGTTGAGATTCGATGGTGCCTGGTTTATAGGGATTTGGGACCAGTATGGGTTATGAGTGAAATGATCGACAGCGCTCACGACCGAGGAGAGGTGTCGGGATTTTGACGGTTTCACTGGCAACCCTTTCCATAATCTAAGGTAAGGGTCGCCGACAATGCGGGAAATTCGCACCAAATTCAATCAAGACAAGGGCGTTTGTCGATACGAATCCCGAAACCGCAGCCACCTTCTGCCTCCGTTCCGCCTCACTCTGCCTCGCGTTTGCGGACATAAGGCGGACAGTCCGACTAAAGGTTTTTTGTTCTTTCCGGTGAAGGCGAACATCAATTCCGGAGGGAAGCAGAACGGCGTTCCGGAGCGAAGCTGAACAACTGTCGGAGCGCAGCGACGCTGACATGGTGAGTTTAGAGACCGTCGCGGGCGGTTTTAGGCATCGGTGCGAGAGGGAGGGGACACTACGCCTTCCCTCGCTCAGCCTACGATTCACGCAGGCGCCACGCCGCCAGCCACCGAAATTTGGATGCGGATAGCAGCTTGCGGGAATCCACCCCGACTCGCCGGGCTCCCGTTTTGTTGCACTTCGCGTCCGTTATGGATTGACCAGCTGCGTGACCTGTGCCGTGCTGGCAGCGTAATTGCCGGTGCCTTGGTAATGGGCGTGGATGGTGTGCGTCCCGGCCGTCAAGGCGCTGGTAGTGAATTGGGCAGTTCCGCCCTCGAACTGCACCGTCCCCAGCAGTGTCGTTCCATCTCGGAAGACCACATTGCCCTGCGGACTGCCCGCGGTGGAACTCACGGTGGCCGTGAACGTCACTGGATTCCCAGAGGTGCTGGGAGATCCCGAGGTGCCGAGCGAAGTAGTCGTCGCCGCTATGTCGACCGTCTGCGTGTATACCGCGGAGGTGCTGGTGACGTGATTGTTGTCGCCGTTATAGACCGCAGTGATGGCATCCGCTCCGCCTGGAAGCTGGGTCGCCGTGGTGGTGGTATAGCTGGCGGTGCCACCCGACAGGGTGCCGCTGCCCAGCACTACCGTACCCCGCTTAAACACCACTTTGCCGCTGGGCGTGCCGGCGGTTGTGGTCACCGTCGCCGTGAAGATCACGGACTGGCCGTAGGTCGAGGGGTTCGGCGAAGCATTCGTGATGGTGGTCGTCGTCCCCACCTTATTCACCGTTTGCGTCAATGTAGCGGAACTGACCGCATATTTCGTCGAGCCGTTGTACTGAGCGGTGATCGTGTGCGAACCCGCACTCAGGGCAGAAGTGGTGAGACTCGCTTTGCCGCCGACCAGCTTGATCGTCCCAAGACTGCTGGTCCCGTTCTCGAAACTGACATTTCCGGTGGGCGTCCCACTGCCGGACGTGACCGTGGCGGTGAAGGTTACGGATCCACCGAACGTCGACGCATTCGCGGACGACACCAACCCAGTGGTAGTGCCCGTGAGTCCACTGAAGTTCGCCGTAACCGCGGCTGGCGCGGTCATGGTCACGGTGGTCGAGGCGCTGCTGGGGTTCGCCACCGGGCCCGTCCAACTGCTGAAGTTGAAGCCGGCGTTCGCGGTGGCCGTTAGCGGCACCACCGTGCCCGAGGAGTAATAGTTGCCAGAAGTGGGCGAGACTGTCCCGTCACCGCTGGGATTCGCCGCGGTCGTCAACTGGTATTGCGTGCTGAAGAAGGCCGTGTAGGTCGTCTCCGAGGCCGGCGCGATGACGGTCTGCGACTGGGTGCCACTATTCGACCAACTGCTGAAAACGTACTGCGATCCGGGGGGGCCTGCCTGCGGTGAAGTAGTGGAAACGCTATGCGTAGATCCCACCACCCAGTTGAAGGTCTGTTGGGTCGTGTAAGTGACGCCGTCTACCGTGTAGGAAAGCCCGGTGGGACTTGTATTAAAGATGACGGTATCGAGAATGTTGATGGTGGTGCTGGCCGTCGCGTTGTCCACCGTGGCGGTAACGCTGGTGTCGCTGCCGGCCGTGCTTCCCGCAGTGTAGACCGAGGTCGCCTGTCCGCTGGTGAGCGTACTGCTCGCCGGGTTCACACTGCTATCCAGCGTGGCGGCGAATGAGACCGGCGTACCATCGGGAACACTGAAGCCGCTGTTGCCGCCCGAATCGTGCGTGAGGTCGGCGGTTAGCGTCGAGGTACCGGTGTTCGGGAGAATTTGAGTTGGATTGGCGGTGATGCTCAGCACCAGCCAGGGATTGAAGGTTACGGCCGATCCCGAGCCATCGGTGCCGACGCTGTCGCAACCAACATTGCCTGGCCCGGCATTGCATCCCCACCAGTTATCGATGACGACCCCCGTGTTTCCTGAGCCTCCGGTTTCCACAAAGCCCGACATCGTGGACGCGCTGTTACCCACGATGCGGGAGTTGGAGACGGTTGTACCCAGGTTGGCAGAGATCGCGCCGCCGATCGAGCCCGAACCCTCCGCCTGATTACCCGTAAAGGTTGACCCACTGATGGTGCCACTGCTTCCCGTAGCAAGATCCACAACCACCGCGCCACCCTCGCCAGGATCCGATCCGGCCGTCGACGTGTTGTTGGTGAAGCTGGAGTTCGTGACGGAAAGGTTTCCAGAACCACCAGCACCCACGTCGAAGTCGAGCGCGCCACCGATCCCTCCGGTCGCGATGTTGCCGGAAAAAGCACTGGTGTTGATGGTCATGTCTCCATTGGTACCAGAGGCGAGCGCGCCGCCGTTTGCTGTGGCATTGACCGTGTTGGTGTTGAAGGTAACGTTCATCAGCGTCAGGTTGTCGCCGGTGTTTCCCGTACCAAGCATTCCGCCCCCGCCGAAACCGCAATCGAGGCCGGTGTTGCAATCTCCATTCTCAATGGTCAGGTCCGAGATTTGGACGACAACGCCACCAGCGAACGGTGGATCCTGCTCGAAGACGCGGTCGGAGCCGTTGGTCTGCTGGATGATGGTGCTGCTTGCCTCCGCTCCGACGATCGAGATGTTAGTACCCGACTGGGTTCCGACCTGGATCTCGCCAGAGGAAGGGCCCGCATCGTCGTTTTGGCTCCCACTGCCGCCTTCGGTGCTGATGCTGAGAGAATACGTGCCAGCCGGAACGTTGATGACGTCGGTGCCACCATTATTGTTCGCTTCGCAAATTGCTTCGCGCAAACTAAGTACGCCGTCCGGTCCTGTTCCGCTGGTAACTGTACTGCCCGACGGGCAAGCGCCAGCATCGTCTTCGTCGTTGGTGGTGGTGACGTTGAACGTGGGATCGCCGCTGTCGGCTGGCAGGAGCATGGCTGCGGTTTTGCCAGAGCTCAAAACGACAAGGTCGCGCTCGCCATTGAACTTCTGAGGCAACGCCACAGCCGCGACGGGCGCGCTGGGGAATGAGATTTCGGCACGCGGGTTCGCTTCCGTGCTGGACGTATCGAGAATCTTGAGCAGGCCTTTTCCGGAGTCGATCACCATCAAGTCGTGGGTTGCGGATGGCGCCAGACGCGGCGAGCTAAAGGAGGAAACTGAAACCGGAGCGGAGGAAGCAGAAACGCTAGAAGGCAACTGCTTGGCGATGCTCCATGCGCCGAGGGAAGTCGGATCCAGTGACTGTTTGCTCTTCGCCATCATCGCAGCCCGGCGGCCGCGGGCATCGGCCGTCGTCAGCGGACGCGTGTCGAGAGTTCCGTGCTGCAGAATCTGGATGCTGCCGTCCCGCGCAAGAATGGCAACCTCGGTGCGTCCGTCGCGATCCCAAATGAAATCGCCGAGCGCCAAAGCATGCACTTCATAGGAAATATTGACAGTCTCGGTCTGTGAGTGAGCGCCAAGCGGGGCATAGATCATTACGACAGTGGTCCCGGCTCCAACAGCTATGTCGGCTCCGCCGCCCAGGTTTCCCCATGCCAAAGAATCGCCGCGAGCCGGCAACGGGTAGGTTGCGCCTGCGGTGAAGCCTGCTGCGCTGGGATTGAGGATTGCCAACTGCCAACCGCTCTTCGTTTCCAGGCTCACGGCGACATGACCGTCGGCACTGGCTGCCATCGCGGTCACCGCCCCGACGAGCGGCACCGGCTTTGCGGACAGGAGATTTCCTTTTCCATCACCTGCTAGTAAGTAAGCTGCACCGCCACGCGCCGCAACCAGTACATCGCGCTTCGCGTCGCGATTGAAATCGCCCGTCACCATCAGATCAGGAGATACCGGAACGGCGAAGACGGAAGCCTTCGACAAAACGGCGTCTGGAATCTTACCCTGCAACTTCTTGAGGGTAGCGTCGGTGGGCGCAAAAGCATCGGGATTACCGCGAGTGACGATGACCACCCCGCCTTTGGCCGTAGTGTAACCGGCTATGAGATCGGGTGCGCCGTCAGCGTCAAGATCCACCGTGGTGAGCGACACTGGTGCCGCCGCTTTGAGGGCGACCACGGCATCGGATTTGCCTGAATAGATCGGGTTGAGATAGCGCGCACTCTCGGCGCCAATACGCGTCTTCGACGTTCCCTGAACAGTGGCTCCCGAATTAGAGGGCGCGGCAAAGATTCTAGCGATTGGGAAGTAAGCCAGAGTCAACAACAGGCAAACCACGAAGACAAACAACACGCGGGCGGAGCGAAACGAGAGCGGACGCTTCATGAGAGTAGCTCCAGGCTCAGAATCTTCGCGCGGCGACGCAGAGAAGCTGCGTTGGCGCGAATATTTGCTGGCCCTTCGACTGCGGCTCAATTTCAGATCCCAAGGGTCGAAAACACTAACGGCTTACGGAATTCTCTCCAACTATTGAGACCGAGAATATTCGCTCTACTTCGGAGTGATGTCAAGCTGAAATCTCTTGCGCACCGCCGGTTTCCGTCACGAATGATCAGTGAAAGGTAGTGTCCTAGAATTGGATACTACCCAGTGAAACACCGCCTTGACAGCGGTTTTTGGTCCATGTTATCGTCAGCCGGGTTTTTACATTCAGACGCTTTCCCTTTTTCAATTTAGACCGTCAGATGGCCTCCGATCCTCATCCCGACGCGCGGGTCAGCGCGGCCTGCGATCTTGATGTTTCTGTCCACGGAGCGACATTGGAGTGGTTACGAATCGAAGATGACGGCGGCGCTTCCTTCCGGCATGCTGGCGCGCAGTCTGAACGCGCTGGTGAAGCGCCAATCACGCTTGAGCCCCTGACACCGGATGACGAGCCGTTCATGTTCGCGGTGTACTCGAGCACTCGAACAGATGAATTGGCGCTGACGGGTTGGCCTGCCTCGATGCAGGAGCACTTTCTGCGCATGCAGTTCGCAGCGCAGACTTATTCTTACCGAATGCAGTTCCCGGATGCGCAGTATTCGGTGATCCATTGCAACGGCGCTGCAGCCGGCCGATTGATTGTGAACCGGACCGATGAGGAAATTCACGTTGTTGACATTGCTGTGATCACTGAACATCGCGGCAATAAGATCGGTTCCCGGCTAATGGGTCGATTGCTCGAAGAGGCGAAACAAGCGGGCAAAACTGTGCGGTTGCACGTGGAGCGAGTGAATCCGGCCTTGCGTTGGTATGAGAGGCTGGGATTCAAACCCGTAAGTGCCACCGACATCTATCTGGAGATGGTCTACCGCCCGAACATAACTGGAGCGGCAGAATGATACCGGCTAGCGTAAGAATGCCGTTGTCGTTTGATCCCGTCAGACTCAAGCGCGATGCCGCGCGCATAGAGGAGACCGAGTGGATACCGCATTTCAACAAAACGATCTACGAGGGTGATTGGAGCGGCGTCGCCCTGCGTTCGGTGGGTGGCACGACGAACAAATTGTATCCCGACCCGACGGCAACGGTTTTTGCCGACACGGAGATGCTCGGGCGTTGTCCCTATATTCAGGAAGTTCTGGGCGCATTCCATTGTCCGTTGACGTCAGTACGGATTCTGCGGCTTCGTGCGGGAGCAAGAATTGGCGAGCACCGGGACTACAAGCTGGGATATGAAGATGGTGAAGTGCGCGTTCACATTCCTATCCAGACAGCAACGGGAGTGGCGTTCTTCCTCGATGGCCGCCGGGTATTGATGGAAGAGGGAGAAGCCTGGTACCTGGATTTAAACCTGCCGCATCGCGTGCACAATGGTAGTTCCATTGACCGTTTGCACCTTGTGGTGGACTGCGTAGTGGATGATTGGCTGGCTGGACAGCTCTCTGCAGCCGATTCCCAGCCGATTACGGAGCTAGTTTGATGGGTGTCTCCATGCCGCAGACAAACATGCCGCAAACAAACATGCCGCAACAAAACTTGGAGCGCTTCCGTGAGCTAGTGCTGCAGGATCCCGCTTTGCAAGAGCAGCTGAAAGCGCCTGGAGACAGAGATAGTTTTGTCGCCCTGGTTCTGCAATTGGGCCAGGCGCGAGGGTTCGATTTCACAGTCCACGACGTAACCGCCGCCCTGCAAGCCAACAGGCGTGTCTGGATGGAACGATGGATTCAATAACGGCTGTCCAATTCGCTGACTGGATGCCAATCCGCATCTACTGGCAGGGCAATCAGCCCACAGTGGACTGGTGTCACCTGGGAAAACTGAGGTTCACCGATCCCTTTTTCACTGGCACCATCGAGGAAGCTCTGCGCCAGCCTTTTAATCTGCTATTTCGACGCCAGAGTTCCATCGAGAGCCTGTGCGAGTTGGAAACTTGCGAACCCGGCCTGCCTCCAACAGGGTTTATCTTCCACATGTCACGCTGCGGCTCTACCCTCGCGGCCCAGATGCTGGCAGCGCTGCCGCAAAACATAGTGATCTCCGAGGCCGGTCCGGTTGACGCGATCTTGAATGCCGGTTTCCACAATCCGTCCATAACCGACGGGCAACGCATACTTTGGTTGCGCGCCTTGCTCAGTGCCTTCGGTCGCCGGCGTCACCACCAGGAACAGCACTTCTTCATCAAGTTCGACAGCTGGCATACCTTGGATCTGGCCTTGATTCAGCAAGCCTTTCCGACGGTCCCTTGGATTTTCCTCTATCGGAATCCAGTCGAGGTCATGGTCTCTCACCAGAACATGCCCGGCAGCCAGATGATTCCGGGAGCGCTGGGAGCCCGAATCGGGTACTCCGTCGGAGATGTCGTCGGACAGATGTCAATGGTAGAGTACGGCGCCAGAGTTTTAGCGTGCATTTGCAATGCCGCGCTTCGGCATCGCAACCACTACGGTTTATTTGTCGACTACCGGCAATTACCCGAGGCGGTCTGGCTCTTGCTGGATAGCCACTTCGGGGTGGTTCCATCGGAGGTTGAAATTATCCAAATGCGGCGTGTCGCCCAATTCGACGCGAAGACTCCCTGCTTGCCTTTTGTCCGCGATGAGGCCGACAAGAAGCGTGCAGCGACCGAGTTGATGCTTGCGATGAATGCGAAGTGGCTGGCCCCGGCTTATGAGCGTCTGGAGTCTTTGAAATGGCATGGCTACAGACCGGCTCTACCAGTCGAAACGCGAGTGGATCTGGATGCGGTGCCGGGATGAAAACAGAATGAGCGCGCACTTGACGAGGGCGATGTTCGAGCAGAACCTGAACACCAGGTTCTGGCTTCGGGAAGAAAGCGGGGAAAGCGCGCCGCTCGATTTGATCGACGTAAAGGTAGGGCAGGCGCCTTTACCGTATGAGCAGTTTTCGCTACTGTTTCGTGGAGACCGGAGTAAAATCCACGAGCAGCGCACTTATGCAATGGAACATGACTCAATGGGGGCTTTTGACTTGTTCCTCACCCCGGTGGAACGCAATGATCAAGGAACTGTCTACCAGGCGGTGTTCAATCGTCTGGATGCGCGCCTGAAAGATTTAAGCGGGCAAGAAGGAGGCAGAGATGGCAAGTCAGTTTCTAGGTGAAATCAGAATGTTTGCAGGTAATTTTGCGCCTCAAGGCTGGGCGATGTGTAACGGCCAACTCCTGAGTATTTCTCAAAATACTGCGCTGTTTGCCTTGTTAGGCACAACTTACGGCGGCGACGGGACGACCACCTTCGCGCTGCCCAATCTGCAAAGCCGAATTCCTATTCATCAAGGACAAGGGGTGGGGCTTTCCCCATATGTCATCGGCCAGCTGAGTGGGACCGAAAATGTGACGCTGCTCACGTCACAATTGCCTCAACACACTCATGCGGCTAATGCGGATTCGGGCAGCGGCGGGGTCAGTAATCCGGCCAACACTTATTGGGCGAGCAGCGCGAATACCAAGCAGTACGCCCCTAGCACCAATGCAGCTATGGCACCCAGTGCCATGAGCCAGACCGGCGGCAGTCAACCCCACACCAATATAATGCCGTATCTGGCCGTAAGCTTCATCATCGCTTTGGAGGGAATTTTTCCGTCACGAAACTAGGAAGCACCGCACATTTCTGAAACGGAAGACGAGGAGCAAAATCTATGGCAGAACCATTTATCGGCCAAATCAGCATGGTAGGTTTTAACTTTGCACCCAAGGGCTATGCGCTTTGCAATGGCCAGTTGTTGTCGATCAGTCAGAATACGGCCCTGTTTTCGATCCTCGGCACATTCTATGGCGGCAATGGCACCTCAACGTTTGCGCTTCCCGACCTGCGGAGTCGGGCGCCGATTCACACCGGTCAGGGAGCTGGGCTCTCCCCCTATGTCATTGGCCAAAATGGCGGCACGGAAAATGTCACTCTCCTCAGCACGCAGATGCCTCAGCACAGCCACACGCCATCGGCAAATTCGACGACCGTCAATCAGGCATCGCCAGCGGCCGGTTTTTGGGGAAATTCGCAACAATCCAACTATTCGGCCTCCGCCAGTGTAGCCTTGGCAACGGGCGCCGTCGGTCAGGCCGGGAGCAGCCAGCCTCATTCCAATATTCAGCCTTATTTGACCATCAATTTCGTGATTGCTTTGGTGGGGATTTTCCCGTCGCGCAATTAGAGTAAGTCGCGTCCAGGAGGAATATTATGTCACAGCCGTTTCTTGCGGAAATCAGAATTTTTGCGGGCACTTTCGCGCCCAGAGGCTGGGCTCTCTGTAACGGCCAGTTGTTGCCAATTAGTCAAAATACCGCCGTGTTCTCGCTCATCGGCACATTCTATGGCGGCAATGGCACCTCAACGTTTGCGCTTCCCGACCTGCAGAGCCGACTGCCAATTCACCATGGACAGGGTGCCGGGCTCTCTCCATATGTGGTGGGCCAGAATGGCGGTACGGAAAATGTCACTCTGCTCACCTCACAAATGCCACAGCACAACCACACCTTGAATGCCTTAAGCGGCCCCGGCACTCAAGTGCCAGCGACTGGCAATTACTGGGCTGATGACGGAGCGACGCGTGGCGGGAAGGTTTACGCTTCATCGACCGACGGTACCACTATGAACGCAGGAGCATTGGGCCAAACCGGCGGCGGCCTGCCCCATACCAACATTCAACCGTATCTCGCCCTCACCTTTATTATTGCTTTGCAAGGGATATTCCCATCCCGGAACTAGATCAACGCAGAAATTTCGCCTTCGGAGCGGAGGAGAAGAATATGGGCATAAGCAGACGAGAACTTTTGGGAGGCTGCACAATGTTGGCCGCGCTGGCGGCCATGCCGGCAGCCCTACATGTGAGTGCGCTCGCCGAAGTGAAACCTGACTCCATCCCCTTGAGTAAAGATGTATGGACATCTTTGCAGGGAGCGGCGTTTGAGGTCACGTCGGGCTCAACCCGCCAAATGCTCACTTTGGTGGAAGTGGAGGACTTTCCAGAATCGGCCCAGCCCGAGCCAGGGTCGTTCGCGGTGGGGCCTGCAAAACGGCGTCCGACACCCCCGCTTACGGCATTTTCTTTGCGCTTCTACGGCGGACTCAAGCAACTGAAACAGGGAACGTATTCGTTTGAAAACGAGAAGACCGGCAAGTTCAGCCTGTTCATCGTGCCAGGGAAAAATCCCTTTTTCTATCACGCGGTCTTCAATCGCCTTCAATGATGCACCTCGGCGGCACGGTGCCTGTCAGGATGAATAACGACGAAACGGTCGTTGCGAGAATCTTGGAATTCCTCACCGGCATCGGGTTGCAGGTTAAGCTTGGGGCCAGCTCAAACGGTGCTTTCCTGCCGGGTATCGACATACGAAACGGCGTACTGACGATAGACAAGTCAAAGTTGCTGTATCCAGGCGACCTGCTGCATGAGGCTGGCCACCTGGCATTGCTTCCCGCCGCGGAGCGTGCTCAGGTCAACAGTGATGCTGGTAGTGATGGTGGAATTGAAATGGCCGCCATCGCATGGTCGTACGCGGCTGCACTCCATCTCGGCCTCCCGCCAGAGTTCGTCTTTCATAAGGACGGCTATCGCGGCGGATCGGATTCGATCATAGAGAGTTTTGCCGCCGGCCGTTACTTTGGCGTTCCGATTCTGGAGTGGGCGGGCTTGACTGTCACGAAAGAGCGTGCGCAGGCGCTCAGAATTGAGCCTTATCCCTCGATGTTGCACTGGCTGCGCGAACGTTAGCAACCAATGCGTTATGGCGTTTTCACCAATGACTGTCCGTCGTAGGATCCCAGCTTGAGCGCTCCGTTGCAATTCCAGGGAAACATTCCGCTTGCCGCAAAAGAGGAACTGGGTTCGCTCGGTGTCCTTCATCTCAAACGGTTCTGGTCCCGGCGCATGGCAACCCACGACGGCGGCGCGAGTAAGAACCAGGTCGATGCCGACTGGGTGGCTGATAACACGCTGCTGAGTGGTCTCCGGATCGGACTCCGCGAAACCTTAAACTACATCTATTGCAACCGACCGACGCTTGACCGGTTCGAGGCGTGGATTCTAGAGAAGAATGGGGGCATGATCGACACTCGTCGCCTCCAGCTTCTGAATGCCGCCCTCAGTGGCCGGGGCCTCCCGATAGGATCGGCCCGAACTTCGGACGAAAGCGAATCCGTCCTGACAAGCGCCGACCTGAACTTCTGGAAAGAGAACGGCTACGTCGTCGTGCATAACGCCGTCTCCTCGGAGCAGTGCCAGGCCGCTGCACAGGCTATCTACGACTTTCTAGGAATGGACCCCGAGCAACCCGACACTTGGTACGGAACCGCCAACCGAGAGGGCATTTGGGTACCACTACTGCACCATCCAGCCTTTTGGGCTAACCGCGATTCACCCAGGATTCATCGGGTGTTCTCTCAACTCTGGGACCGTGAGGATCTTTGGGTTACGGTCGATCAAGGCGGTATGAATCCGCCCGAGCGTCCCGGCTGGAGTTTTCCGGGTCAAGGTCTGCACTTCGACGTCAGCCTGGAATTGCCGATACCTTTCGGGGTTCAGGGCATTCTGTACCTAACGGATACGACAGCCAACCAGGGTGCTTTTAAATGCGTTCCTGGATTTCATCGGGTCATTGAGACATGGCTGAAGAGCCTTCCTGACGAAATCGACCCGCGCAATGAGGATCTTGAGAAATTCGGCCCCGTGCCAATACCGGGCCTCGCTGGAGATCTCATAATCTGGCACCATGCGCTGCCGCACTCCTCCAGCCCGAACCGTGCGGCTCGCCCCAGGGTCGTACAGTACATCAGGCTGCAACCGAGTGAATGGGACTATAACCCTCGCTGGCGCTAACACACCGCCGTTGCGTCATCGGCTACACGGAAGTTAGCCAGAAACG
Source organism: Candidatus Sulfotelmatobacter sp. (assembly GCA_049583505.1). GTDB lineage: Bacteria > Acidobacteriota > Terriglobia > Terriglobales > Acidobacteriaceae > Sulfotelmatobacter. Next base: position 11,728 of record JBAUVZ010000180.1, read on the forward strand.
GGCTTCGAGGAAGTGATTTGAACCGAGAAGTCGGCCTGTCGGAAGACTTGCTAACGATTGCAGGTGGATCTCGCGCAAACCGGAGGCAATCCGACGAAAGAGCTCGCTGCTGTTCCAGGTCATGAGTCTTTAAACCTGGCCTTCTGCTTGGCCACTAAGCGCTGCAAGAACTTCGGTCCCTCTTTCTTGTGGGCCTGCACGTTTTTTCGAACGTATCAATTTCTATCAATAACCAAGAAAATGACGTGATAGTAGAATCTGATACTCCGACGAAACCCCGCGCCCGGCTTGGTTTTTGACCAAGGTGAGTCCTATCGGAGGTATCAGAAACCACGAGGATGAGCCTACCTCCATCTCTTGCGCTCTTCCTCAGCGAGGTAGTGGCGGATGTTGCCGCCGTAGTAACTGCTGATGATGGGCGAGTCAGCCTCGCGC
>JBAUVZ010000181.1:0-6382 GCA_049583505.1 Candidatus Sulfotelmatobacter sp.
TCTGACCCACTACCTAGTCACTAGTTGTCTCTTGTGTGGGATCCGGCAGGAGGGCTGCTTGCAGCCGGATCAACGCCGGAGGCGCAGTGAAATTCCCGATCGGGTTCGACCTTATCCTGCGAGCAAAATTCTATGCGATGCCTGAGTTGAGATTCGATGGTGCCTGGTTTGCAGGGATTTGGGACCAGGATGGGTTGTGAGTGAAATGATCGATAGCACTCATGACCGAGGAGGGTGTCGGGATTCCTATGCTGTCACGGACACGCCTTCCATAATCCGATAAGGTAAGGTCGCCGAGCATGCGGGAAATTCGCACCAAATTCAATCAAGGCAAGCGCGTTTCTCGATGTGAATCCCGAACACGCAGCCAAGTTCTGCATTGCCCGTCGATCAGAAGGGATCTCATGGATCGTCATCGGCAGACTTACCAGAAGCCGACTTCTGGCCCGCGCCACTAAGATCCCCGTGAATCCGCAGCCGTCACATCACTCCCTAATAAACACTAGCCGACTTATGAGTACCGATCCGGGCGATACTTCCGAACTGCTGACGATTGTGACCTTGGCGGTCCTTCCCCACCATCCTCAAAACTCCCGTTGTCGGTCACTCAGGGCGAACGAAGCGTTCGCTGGTCTCCCCGATCCCCATCAGAGCCCTTCGAAACCGCATGTCAAATCCAGCGCGCGGCTGCTGCGCCGCTGTCGTCAGGGCGTGTGTTGAAGGCGATGGCCGCTTGCGGCGCGGCGCGGTGGATGGCGTTGACCACCGCTTCGAATACGCCCAAGCGGCTAGGTGCCAAGCGCACGCCCGCGCCGATCACCACGCAGTCATAGCGGTGACTGGCCAGGCAGTGCTCTACCGTCGTCGCCGCAGTATCGTCAGGGTTGATGAAGCAGTTTTCCGCAAGCCAGCCCCGCCCGGACATATCGGCGAGCGCGAGCTTGGTTCCAGCGTGGATCTTCTCTGCATTCATACCCGGCGGCAACGCCGGATCCGAAAAGTCCACCGTCGCAGGATCGAAGCCGACCAACAGAACCCTTCTCATTCATCACCTCCGAAAACACAACCCAGGGCGCTGACGCAAACCAGACGGCGCACTCCGTTGCGCGTCATCGCCGTGGCCAGGGCGCCTTTTGCGACGGTCAGCAGGCTGACCTCGCGGAGCGGGCTCAGGCCGCTTTCGCCTTGACGGCCTTGTGAGCAGCCGCAAACACATCGCGTGCGGACGTCGTACCCGCTACGTGCTCCGCACCCGTGATTCCGAGCGCCATCCATCCCGCGTTCACGGCCTCATACATTTCTTCGGCAGGTCCAGTTTGGCCCTTCGGGATGCCGAACTGCTCGAGCGCTTCCGCCCACCCTGCACGCGGGATGGCAAAGGCTTTTACGTCGCGTTTTAGGACTTGACCCAATCGTTCCGCCACTTCATCCGCGCTAACCATCGAACCGAGCTCGACAACGCGATGCCCTGACCACGCCGGCCCGGTCAGAAGCTTTGCTACCTCTGCGCCGATGTCGTTTGTCGCAACCATTGTTGATTTCCGGTTTGTAGGATTGTAGAAGACCGGTAGTGTTCCGCCTTGGGCGGCCTGTAAGCCGAAAAGAAAGTTTTCGAAAAAGCCGCCTGCGCGCACAAATGCGACCGGAGATGGCAGGCTGCGAAAACCTTGCTCAAAAAGCGATAGGGACGTGATGATCCCCAGCCCGTTTGTTCTATTCGCGCCCATCGACGAAAGCGCTACCACCCGCGGCGGTACTACCTCGGTCAGCGCCTCGACATAGTTCGCAATCACGTCTTTTGCTTCTCTGTAATCAGGCGAGGGTGCCAATACAGTCGGCAACATAACAAACGCACCCTCAACACCTTTGAGTGCCGCCGCGATGGTTGTCGCATCGTTCCAGTCTCCATCCACCAACTCCACGCCTTGGTCTGCCCACTCCGTCGCTTTCTCGCCCTTGCGCACAAGTGCTCGCACCTGTTTGCCTTGCTTCAGCAGATGCCGCGCGGTGGCGCCTCCAACGTGTCCGGTAATGCCCATGACTAAATACATGATCGTTTCCTCCTTGTTGTTCTTGCAGCGATACGGCCAGTAGGCTTTTTTCGACACGCTACGGTAACCGTATCTGTGCTACGCCGGGAAACCCAGAGGCTTGCACCAATCGTGACTCGCTGGGGCCCGGCTTTTTTCCGAGCAAGACCACGGGAAGGGAGGACGTCCCCTTTATGCCGCCTCTTAGCAGCACTTCTTCTAGGTGACGGGAGCAGCCTTAGCTGCGGGCGGCAGGAAGAGAAGCTGACTAACGCTACCACATCGCGTGACGTTCGGATGTACAGGGTTCAGTGTAGGAGAGGCGGTTTGGTGCGAATCAATACTGCTAAACGCGCAGATGGCCAGAAAATAGCGATTCGGAAAGATCCTGTTTGGCGCGGCAAAGGAGATTTCCTGGTGCGTTTTTTCTCTTGATCCATGAGCTCTCCTCATCCGAGGCCGCGGCATCGCGGCCACAATAGTGCACATCGAAAAGTGGCTAATGTCACCTTCTCGACTGTGTGGTGTCCAAAATCACTTTCTCGGGGAGGCTCTTCACTGAGCCGACTACACCTGCGTGCCAGGTTTGGTCAGCTCCAAAATCATTCTTCGGTCATGGGGAATCGATAGCGTTTCGTCTTTCGGTCGACTTCAAGCTCGCCTGCTTTTGCCATTCTTGCCATAGTGTTGTGAATGACTGCTGCCGCGTTCCTGAATCGCTCGAGGTCAAACCCCTCCTCTGTCAGGCGCGTCTTAACTTCGGCAGCGGTCATGGGCTTCTTCGCGGCGCGCATGACGGTACGGATGGCTTCCGTGATCCCAATCACGAGCGTCTGCCCCTGCTTCTCCCGGTGCGATATCAATCTCTCCTTGATCAGCAAAGCTCGCATGCCCTTGATATTTTTCTCAAGGTGCATGATTCGCATATTCAAAAGGTCTCTTCGCCCAACCTTTTCGTTCAACTCCTGCCGCATAGAGTTGAGTGCGTTTTGGAGATCCCGTTCAGCCATGACGATAGAGAAGGTGTTTTCATTTGTACTTTACACTAAAAGGATAGCATGTCAAGTAACATCGACGGCGGAATATGAGATGACACCATGGTCTATCGCTGAGGCGTCGCCGTTTTATAAAACGCCGTGTCGTAATGGGGATTTTCGACGCGGCACTCGTTCGATCTCCGACGATTGGTGCAGGGGCACCATTTGATTGGCCTTTTGAATGAATGATAATCTCACTTCGTACTCTTCGGAGGACTCATGATCTGCAGGGCTTTCTTGATTCTGTCGCTGGTCACAACCATCAATCTGGCATCCGCCATTGCCGCAACAAAGGATCTGATATTGATCAAAACAACCAGATTGATTGATACTCGCACGGGTGAGGTCCTAACTGACCAGGAAATTCTCATCGATGGGAATAAAATCACTGAAGTTGGACCTTCCGACCGAGTCGGCCAGCATGGTAATGACACCGTCAGAGTGGTCGACTTAACAGGTCTGACAGTTCTACCTGGCCTTGTCGACTGCCATGCGCATATACTCGGCAATCTCAAGGACCTGTCAGCGTCGGGGCCACTGCGCATGTCTTCACCGCAAGGGGCGCTTTGGGGAGTCCATAACTTACAAATCTGGTTGGATCACGGTTTCACCACGTTACGCGATGCGGGAGAATCGGATCTGGCCTACGGCCAACTCGCTCTGCGGGACAGCATAAAGATAGGTTTAATCAAAGGGCCGCGCATGGTCTCAGCAGGTAATTTTGTCTCAGTGACGGGTGGTCACGGTGACGCTGATGTCCTCGCCCCTGACCAGGCTCTTCCTCGCCGTCCAAATCTCACGGATGACGTTGACGATATTTCGGCGGCAGTTAGGCACGACATTAAGTACGGTGCCGATTGGATAAAGCTCATTGCGACAGGTGGGATTTCCGACCCGATGAGTGACTTCAATGTGCAAGAGCTAAGCGAAGAACAGATGAGGAAAGCCGTGGAAGTAGCCCATCGTGCCCACAAATTAGTCATGGCCCATGCAGAAGGTGCCGATGGCATCAAGGCTGCGGTAAGGGCGGGGGTGGATTCGATCGAGCACGGCACTCTGCTGGACGAAGAGGGTGCAACGCTCATGGAGAAACACGGTACATGGCTGGTACCCACGTTATCAGTGATTCAGCGATATGCAGCAATTGGAAATCCAAGCGGACTAGATCCAGTCGCTTTGGAAAAATCACGAATGATCCTGAAGTACCAATCCGATGCTTTCCACCGCGCACTAAATCATCACATAAAGATTGCCTTTGGCCTCGACGATGAACCTGACTTCTTGCCGAAAGAGTTTCCGGCGTTGGTAAAGGGCGGCCTGACACGGGTCGAGGCGCTGCAAGCTGCAACAATTCACGCCGCAGATCTGCTCAGGATGTCAGACGTGATAGGTTCAATTGAAGCGGGCAAGTTCGCTGACATCATTGCTGTCTCGGGCGACCCAACAACAGACATCGGCGCCATGGAAAACGTGGTGTTCGTGATGAAGGACGGAGAAATTATCAAACAACAGCTGCCGGTAGACAAAAGGCATCCTTAATATTGACTCACTTCGACTCTGGCGTTATTGCTCCGACAATGGGCTTGGCTTTCAGCGCCGTGACAAGATACTTGGTGCTTAGCCCTTCGCCGGTGCCTTGCTCCATGATCTGATCCAATGTCAGCGATCCACCACGAATCAGGAATTTGTCGTGGAGGTAAGACCCGCCCCCTCGACCCCAGTTCCTGCTAAACCTTTGATCTAGAGTGTGGTGGACTTGATAAGCGAACATCTCAGCTAGCACATAGTTCTGTTGGTAGATTGGAATCGCAGCGTAGAAAGGATCGTATCCCCAAGTGTTTGATTGATGGCAGTCCACGTCGAGATACTTCGAGCAAATACGATCATAGAGAACGGCGAGGTCCTGTTGCGGATTGTCGTAGGCTTCCAGTTCAAACTCAGACTGCACCATGAGAGCACGTAAGGAGTAATTCGATTCCAAACGGCGTCTCTCGATCAGAACGCGCGCTTCATCGCTTGACAGCCCGTAAACAGTGGTCGAGATCTCTGGTCGAAACAGCATCAGGGCCATCGTTTGGCCGAGCCCCTCATCCATCGGCGGGGGATAGTTGTCTCGAAGTATGAAAGTCGGTTCTTGCACAAAACTGAAGTGCAATGCGTGTCCAGATTCGTGGAGCATCGTGTCCGCGAAACGAATTCCAGTGTGTTTACTGACGAGTAATTTGATTTCTTTTCCATACCAGATCGGCATTGTGTAACCGCCGAACGTGATGTCGGTAATTTTCACATCCACCGGTAGGCGACTGAAATCGAATCCAAGCAAGCTAGCGACTTTGGTAGTACGCTCCCAGGCTCCTTCGAGCCCGAACTTGCTCTCAAGCTCGGGGCTCAAGGTCGAAAAATAGTATTCGAGATCCCATGGCTCTAGCGTCTCAACCCGTAGCTCCCGTTGCATACGGGAAAGAAGCGCCCGATATTCCGGTTCCGTCGATGTCCTGATCTGTTCGAACCAGCTCGATAGATCCTGTCGGTTCGTGGCACGACGTCTAAGCATGAAATCACTGAAGTTCTCACCCGCGTAGCGTAGCCCCAGTTGGTTACGCAATTTCATCACCCCGCGGATGCGATCACCCGTCAGCCTGGTGAGATCCGCCTGAGCATACCAAGCCTGCCTGCGAAGATCGCGATCAACTTCGTGGTCGAGGACATTATCAAGTTCAGGCCGATCCAGTCGTTTTCCGCCGACCTTATATCGTATGGCGCTGCCATCTTTTCGAATCGACTCGACGAGGGCGGCCAAGTCAGTATCGGTAGAGATCTGCGAATCCGTCGCCGCTTCCAGGAATAGCTGCTGCCTGCGCTTCAGGACAGCGTCATCGAGTTGCGCCGCCTTCAATGCGTGGAGGAACTCAGGATCATTAAACACATCGCGGATCTTGCGATTAATATCTTTGTCCGAGACACTCGTGTCGCCCTGTTCCAGTTGATACTGGATCTGCCAGTACGTAGCGTAGAGTTGTTCCAACTCTTGCTCTTTGCTGTCTAGGACAGCTACCACTGACCTTGGAGCAGTTACACCAGTTGACTGTCCGACAACACCGGACGACAAAACAAGTAGGATCGCCGAGAGAATAGTTCGCATGCGGCGTTAGCTTAACCCGGAAGGCTTGTCTTGTCCACCGTTCGCTTTCTGCTTTGTCAAGACTGATTAGAAATGTCCCCATCGTTAACTGATTAGAAATGTCCCCTTTTTGTGTTGTGGTGTTCTGGTTGGAATGCGCACTGCAGCGAAGCCCTGTAGTTAGGGCGAAGCGG
>JBAUVZ010000182.1:0-4185 GCA_049583505.1 Candidatus Sulfotelmatobacter sp.
TTCCTCCCGGCGCGTTTACGCTTTCGCCCGCATTCTTCACCGGGCTGGGCGGAGCACTTCTGGTGGCCACCTACGACTATTGGGGCTACTACAACGTTTGCTACCTGGGCGATGAAATAAAAGATCCCACGCGGAATATTCCGCGCGCTCTGCTGCTTTCCATTTTGCTGGTGGCCTGTCTATATCTAATGATGAACTTGTGCATTCTGGCCGTGGTTCCCTGGCGGGAGATGCTGCAGGCGGGGCATAACAACAGCGGATTGTACGTTGTGTCGTTGTTTATGCAGAGGATTTATGGGCCGTGGGCGGCGCGGTTAGTCACGGGACTAGTCATCGTGACCGCGTTCGCGTCGGTCTTCTCGCTGACGCTGGGGTATTCGCGGGTTCCTTATGCGGCGGCCCGGGATGGGAACTATTTCAAGGCATTTGCCAAAGTGCATCCGGTCTACCGCTTCCCGTATGTTTCGCTGGTGGCACTGGGAGTCGTGGCGGCGATGTTCTGCTTTCTGCGGTTGCGGGACGCGATTGCGGCTCTGGTGGTGATTCGCCTTATTCTGCAGTTTCTGGTACAGGCGGTGGGATTGATCGTGTTCCGAGTGACACGACCGGACGTCGTGCGTCCGTTTCGCATGTGGCTGTATCCGGTGCCCGCGCTGGTGGCGATTGCAGGATTTCTTTTTATTTTGTTCGGTCGCGAAAACTGGCAGAAGGAAATACGGTACGCCGGAGTCATATTGCTGGTGGGGCTGGTGATTTACATGATTCGAGCGTGGAGAGGCGGGGAGTGGCCGTTTGAAGTCGTGGACTCTTCTGGGTAGTGATCCAAGATGTAAGAGCAAAATCCTTAACGACAGAAGGATCAGGGGGACAGGCGTAGATATTCGAGTGGCGGATCATATTTCAATTCCAGTGGTTGAGGGCGTGGGAGTACAGCGCGCCGATGCGGCGTGGGCGCCGCTGCGGGACCCTCTGTTTCGTTCCCTGTGGATTGCGGCCGTGATCTCCTACACCGGCACGTGGATGCAGAATGTGGGCGCGGGCTGGCTGATGACGCAGCTCTCGACCTCGCCGCTGATGGTCAGCCTGGTGCAGGCGGCGGCTGCAGTTCCTGTATTTTTCGTGGTGCTTCCCGCAGGGGCGCTGGCCGACATGGTGGACCGACGGCGGCTGCTGTTGTTCACGCAGAGTTGGATGGTGGCTGCGGCGGCGGCGTTGGGCGTCCTGACCTTGCTGCATGCCGTGACTCCGTGGTCCCTGCTGCTGTTCACTCTGGTCTTGGGAGTAGGTGCGGTCTTGAATGATCCGGCATGGCAGGCGATTACGCCGGAGGTGGTTTCGCCGGGGAGGCATGCTTCAGCGGTGGCGCTGAATTCGGCGGGATTCAATGTGGCGCGCGCGGTAGGGCCGGCTTTGGGTGGGATGGTGGTGGCGGTGGCGGGATCGGGGTGGTCGTTTCTGCTGAATGCGGCGTCGTTCTTTGGGGTGATTCTCTTTTTGTGCCGCTGGCGGCGTGCGCCGCATGAACCTCTGGCTACGCGGCGGGTGCGGGATGCGATCCTGGAGGGCTTCCGGTACGTGCGGGGCGCGCCTCAGGTGAGATCGGTGCTGATTCGCACTGGAGCGTTCAGCGTCGGCGCGACTTCCCTGCTGGCGCTGCTCCCGGTGATTTGCCAGCCGCACGGAGCGCAGGGCTATGGGTTTCTGCTGACATGCTTTGGATTGGGAGCGCTGGCTGGAGCGGCGCTGCTGCCGCGTCTGCGGCTGCGCTATTCGGTGGACGGGCTGGTTGCGGCGGCGACCGTGGTGTTTGCCGGAATGACGTTTGCGGCGGGGCAGGTGCATGCCTTTGAGTGGCTTTGTGCGGTATTATTCACCGCGGGGGCGGCATGGATCGGGATTCTGGCGTGCTTCAATGTAGTGGCGCAGACGATGTGTCCCTCGTGGATGCGGGCGCGGGCTTTGTCGATGTACCTGCTGGTACTGCAGGGCGGAATGGCGCTCGGCAGCGCGGTGTGGGGAGAGTTGGCGGCGCGTAAGGGAGTGCCCGTGGCTCTGGCTTGGTCAGCGCTGGCGATGGTGGTAGGGTTGAGCAGCATCCTGCGGCACCGCTTGACCGGGCGTGAGTTGAAGATGGCACCGGCGGTGGTGAGGGACTAGCAGCTTAATGAACATGGGGGAACCATCATGAGGAAAACACTTAGTTGCGCCGCATTTTGCTTGCTGGCGTTGGCAGCAATTGGCGTAGCTCAGGACAATAAGAGTAAGGATGAACATCGGACGGTCACGCAGGTTCTCGACCATTCGGTCTCGAGCATTGAGCGGGAGTTTGTTCCTGCGGCGGACGCGATGCCGGAAGACAAGTTCGGATTCGCCCCGAGCGCGGGTGAGTTCAAAGGGGTACGAAACTACGGCGAGCAGATAAAGCACGTGGCGGCGGTTAACTACATCTTTGGGGCTGCAATCCTGGCCGAAAAGGTTCCAGTGGATGTGGGCGACGAATCCGGGCCGGCCTCGCTCAAAACGAAGGCAGAGATCCTCACCTACCTGAAAGAATCGTTTGCCTACGTGCACAAGGCGGTCCTGACCATCAACGACAAGAATCTCGTCGAACCGCTGAAGAGCCCGTTTGGAGAAGGAACGGTAACGCGCCTGAGTCTGGCCACGAGCGTCGCAGCCCATGGTTCCGACCACTACGGACAGATGGTGGTATACCTGCGCATGAATGGGATCGTGCCGCCGGCCAGCCGGTAGATTCGACGCTCGGCCTGATTACTGACGACGGGCGCGGTGGTCGTTATCAGTATCAGTACCATTACCATTGCGAGCGCCCCTGAAAAAGCTGCAAAGGTGTTGGTGGAAGGTGATGCCGGGGTCTTTGGCGACGCGGGCGGGATAGGAATGGAGGGCCTGAAGAAAGTTCTCGATCTCCTCCTGGACCTGCCCAGGAACCACGTGGATTGGCCCACTGCGTGGGGTAACCATCTCCCGTAGCTGGACCGGGTAGTGCATTTTCTGCCTCATCCTACTCATCCCCAGAGGACCCTAACTTGAGCTTCCGAGGAAGCCCCGTTTCCATAAACACGTACGAGACGCGCAAGTTTCCGTCTGGGGAAAAAGCCAAACTATCCGGGATAGCCGGAGTAGTAAATAGCACTTTAGTGGTGTATGGGGAAAGAGTCGGGGATCAGTGACGCGCGCCGCGCAGTGTGATGGAAGTGAGGAGAAGTTCGGCGCGGAGGCCCCTGCTCGCGAGATGGGCGGCGACTACGGTTCGCGTTTTCTGCGCGGAGGCGCGGGGATCGAGGAAAACGATCACCGAGGGACCGGCGCCGCTGAGCGCGGCGCCTAGGATCCCTGGTTTACCGGTCAATTCCTGCAGACACGGAAGCAAGGGGCAGAGTGGAGCGCGGTAAGGCTGGTGGATGCGGTCTTCGAGCGCGGCCGAGAGCAGGTGGTGAATCCCTTGGCTGAAGGCCGTGAGCAGGAACATCGAGTTCTGGATGTTAGCGACGGCGTCGGCGCGCGAATACTGCGCAGGGAGCACGCGGCGGGCTTCTTCGGTGGACAGGGCCTGGTCGGGGATGGCAAGAAGAAGAGGCCACTTCCCTCTTGGGCGAATGCAGACTACCTGGGCCCCTGCTCTCCCAGCCATGCGGGCGACGGTGAGACCGCCCATCCAGCATGCGGAAGCGTTATCGGCATGGTGCTCGCGGCGGGAGGCTTCTCCGATGATCTGGGCATCGCTCCAGCGCAAACGGCCGAAGTGATTGGCCAGGGCGATGCCGGCGAGCCGGGCCGCGGCGGAAGAGCCGCAGCCTTTGCCGATGGGGATGTCGTTGTCGATGCGAAGAGACAGCGGAGTAACTTTCAAGCCCTGAGCCTGGAGCATCTCGGTGTAGGTTGTGAGGATTAAATGATTCTCGAGGTTGCGGCAGATTTCCTGGTCGCGTCCGGTGACGGTAATGGAAAAGGCTGTGGCGGGGCGGGCATCGATGGTGATGTAGAGATCCATCGCCAGGGCCGCGGCATCGAAGGCCGGCCCTAGATTGGCCGAGGTGGCAGGGAGGGCGAGATGCAGAGACTCCAGCCGGCGGGTCTTCTTCTTGTTCTTGTTTTTCTTCTTAGGCATTCGAGTGGTTTGTGTCGGCTCCTTCTGCCTGCTCCAAGGCTTTGATCACGGCGTCC
>JBAUVZ010000183.1:0-42296 GCA_049583505.1 Candidatus Sulfotelmatobacter sp.
AGCTTGGAGCCACGCTGATGCGGCTCTCCGAGATGGTGGGACGCCGCTTGCGGGAGGCTAAGCTGCATGCGCGTACCATTCAACTTAAGCTGCGCTATAAAGACTTCACCACCATCACGCGCGCCCAGACGTTGCCGGCGCCTACCCAGCTCGACGGCGAGATCTTTGACCAGACGCGCATGCTGTTTCGCAAGAACTGGAAGGCAGGTAGGGAAGTGCGGCTGCTGGGAGTGCAGGCGTCGTCGTTCGAGGCGCAAGGAGAGCTGATCGATTTGCTCGAAGGCGGCCGGCAGCAGCGCTGGAAAGATGTGCTCGCCGCCGCGGACCGCTTGCGCGACAAGTTTGGCGAGTCCAGCGTCACGCTGGCGGCGGGGTTGCGGGGAAGGTTCCGCGAACGAACGCACGAGAATCCGGCTGGGCTGCCGGGCAAGAGAAAAGGGAACTAACCACTCCGAAAGAACGAAGGCCGGGTATCCCGGAAGGTGATTCCGGATCCCGGCCCTCGTCTTATTGCAACTTGGAGTAGAGCTTGTTAGTTGCCTGAGTTCGAGTTGGCGGCGGCGGTAGCCGGCGCGGTGCTCGGTGTAGTCGAGACGCCGTAACGTGCCAACCGCGGATAGAAAGGCGTGACTTCAAACGGCATCTTGTCACGCGCCGACGTGATGGCGACCGGAGCCGTCTTCACCATTTCTGCCTTGTCGTCCCAGGGATTGATCTTGACGCGTCCACCCAGCGGGAGAGCGGCAACCTGATCCAGCTTGTTGTTATCCAGCGCCGGACCCTTCGTAGCCAGGGCACTGAGCCGGTTGACGGTGCCGTTCTCCGCCAGCGGATTGCCCAGGTGCGTGGTCAAAAGGGCGTTGAGCTGAGGAGCACGGATTTGCAGGGCCTTCAGGAACAAGCCCACGTTGTCGAGTTTCTGAGCGTACGGCGAGTTATTCAGCAACTCCACAGCCTTTTTGTCAGCTGCGGCTTCTTCTTCGGGAATGTGTTTGAAGCCAAGATTGCTGTAGGTGGAATCGTCGGAAAACAGCATGCGGTCGTTGAACGCATACTTGCTGCCGAGGTTGTGACCAAGCACGATGTGTGCCAGTTCATGCGAGAGCACGGCCGCAAGGCTGGCCTCGTCGGGAAGCACATCGATCAATCCGCGGCTGATTACAATGGTGTTGCCCACGCTGAAGGTTTCGAGCGGCGCGGTGAGCAGCACGCGAGTGCGCACCGGACGCGGCAGGTCGATGTTGTTGGTGACTTCCAGGTTGTTGACCACGGTCTGAAGAATGCGGTCCACGTCGCCTTCGGGCGCGAGCAGTCCGGCGCGAGTGAGTCGCTCAATGACGTTGTCTTCGGCCTGCTGCTGCCATTCGCGTTCGGCCTGCAGCGGAGACGCATCCTGCGCGGTGGGGCTTTCATCCTTCACGCTGTCCACGCGAATCTGCGTGAGTTCGTCGTCCTTGTCCCCTTTCTTGAGGTCGTAGCCCCAGATGCGGGTCTGGGCCTTGAACGCCAGCTTATTCTTCACGCCAGCGCTGAAGTCGCCTTCTTCGCTGTAGATGTATGCCGGAACCCAGTAACCGGGAATCAGGTTCAGGCGCCAGCTATCCATGTGGAAGAAGTAGGAATTCCGCGGCGCGGGAGCGTAGGTTCCGTTGAGGCGGACGATGTTGAAGTCCTGGTCTTCTACCCAGACGCGGCCGAGGAAGCGTCCTCTGCCTGAACCCTTCTTGGGTGTGACGTCAAACACGAGGCAGCGGACGTCGCCCAGAAATTCGCGGCGGATGTAATGAAACTCGTAGTGCGAGCGGTCAAAGTCGGCGCGATCGGCGTAGACCATCCAGGAGAAGCCCATGGGTTGGTACTGCACCTTGAAGAGCTTGTGGAAGCCGCCCATCAGGCGGGTCTCCATGCCCTTGTCGTCGTCCTTCAGATAATCCTTGCGGTCGACGGACACGCCCATATCCATGCGGCCGAGGAAGTAATGGTCGCCGCTGGGCACGGGGCCGAGCTGGGGATCGGCGCTCAGGTCCTGCAGATAGGTCTCAACCACCGGAGTGCGGTTGGCGAGCGCCTTCATGAGCCCGTGTTCGCGTTCGATGAAGCGATCGACAACCTGATCCATGGTGGTGGGTTGAGGCAAGGCCGACGGAGTTGGCGCCGGGGTAGTGGCCTGCTGAGACTGCGACGCTTGTGGCTGAGATGCCGGAGCCGCTTGTGCGTCAGCGGTCTGGGTCGTTGGCGTGGCATCGGAAACTGCCGGTGTTGGCGCCGACTGTGCAGTTGCGGCGTCGTTGCCTCGTGTCGAAGCTTGTGACTCCGCCGGCTGCTGGGCGGCTGCGCTCACCGAAACCAGCAGTGCGGCTGTGAACATCCATTTCCAAGTACGCATGACTCTTCTCTCCAAGGTTTCTTCTGACTCGATGTTTACTTTGAACCGATTGTTTCCGCGAAACGATTTCCTCGATTCGACTCGCACATGCAGTGCCACGAAGCGAATCTTCTGACCTAAAGTCTCTCGAACTCGCGCACTTTTAGTACGCGATCTGGAAAAGCACGTGCACAATCGCCGTTGAATCCACGGGCTGTCCCATGCGCAGCGCTGGCTTGAAGCGCATCTTGTTGGCGGCCGCGATCGCGGCCTCATCCAGGCCGTGACCCAGGCCCCGGACCACGCGATTCACGTGCAGCGTTCCGTTGGCGCCGAACATCACTTCCAGCAGAACTTCGCCTTCCAGCTTCAGGCTGCGAGCTTCGTCGGTATAAAGCGGGTTGGGCTTGAAGGTGATTTCCACCGGTGTGGTTGCCGGCCCGTCGGCCTGCGCGATTTTCGGTTCGCCATGAACCACTTGCTCCGAGCCGAATCCTCCGGTCGAAATGCCGGTTCCATTGCTGCGGCCGTCGCCTTTGCCTCCGGTCGCGATGCCGTTACCGAAGTCGGCGCTGGCTACCGTTCCCTTAATGCCTTTTGCGCCGCCTGATCCGTTGCCCTGTCCCGGACCGGCTGGCATGTCGAATGAACCGGCCTGAGCGGCGTACAGCTTGGCGTTTGGCTTGCCCGTCCCCTTCAAACCATTGTCGTCGCCGAAGCCTCCGGTTTGCACCTTCTGCACCGCTACATTGACGGTTGGAGCAACCGAGCTGCCGGCGAAGTCACCGGTATGCAGAAGTTGCGGACGCGCCCCGCCCGCCGTCACCTTCAGTTGAGGAGGGGCAAACTGGTTCATCACCACTACTTTGGGTGCTTCCACCGGTGAGGGAGCAGGTGTGCGACGAACTTCACGGGGTACGATCAGCTTCGGCTGTTCGAAAACCGGCGCGGGAGGAAGCAGTTTCGGCTTTACGTCCGGCTTCACCACTTTGATCGGCTCCGGCTCCGGCCTCAGACTGGGAAGTGGAATCAATTCAGTGACGTGGTACTGTCTAAGCGAAATCCTGTCCGGAAACAAAAGTCCAATGTTGATGAGGAGCAAGAGCATGACCACCATGAACGTGTAGCTAGCGACCAGCGCACGCTTGTCAATCTTGCGCTCCGGGAGAATGCCGAGCTTAAAACCGCGTTGATACGTAGCCATGTATTAACTCCAAGGGGATCCAAGCCGAGGGAGCGGCTGGGACTGGAGTTCTCAACATACGAGAGAAAGGACAGGGGGTAAACGTGTCCACGGCTCTTGACCTAAGGTAACCGGGAGGCAGTATCTATGGGACTCGGTCCAAAATGGGCCAGGGGCGCGGGGTAGCAGTGGGCGTGCATGACGGGCTATGACTGCATCTGCGCCTGACGCCGCCTGCGAAACCAGGAGAAAACTGGTACGCCAGCCAGAATTACCAGCAATCCATACAAGGAGTTCGGCCAGTCTCCGCGGAAGGTGTAGCAGAGCAGAACGGCGGCCACTGCAATGAACAGGGCGGGCACGAAAGGATAGCCGAACGTGCGATAAGGCCGGACAGCATCGGGATCACGCCAACGGAAAACGAACACGGTACTACCGGCGATCATATAGAAGAGCCATTCCGCGAAGATGGCCAGCGAGAAAAGCTGCCGGAAGTTTCCTCCCACAAGCAGGAGAGCAATCGACAAGACGGCCTGCAACATGATGGCAACGGTGGGAGTGTGAAAGCGTGGATGCACGTCGGCCAGTGCGGAGAAGAAATATCCATCCCGAGCGACGGCAAAAGGCACGCGAGCGCCACTCATAATGGTGCCGTTCAGCGTGACCAGCATGGAGATCGCCATGCCCGCGGATACGATGCTTGCGCCCATGTGTCCCATGACCAGGGCGACGGCGTCGGATGCAGGCCGCGGTGACGCGGCAATCGCAGTTGCAGGCAGCACATACTGCACACCCGCGTTCACCAGCACATACAGGAGACCGACTGTAGCCACACCCGCAATCAACGCAATCGGAATATTGCGCTCTGGGTGCTTTACCTCGCCAGCGACCATGTTCAGGTCGTTCCAGCCGTCATAGGCCCACAGCGCAGCCACCAGTGCTGCCATGAAGCCGGCAATGCCGCCCTTGGCGCCGGTGAAGGTGCTGGCAAAGTTGCTCCAGCCGCGTCCGGTGGCGCTTCCGGACCCGCTGAAGCAGACCACTACGATGCCCAGAATGATCGCCACTTTGAGCACCGTGAACACGAGCTGGAATTCACCGGCCTTCTTGACTCCAAAGTAGTTCAAAAGAGAAATAAGAATGGCCGCGGCTATGGCTACAAGCTGGCCCCAGGTGACGGCGAAAGGAACGGAGATAACATTGGCCGGGAAGAACGAAAAGATTGAGAATGTGCCCAGAATGCGAACCAGCCCGGTCGCGATCGTGGCTATCGATGCAGGTTTGGCGATGACGAACCACGTCCAGGCGTAGAGAAAGCCTCCCAGGGGTCCGTAGGCGTCGCGGACATAAACATATTCGCCGCCAGCTTGCGGCTTCATGGCGCCCAGTTCGGCGTAGGTGAGCGCGCCAAAAAAAGAAAGTAGCCCACCCACGAGCCACGCGAGATACACGAGCTTGGCCGATCCTACCGCCTGCATCATCTCGGCGGGAACCAGAAAAATTCCGCTGCCGATGATCGTGCCTACGACCACTGCCGAGGCGTGGCTTACGCCGAGATCGCGGGAGAGCTCGGGACGAGTTGCGCTTCGCTGTGTTAACTCCGGCATAGTTGAAAGGCGTCAGTATACGTCAGACGCGGGATGAGTCTGCTTTGAGTGCTCTGGTAGAAGCAAGCTTGCTACGTAGCCGACTGCGAATGTCATCGCCGTTCCAATCAGTACCCACCAGGTCCACGGGACATGCGCTCTCCACAAATACAATTCCGTACTGAACCCGAACAGCATCCCTACCATCGCGCCGCGTTGGTTGGCGTTGCGCGTCAACACGCCCAGCAGAAAGACTCCGAGCAGCGCGCCATAAGCCACGGAGGCAATCTGCAGCCCCACCTCGACGACGCGGCCCACTCTTTGCAACGCCAACACTGCCAACCCGAAAAGCACCATCGCCCAGCAAAAAGTCGCGAGCTGGGAGAGCCGCATTCGTGCTCGCTCATCGGTCTGGGGCCGCAAGCGCAGGAGAAAATCCATGATCGTGCTCGACGAAAGCGAATTCAGCGCCGCGCTCAGATTCGACATGGCTGCTGCCAGGATCGCGGCAATCAGCAGCCCGGAGATCCCGTGCGGCATGTGGCTGACGATAAACGTGGGATAGATTCGGTCCGGCTTTCCGAAAGTGGCTGAGGGCACGCGATAAAAAGCCCACAGCATTACGCCCACAATTAGGAAAAGAGCAAACTGGAACAGAATTGCCACTCCGCTCGAAAGCAGCGCGACGGTGGATTGCTTCTGCCCACGTGCCGCCAGCAAGCGCTGGACAATGAGTTGATCAGTGCCGTGGCTTGCCGTGATGAAGGCGGTGCCCCCGATGACGCCCGCCCAGAATGTATAAGGCAGCCAGAAGTTAGGCCGGAAGTCGAACACCTGTAGTTTGCCCGCGCTTGCGGCCGCGGCATGAATGGCCGTCCATCCTCCCGGAACAAGATGCAGGATCGTCACTAATCCAACCAGTGTCCCGCCAACATAAATCGCGGTCTGAACCACGTCAGTCCAAATTACCGCGGCCAGCCCGCCCTCGAATGTGTAAATAAGTGTCAGCGCGGTGATGATGGCGATCGAGGCTACTTCGCCTGTGCCCAGCGCAATCGACACCACGATCGACACGGCATAGACTCGCACGCCTTCGGCAGCCGCGCGCGTCACCAGGAACAGTCCGGCGGTCAGTGAGCGCAACCCGCGTCCAAAGCGGCGTTCAATCAGCTCGTAGGCGGTGTAAAGATCGCCACGAAAATAATGCGGCAAGAGCACAACACTGATCACCACCCGGCCTACGAGGTATCCCATCACCACCTGCAGGAAGGTGAGGTTGGTGTCGTAGGCAAGCCCGGGAATGCTGATGATGGTGAGCGTGCTGGTCTCGGCGGCTACGATGGAAAGCGCGATCGCCCACCAGGGGATGTCCCGCCCGGCGAGAAAGTAGTCGCGCAGGGAGCGATGCCTCTTGCGGAAGCGCAGCCCGAACAGGGTGATGCCCACCAGATAGAGCGCAATAATCGCGAGATCGAGTTTGTCGAGCCCCATGCGTTCTGCCGCCGTGCGCCCTCGCTATGCAATTCTCCGACTTCAAATTATGGCGGCAATCCGCGGCCCGCGCGAGTGAGTCTTTATGGACGTGGCTGGAGACATACTTTCGAGGTCTCCACAGTGAACTCAGGAGAACTCGAACTTTGCCTGTGATAGAACTAACCCGTGGCCTACTATCTGGGCATTGACGGGGGTGGCAGCAAGACAAGCTGCGCCGTAGGGGACGAAACCTCGCTTCTAGCCACGGTTACGGTCGACGCCAGTAATATCACGCGTGTAGGCGAAGCTGGCGCCAGGGATGCGTTGCACCGAGCCATACGCGAGGCTTGCCGCGCCGCAAACATTAGCCCCCAGCAAGTGCTCCGCGCGTGCATTGGCGCCGCGGGCGCCGGACGCCCGGAAACAGCAGGCATCGTACGCGACATCGTTGCAGAGATCATTTCAGGCGAAATCGAAGTCGTGGGCGATATGGAGATCGCGCTGAGGGCGGACTTTGGCGGGGGTCCGGGTGTGATCGTCATCGCCGGGACAGGTTCGATTGCGTTTGGCCGTGATGCGCAAGGAAGAACCGCTCGCGCCGGAGGTTGGGGCTTCGCTATTTCTGATGAAGGCTCGGCCCACTGGATTGGCCGTGCTGCAGTCAGCGCCGCGTTGCGCGCAGCCGATGAGTCTGTGAATGACCAAGCTGAACACGATCGAGCATGGCCCGCCGGCTGGCTTTTCCGCGAACTGAAGGCTGCATGGGGAGTGGATTCGCTCCCAGAGTTAGCACGTACAGCGAATGCAAATCCGGATTTCGCGGCTCTGTTTCCTGCGGTGCTAAAGGCGGCTGAATCAGGAGACGCAACGGCTTGCCGAGTCATCAAGCAAGCATCCAGCGAACTGGCACAACTTGCCGGAATCGTGCTGCACCGGCTTTTTTCTGGGCAACATTCCTCCGCTCTTTCGGCTGTCCCGATGGCCATGGCCGGCGGAGTCTTTCGTCACGCGGCGATGATTCGCGAACTTTTCTACAATGAGGTGCGTGCGGGGAATGCAGACGTCGTCTTAAATACTGAAGTGGTCGATCCGGTCCAGGGCGCATTGCAGATGGCACGGAGGACTGCTTCGTGAGCGTGGCAATCGATCATGGATTCGGAGGGAATTCAACAAGAGCGTGTACTGCCGCCCCGGCGCGGGCGGTCTGAAACCGCGCAGTCCGGAGCGACCCTGGAGCGCGCCGTCGCGGACGACGGTTCTTCTCCTGGCCCCGATCCCACTCCGCCGCTAAACCAAGATCTGACTCTCGCGCTGCTCGAACGTCGCGACTTGCTGCCGGAGACCCTCGAGCAACTCGGCCAAGACGCAGCCGCGAGGAAGTCGCGGAAGATATGTGTCGCACTCGCCGCTCATCCCCGCGCGCCCCGACACCTGGCGCTCCGTCTGCTTCGCAACTTCTATACCGCTGATCTTATGCAGTTCGGGTTGCGTTCTTCGGTGGCGGCTGACTTGAAACATTTCGCGGCGGAGCAGCTCGTCGCCCGACTTCCCTCGGTGACGCTGGGGGAACGCCTGATGCTGGCTCGCCGCGCCTCTGAAACAGTTGCCGCGGCGTTGTTGCTTGACAAGGAATCCCGCGTAGCGCACACGGCCCTCGAGAATTCCCGGCTGACTGAAGCCGCGGTCATCAAAGCGCTCTTGCGCCCGAGCGCTGGCGCAGCTTTCGTCGAGGCTGTATGCCATCACCCCAAGTGGTCGCTACGGCGGGAGATCCGCGTGGCACTGCTGCGCAGCCCGCACACGCCGCTCGCCCGCGCCCTGGAGTTTGCCCGCAACCTTCCACCGCCGCTTTTGCGCGACGTTCTGCACACCTCGCGCTTGCCCGAGAAGATCAAGACTTATCTGCGGGAGAATCTGAAGCAGAGAAGGTAGGAAGCCCGCCACTGGAGAAGTACTAACGTCCGCCGCCGACCTCTAAAATAGCGCCGGTCGTGTAAGAAGCGGCGGGGGAGAGCAGCCAGAGCACAGCTTCGGCCACCTCGAGCGCGGTGCCTGGCCTTTGCATGGGAATCGTGGACGCCAGCCGATTCAGGCGGTCGGGCGCGCCGCTCGCGACATGCAGTCCCGTGTCGATCAGGCCCGGAGCAACCGCGTTCACCCGGATTCCCTCAGTCGCAACCTCCCGCGCCAGCCCAATCGTGAAGCTATCAATCGCGCCCTTGGAGGCAGCGTAGTGCACCCACTCTCCGGCGGAGCCTGTGTGGGCCGCGCGGGAAGAAATATTCACGATTGCGCCACCGGTTCCGCCGTGGCGGGTTGACATGCGGCGCACAGCCTCGCGTGCGCACAGAAAGGCTCCCACGACGTTTACCGCCATGACCTGCTGCAGGGCTGTTGCGCTCACTGACTCCACGCGCGAAAACCCGCCGGTGATGGCGGCGTTGTTGACCAGAGCTCTAATCGGTCCCAGTTTGCGCTCGGCGGTTTCAAAGAGCCGGATGATATCTTCTTCGCGGGCAACGTCAGCTTGAATTGCACAGGCGCGCCCGCCAGCGGCAATAATCTCCTCGACAGTCGCCCCGGCTTCGGCCTCGCCGGTGGCAAAGTTGACGGCCACGGAAGATCCGCGCGCAGCGGCCAGCTTGGCTATTGCCGCCCCGATCCCGCGGCTTGCACCGGTGATGATGATTGTGCTGTTTCTCGCTTGCAGTCTCATGCCATCTCACGCTTCCTGGGATCAATGTAGCAAACACACCTTCTCCCGTCCGTTCAGTCCCAGTGCTGACGTTCGTAACCTGCTCCCGCCAACCCCCTACCCTAGACTCTCCATTAGGCATGTTCGAATACGTGCAATCCCTTTCTGAGGAACTCGGGTTCGACACGCCCTGGAAGCCGGTTTCGCAACCGGCGCTGTGGGCCTGGCTCGTCTTTTACGCTGCATTCATGGCTTACGCCTTCTCCGCGCAGGGGGGATTTCTTTTCATCGACAACGCCAACCTCGTCGTCCACGAAGGTGGGCATAACCTGTTTCGATGGTTCGGCCCCACGCTCTGCCTCTGGGGAGGCACGTTGTTACAGTGGTTAGTCCCGTTTCTTCTGGCCGTTTACTTTTTCGCGCAACGTGAGACCGCCGGCTTCGTTTTTTGTCTGTTTTTCTTCTTTGAGAACTGGCTCTACACCGCAACCTACATGGCCGACGCGCGCGCCATGGTGCTGCCGCTAGTTACCACCGGCGATCCCGAGTTTGCCGAGCACGACTTCCATGCCATCTTTTCGAGTCTCGGCGTTTTGGACTACGACACGAAGATTGCCATGGCGGTCCGGCTTCTGGGCTGGTGCGGAATGATCGCCGTAGTAATCTGGTTTGCACGCCAGAAGCCCGGTCGCAAAGGCTTACGCCCCCTTCAAGCGTCAGACGAAGAGGCGACCAAGTTCCAACAGTTTCTCTCCAGGGAATCCAACCGGCGTTAAAGATATGCGTCTGGTGCGGCGTCAGCGGGTTCAGCTGGCGGGGTCCGGCACATTCCGTGCCTGCGGTTATGCGACTGAAATCTCTGGGTGGACCGAAATCCCCAACCTCTAGTATCAACTACTTCCGAAAGTGATGGCTGATCGCTTCCGCCTGCACCCGGGTCACCACCGCCGAGAGTGCTGCCGCATCCGCCTGCTTCACAGCCTGGACGCTGCCGAAGTGTTCGAGAAGCCGTCGGGTCGTACTCTCGCCTACTCCGGGGATCTCCAGCAGTTCGGTGGAACGGTCGCGCATTTGACGGCGTTGGCGATGGAAGGTCACAGCAAAGCGGTGGGCTTCGTCTCGAATGAGCTGAATCAAGTGCAGAACCGGGGAGTGATGATCGAGCGCGATAGGATCTTTCTCCTGCCCGTAGACGTAGAGAATCTCCTCGCGTTTGGCGATGGCGGCGAGAGGCTGGTTGATGATCTCAAGCGACTCCAGTGCCTCGGCGGCCGCGTGCAACTGGCCGAGACCGCCGTCAATCAGCACCAGGCTGGGTATGGCTTCTTCTCCCTCTTGCAGGCGCTTGTAACGTCGCGTGACGACCTCGCGCATGGAAGCAAAATCGTCGATGCCCTCGACCGAGCGGATTATGAATTTCCGGTAATCCGATTTCTTCATCTTGCCGTCTTCCCATACCACCATCGAGGCTACCGTCTCCGCGCCTTGAATATGGGAGATGTCGAAGCACTCGATGCGCTTGGGCAAGTCGGGCAGGCTGAGCGCCTCCTGCAGTTCTTCCTGGATGGCCTTGGCGTTGGGCTTGAGCACGCGAAAACGCTGATCGTAGGACTGCTTGGCGTTGGTGCTGGCCAGATCGAGGAGTGAGCGCTTGTCGCCGCGTTGCGGGACGAGGATGTGAACGCGTGCGGCACGGGCGTTCTGACCGGCGATCTGCTCCGAGAGTAAATCCTCCAGGGTTTCGCGATCCTCAAAATCGACCGGCACGTATAGGTTCCGCGGCACATAAGGCTGGCCGATGTAGAGTTGCGTGAGCAGGGCGGAGAAGAATTCACCCGGGTTGAAAGCGTCCGTGGTAGGAGAGGCAGGCTCGCTGCGCTCGCCTGGACGGGCGAAGGCGCCCGTCCCCACATGTTCTTTCTCTGTTCCCACATGATTTGTGGTGAGCTCAGGCAGATCCTCCCAGAAGAACTCACGGCGGTCGACTACGCGACCGCCACGCATGTGAAACAGATTCACTGCCAGCATGCCGTTTTCATAGTGATAGCCGAATACATCGGCGTCATCACCCTCGGCAGCCGCGATGCGCTGGCGCTCCTGCAATTGCTCGACCGTGGAAATCAAGTCGCGGTATCGGGCTGCGCGCTCATACTCCTCGGCTGCGGCGGCCTGCTCCATGCGTTCGTGCAGCGAGCGGCTCAAGTCTGTGGGACGGCCTTCCAGGAACAGCTTCACATCGCGTACCGCTTCCTGATAAGCATCCGGCGTGGTCAAGTCTCTTACACACGGGCCCAGACAGCGCTTGATGTAGTACTGCAGGCAAGGACGCGGGTGAAAACGCGTGAGGTCTACCTTGCACGAGGGAATCAGGAAGTTACGGTGAATCAGATCGACGATGCGGTAGGCGAGATTGGCAGGGAAGTAGGGACCGTAGTAAGCGCTGCCGTCCTTGCGCAGGCGGCGCGTGACGTAAACCCGCGGCCAGCGCTCGCCTAGCGTGAGTTTCACGTAGGGATAAGTCTTGTCGTCGCGCAGCAGGATGTTGAAGCGCGGCTTGCGCTGCTTGATCAGATTGTTTTCGAGTGCGAGCGCCTCTTTGTTGTTGGCCACGACGATGTAGTCTACGTCGACGGCTTCGCGCACTAGAGTGCCGGTCTTCGAATCCTCCCAGCGGCCCTCGTGGAAGTAGCTGGCGACGCGGCTACGCAGGTTCTTGGCCTTACCCACGTAGATGACTTCGCCTTCGGCGTTCTTGTAGAGATAGACGCCGGGCTCGGTGGGGATGGTGCGAATCTTGGCGAGGAGGTCCATTGCCGGGAGTATGGGTTTATTCTATTCGATGATTTGATAAGGACTTTTGCAGGCTGCGACGGAAAGAGTTTCTTGACCGTGTCAAGGAGCCAAGAACTCGCCGAAAGTGGAAAAAAGGCCTAAGACGAGGCGCATTGACCATCGACTCAAACAACGGACAGGTCGACTTGCTTTTGAACGGCCACTGTATAAAATTTCCATCAGCTGTGTGGGGTTTGCGTTACCAGGGGCCAGGCGGTTTTCGGCGCTCTGCATTACTTTACCCGCAAACGATTGAAAACGTATATACTTATGGCGAAAGTTTCCCGCAAGGGAAACTGGCACGTCCCGTGCAAAAGTAGAGGACGGGACTTGTAAGCTTCAAAGCTCTCCCAGGGCCTGCAAGACAACGGAATTCCGCGCGCGGGAAAACCGATCGCGCTGAGACAAGAAATCTAAGGAGCCTTTTCCAATATGACCCGCACTTCGTTAACGATTCTCCTCGCAGCCAGCATGGTAGCGACGGTAGGCTGTACCACCAAGAACTACGTGAAACAACAGACCACGCCGCTGATCAACAAGACCAACAAACTGGATGACATGACGGCGAAGAACAGCAAGGACATCAAGGACGTTGATGCCCGAGCGCAGGCCGGCATCGCGGCTGTGAATGCCAAGACGGCGGATGTGGAACAGAAAGCGCAGGCCGCCGGCCAGTCCGCGGCAGCGGCGCAGCAGACGGCCGACGCAGCCAACGGCCGCGTAGGCGTACTAACCAACACCGTAGCCAACCTGGACAACTATCATCCCGTGGCTGAAACGTCAGTGAAGTTTGGCTTCAACAGAGACAATCTGACACCCAAGGCCATGGAGGCGCTTGATCAACTGGCAGGGACTATCGCCAGCACCAAGGGCTACATTATCGCCCTGGAAGGCAGCACGGATTCCGTAGGTCCGGCAGATTACAACTACGACTTGAGCCAGCGCCGCGCGAACTCGGTGATCCAGTATCTGGCTTCGAAGTACAACGTGCCGGCTCACAAGATTTACGTCATCGGACTGGGCAAGGACAAGCCGGTGGAGACGAACAAGACCAGAGAGGGTCGCGCTGACAATCGCCGGGTAGATGTCCGCCTCATGACCAACACGGTGGGTGACACGACGCAGCCCACTCCGACGCCAACGACGACCGGGCAGAATAATCCGTCGTCGATGTAATCGAGAGACAGCAATTTCTCCTCCCCCGGAGAACTTCGCCAACCAGGCCGCTCAAAGCCTCCCCCTGAGCGGCCTGTTTTTTCTGCCAGTAGCTTCTTCCTACCGGCTGGCTAGAAAGTCGCCCTTTCCAAAGAGTCTGGTTGCAGCGGTAGAATAGAGGACGTGCGACGTCGACCGTATTTATATTTGTGTTTGCTGCTGGGATTAAGTGGCGTCTTGGGCGCGCAGCAGAATCCGGCGCCATCCTCGGCGCCGCCAGCCTCTCCTCCCGAGAATCGGGACGCTTCTGGTTTGAGCCACGATAATTCCTTCCCGGAGGATGCGCCCGCGCAATCCGCTCCGGCGAACGATCCCGCGAAGAAGCGAACTTCGAGCATGGAGCCGCCGCGTTCGGATCGCGTACAGGTTGACGACTTGGGCTCGGGTGTTGGCGAGAGCTCGAGCAAAGATACGCAGGTGGACCTTAGCCCTCCGGCGGATGATGCCAAGGCACATCCGCAGAGTTCGGCAGCCCTGGCTGACGCAGAGGCTGCAGCCTTGGGCAGCGGCGGGATAACCGAGTTCCATACCTGGGATCCGCACAAGGCCGCAAAAAGCGTCGAGGTGGGCGATTTCTATTTCAGGCGCAGGAACTACCGGGCGGCCGAAGACCGATACCGGGAGGCGCTGCGCTATAAAGACAACGATGCGGTGGCGACGATCCGGCTGGCTGAGTGTCTGGAAAAGTTGGGGATCTCGGACGAGGCCCGCGCCGAGTACGAAAGCTATTTAAAGATTTTGCCCCGCGGCCCGCAGGCCTCAGAAGCACAGAAGGCGATTGACCGTCTGAAAGCCCAGACGATGGGACCGAAATAGTCGCAGTAGCCGGAGGCGTGGCGGAATTATCCGCCGGAACGGACGAACCGGAGCCGGGCTGCGGGTTTTTGTTTCGAGTAGCGCCGCCTGGCAGTGAATTTCGTGCTGGCATCACCCTCGCCGTTGGTTACCTTGCTGTGCGCGGCTTCTCCCAGGATTAGGTTCGCGGGCCACTTCGGGCCGGAGTAGGTTTTACTCTTCGAGCGTGCAGCCTGTGCAATGATGGCCTCGAGGGCGTCCAGACAAGAGTGGATCATTTGGGTGCCGAGGGGACCGGCCACACCACCCCGGATCAGCAGCATCGCCGTGCCATGCATCAGGGACCACAGCGAAAGCATAAGGCGAGTGTGTTTGCGGGGAGTTCCACCCAGGCGCTGCGTCAAACGCAGGCGCATAAGATTGAAAGAAGGCCATGGTTCGTGGAGGGACGGGGGCTGGGCGAATCCATCGAAGAGCACTTCATAGGCGTGGCGATGATCGAGGGCAAACTCCAGGTAGCGCTGGCACGCTTGCGTGATGGACCGGGTGCGGCTAAGTGCGGCGAAGAGTTCGATGCGAGTCCGGATGCGCACGGCACGGAGGACGTCGTCGCGGTCCTGGTACCGCTCGTATAGGGTAGGGGTGGTGGTGCCGGCCGCCTTGGCGACACCGCGCATGGTCAGAGCTTTTTCGCCGCCCCGGGACCACAATCGGCAGGCGGCGTCAAGGATGCGCTGTTCGAGTTGAGGATCTGCTTGTCTGGGCAACGGCCAGCCTCCGTACTGCCGAGATCACTGCATGGCCCAAGTGTTTTTGACTGCGTCTAACTAACATCGTACAGCTAATTCGCACTAGCAACGGTGTTAAACCCACAGCCTGTGTCCTGGCCCTATGCCGCTAGGGTTATTGGTGACAAGCCCTCCATATTTAAAGTGGCACCGGTAGGCACGCCCCGAGAAAACTCCGCTCGGCGACCGTCCCAGAAGCCAGCGACCCAAGCCTATTTCTCCACGCGGATAAAGGCGCCGCTCGAGGCGTCGACGGCAACCGTCAGTTTTGCGGTTTCGCGAGAAGTGCCGTAGACGACGTGCCAGACCAGCTCGTTGGTGTTGTGGTTCCACTCGCAGATGTAGAGCACGGGGGTGGTAGGATCCGTTTCAAGAAGTTTGTCGCCGCCGTGTTTCTGGGCCTCGGTAAAAGCCTGGTCGGAATCAATTTTTAAAAAGGCCGGATCAAAAACCTGGGTGGACGCGTTACTGGGGTTGTAGACATCCTCGTTGCCGGGTGAGACGCCACGGGAAGGCGCGTCCGCCAGGTTGCTGCCGGACCAGAAAAAGGGCTTAACGCCGTGTTGCGTGGCGGAAGCGTAGCTGGCGCGCCATATTGTTGATTTACCATCCTGGCCATTGCTCTCGCTTGAAGGAGTCGATTCGATGCGAAAGGGCTTTACGTCCGCGGCATAATTGCGGGCGGCGATAAAAGTCTTATAAAAAGCCGCGCGGCCGGTCAGCAGCTCGGGCGGCTTAACTTCCGGCTTGGCCGGGGGTGCGTTTGTTTTGCTCGAGTCGCAGCCCACCAGCAGCGCGAGAATCACGGGGAGAACAGCCGCTAAAATCGTAATGGTTGGAGCGCGCCCATCGCGGCGCACCGTTCCGCAAGCCTTGCCTTCATTGACTCCTCCACTAAAGGCGTTGGCAACAGCGGTCTCTGGTTGGACGAAGTCCCCCATCTTCATGGCGACCTTCCTGTTATAACTGAGGTGTTTTTGATTGTCGCGCAACATTCTACCTGAAGCGCGCGGCAACGCGAGAGTACTGCAATGGATGCCCGCCTGAAAGAGTTGAAGCAAGCTGTGGAGTCGGCGGTCGAAGGCATGTCGAGCGAGCAGTTGAACTGGCATCCTGCAGCCAAATGGTCTGCGGCAGAGGTGTTGGAACATTTGTACCTCACCTACACCGGAACGATCAGAGGATTCGCCAGAGTGATGGAAGCCGGCAAGCCGCTGGCGATGCGAGCCTCCATGAGACAGCGCGCGCGGACTTTTGTGGTCGTGGGATTGGGGCACATGCCCGAGGGGCGCCAGGCGCCCGGAGCGACGCAGCCGAGAAGCTTGCTGGCGCAGAAAGTGCGAAGCGAGGTGGGGGCGAAGATCGTGGAGATGGACGCGATCATCGCGCAGTGTGAAGCCCGCTTTGGGCGCAGCAGCCACCTGCTCGATCACCCGATTCTAGGGCCGTTGACCGCGGGGCAGTGGAGAAAGTTTCATCTGGTGCATGGGCGGCATCACACGAAGCAGATTCTGCGCCTTCGCAACAACATGAAGTCAGTTGACTGAACAGGTCCGGTTTGCGGTTGGTCGCTGAAACAAGAGCGCCGGCCCTGGGCCGGCGCTTTCTGACAATACCGATTGAGCGGAATTTCCGATCAGCGTCTATTCGATCATGGAAGAGGGAACGCCCGCTTTGTGGGCATCTTCCTGCATATCTGAGAGTTTCTGCTTGGCGTCATCGAGCGCTTTTTGCTTGTCGGCGATCTTCTGCTTGTAGTCGGCGTCCTCTTTGTCCCACTGGGTCGAGTTGCGCATGCGGTTGCCCGCGTCGGCGTACATGGCGGCCGCACGAAGCTGATATTCGCGCTGCAGCACGTCAAGTTCGCGGCTGGCCAGGTCGACCTGATCCTTCTGCCCGGTCACTTTGGTCTGCCACCCTTTCCAGGCGGCTTGTTTCTGGGCCTGCTCGTCGTCGGCGGCCTTAGACCCGGCAGCATCTTTCTCTTCAGCGGCAGCGGTGCCACCGACGTTTGCCGCCGGCTTCTCGCCGACGATGGAGAGCTTGTCGTCGACGGGGAGGTTGTCGTTGTCAAAGACCTTGGGCTTGGCCTTGGCAGTGCCCGGGTCCTTGCGGATCTTGCGCGCATAGTCGCCGAGCGCTTGATCCTGTGCCGGCGATGAGGTTTGTGCTCCTGCCGGGGAAGCCAGCAGGACGGTGAACAACGCGAATACGAATCCCAATCCGATGTATGTTATGCGCTTCATAGGTTCATCCTCTTGTTCTAGCATTACCTCAATCTTCCGTCTTCCGTAACGACTTTCAAATGTCGAGGGCCAGCCACGCGAGCACGGGTTGCCGGGCCTCCAGTGGCGCGTTTCTCGGACAGAAACCCTCCGATGTGGCGATCGAGACGCGATGCCTCGCTGGCGATGTCGGCGGCCAACTGCGAAGCTAGTTCCGGATCGCGGTTCCGCGCCAACTGCTGGGCGTATCCAGCGATCGTGGTTAGAGAAGTACGCAGCTCCAGCGCCATCTCTGCGGAAATCTCGCCATGCAACTGTTGCTGGTGGCGAATCTGTTCAAATTCGCTGCGGTCGCTGATCAGGCAAGCGGCTCCGAGCAGGCTGCCATCGATAGCGGGCACGGGCGAAACCGTGACCGCGATGCGAAGGTTCTGGCCCGTCGGATTAGTGTAGTCGGCCTCGAGTTGCCGGCACTTGCTCCCCTCCCGCAGCACCGCATTGACTTCTTCGGTGAGTTGTCCGGGTGTGTCTCCCAGCCCATCGGCGTAGACCGTGGAAGAGCCTGAGGAGTAGACGGCTGCGCCGCGAAAGATGTCCTCCACGCTCATGCCGGAGGGGGAATGGAAACCGAGGATCTCTTTGGCGGCGGGGTTGGCTTGTTTCACCAGTCCGTTGAGCCCGAACACCAGCACGCCGGAAGAAAGATTGGAGAGCACAGCCTGGCTGAAATTTTCGGTGGTGCGGGCGCGGCGTTGTTCGGCCAGCGACTGCACCTGTAACTCGTGCTTCTGCTGCTTCAGTTGCTGAATGACAGTGTTGTAGAGATGAAGTGGCAGCGTTTCCAGGGTGGGCGCGGCTGCGGAATCTAGATCGGCTTCGGCGGCAATGTTTCGGCGCAGGCTGCGAATCAGCCAGACCGCAAACACGAAGGCGCCGCCTGCCACGACGAGCACCAACGCGGCGCGCATAACGAGCGGACTGGCGAGGAGTCTTACCACCAGAATCTCCCGTACCAGTTCAGGAACTGGCTGCCAGTGAAGAGCGCGAGCAACGCCATGCTACCGAGGAAAACCCCGAAGGGCATTTGATAATGACGGTATACCATCTGCGCGGACTGCCAGCCGCGCCGGCGCGCGGCCCGCAGGTTCGCGAACCGGCGGGTAAAGCGGTGCGTGCGCTTGATCCACACCACGAGCACAGTGGTCAGGCCAAACATTGACCCCGCAAGTGAAGCGGCAAAGATGGTCAAAATGGTGAGTTTCATGCCCAGAAATGCGCCCACCATCGCCATCAGTTTCACATCTCCAAAGCCCATGCCTTCGGCTCCGCGCCAGCGCAAGTAGATCGCTCCCGCACCGTAGATGAACGAAGCGCCCAAGGCCGCGCCCAGCAGGGAATCGAGCAGGGAAAACAGGCGAGCGGCGAGGTCTGCGCTGAAGGGCAGATTCAGCATTCCGGGCAGAAACTGCGAGGCCATATCGTGCACGGGAACCAGCAAACTAAACAGCAGACCGAAGGCCAGGCCGGGGAGCGTCAAATTGTCCGGCAGCAACTTGGTTTCGGCGTCGGTAGAGATGAGACCGAGCAGGAGAAATCCGAAGACGCAGTATTTCAACGTGGCGAGGGTGAGCCCGGAATAAGCGTAACAGCCAAGAAAGAAAGCGGCTGTGAGCACCTCGATGAACAGGTAGCGCGGTGAAATTCTGGCTTTGCAATGGCGGCAGCGCCCGCGAAGAAGCAGCCAACTGATAACGGGCAAATTGTCATAGAAAGCGATCGGCCGCTTACACCGGGGGCACGCGGAACGCGGTGTGACCACGGACAAACCCAAGGGCAGACGATAGATACACACGTTCAGAAAGCTGCCAAAGGCCAGCCCGAAGAGAAAAATCGCAGATGCAAGAAACGGATCCACTGAGTCTCGCGCCGTTCATCGGAAGATAGCGATCACGCTTCCGCGCGCACACCTTCCTGAGAACGCAAGTATTGTTGGTTCTTGAGTGGATTATAAGGCGGCAAGGGCAGGGAGGACTAAGGTACTGAAGTCACTGTCCAAACGGGCAATGGTCGGCAAGCTGATTAGAATCACGGACGCCGCGACAGGCCACGGAAAAGCGTGCTGTTAAGGCAAGGCAAAACGCAACAGCTCCCCTTGAAGCGCGATGGCCGACGGCGCAGGGGCGGGGAGTCTTCCTTGCCATAGGGCCCAGCTACGGGGGACGAGGCGGGTTTCTGGCGTGGGAAGCTCCAGCCACCCATCGCCGGTCTGCTCCCGCACGAAGACGGAGAAGGCGGACCCGCGAGCATCGCTGCCCACGCCACTGTGGCTGGGCGACGCACTCCATTCGAATAAGCTCGCCTGCAGGCCCTCGGTGATGGATTCTGCTGGCTCCAAGCAGAGAACCCAGTCACAGTGCGCCAAGTCAAGATAGTGATTCGCGGTGGCCTGACCGTCTGCCGCCACGATGCGCGCTCCGTATTCGCGCGCGATGCGCCGTGTGGCGTCAGCAGAGTGATGGTCCACAATCAGGATTTCGGCGCAGGGAAGAAGCATTTCGAGCGCCCGCCCCAGGCGTAAGGCATCATTCTTCGTGTGCAGCAGCGCCGTGATTGGAGGCATGAGGAATCGCCCTGCTTCCAGAGTGTACGACGAAGTGAATCGGCGCGGCGAGTTCGCCTGGTTCGCGGAAGGATGTACTGATTCTTGAACAGGGGATGTAATAAGCGGGAGGAGGTTCGCACGCCCAGTATTCTAGTGGATGAACTTGTAGTCGACGATCGAGGCAGCCAAGAGACCGGTGCCGGCTTCCGCGTCTTTATCCTGCGTTTCCTTACCTTGCTTATTTCGTGAGCGCATCACGCGACCCTGGCAGAGGACATTTCGGTTCTTTTGGCCGGAGATTTCCTCGGGCATCTCGAAGACCATCTCGATCAGAGCATTTACGGGCAACTGCTGCGGCCCGCGAAACAGCAGTCCGCTCTGGCTGAGGTTGTCGATTATGCCTTCATGCCATGTGCTGGTGTTATTGACGCGGTAGCGGATAGCCACGTCCAGTTTCAGGCGGCGAGCGCGGGGCGTCCAGGACGGCCGCTTTTCCCGCGTAGGGCCGCGCCGGACGACGGTGTCGGGCTTGGCGTGCTCCACGCGCTGAGTGCGGCGCATGGTGGTCCAGTCATACTGGTACTCGGCCGCGCACAACAGACAAACTTGGTAGTAGTCTCGATCCGCGCCGCGCCGTGGCCACGAGAACTCGTGGGAGCAGCGCCCGAGCATAAGGACGTCCATGATTTTTTGCGGCATGATGGTTACTGCCGGACCTAACGGGAGCGCCCGAAGCTCATCATCTCCCGGAGTTGGGTTCTTGGGTAGGTTACTTTCGTGTCGGTCACGGACTGGACCCGAAGACAAATCGAGTAGCTGCAAGTACTTAGGCTGTGGAAAGCATTTCGACGGTGGAGAGATGGAGTTCCCGGACTTAGTCCTCAAGCGGCCAAAGTGTATGATCGCGGAATGGAAAATACCCCAACATGCGGCTTGACCGCCTTCATCCTGGCCGGCGGCAAGAGCACGCGCATGGGGACGGACAAGGCCTTTGTGGACTACGAGGGCCGCACGCTGCTGATGCGGACACTCGATTTAGCGCGCTCGGCTGCCTCCGACGTGTGGATCGTGGGAAATAAGGAAAAGTTTGCGGGGTTGGCCCCGGTGTTGGAAGATATATTCCACCACCGCGGACCGCTGGGTGGAATTCATGCGGCGTTGCGGGCTTCGCCGACCGAACTCAACCTGATGTTGGCAGTGGACACGCCATTTGTCTCATCGGCGTTCTTGCAGTATTTGATCAGCCAGGCGCGGAGCGCGCCCGAAGCCGCCGCGATCGTTCCGCGCGCGGGTGGGAGCTGGCAGCCGCTGTGCGCCATCTACCGCAGGGAATTCGCGGGCGTCGCAGAAACCGCCTTGCGTGCCGGAGAGAATAGGATCGACCGATTGTTCGACGTAGTTCGAACCCGAGTGATCGAACAGAAAGAGTTGGAAGGTGCAGGATTTTCGGCCGCCATCTTCCAGAACCTGAACACCCCCGAAGAATTGGAGGCACAGAGGCAAAGGGCCTGACGGCCGTTACACTGAGATCTGCTTTTTGAGAGCCAAGCGATGACCGACGCTGTCCATCCCTACATCGAGTTCCGTGAAGTCTCCAAGTCTTTCGGCGAGAAGGCGGTGCTCGATCGCGTCAGCTTCAACGTCATGCCCGGCGAGACGGTCTGCATCCTGGGGCGCAGCGGCGTTGGCAAGTCGGTTTCGCTGCAACTCATTATGGGTTTTCTCAAGGCGGATTCGGGGCAGGTGATCGTCGCCGGCGAAGACATCACTAATTTTTCTGAACAGCAGATGGAAGCCATACGCAAGAAAGTCACCATGGTCTTTCAGAATGGAGCGCTGTTTGACTCCCTCACGGTCGGCGAGAATGTGGCGTTTCCCTTGCGCGAAACCAGAGATTTGACCGAAGAGCAGATCTACGAGATCGTCGACGGATTGTTGAAGATGGTGGGCGTTCAGGAGATGCGCGACTTGCTGCCTTCGGATCTCTCGACCGGCATGAAACGATCGGTAGCCATCGCCCGCGCGCTGGCGTCGCGGCCCGAATGTGTTCTCTACGACGAGCCGACAACAATGGTTGATCCTTTGATGGCGCAACTGCTCGGCGATCTCATCAAGCGGCTCAAGCTGCAACTGAGCCTGACCAGTATCGTCGTCACCCACGATATGCGCCTGGCCCAGAAGCTAGCCGACCGGGTTGTCTTTCTATACGAAGGCAAGGCGATTTTCTTTGGCACCGAGGCGGAGATGGAAAAGTCCAGCGTGCCTATCGTACAGGAGTTTCTGGAACTGGACCAGCTAACGCTGAGAGTTTAGCGGCGGGGGTCAAGAGCCGGTGATCGGTCCACGAGTTTCACATCCGACCCGCCAAGCCTGACTGCTTTTCGTAGCCGCTGCAGGTCAGGACCGGCAGGCGTGGATATTTCCTAAAGCGATGGTCCGTGAACGAAAGCGCGCACTGCAGGAATGTCGAGGCTCGGTCGGAAGTTATTCGTCGGGCGTGGACGCAGTCTGCGCAGAGGCCAGGATCGCCAGAGATCGGTTGGTGAGACAGGGCGGCCCTGCCGTTCTTCATGGTCACGCAGCCACGTCCTGACAGATCGCAGTTAGTTTACCGACCGCTGCTCTCAAAACCCTTGCTGCACCAACTCTTCCACCGTGAGAGCACTCTCTGCCGGTTCCCTGGCCATCATCTTCTCCACATACTTCGCAATCAGATCAGCTTCAAGATTAACCGGATCGCCGGGCCGGAGCGAGTTGAGGTTTGTCATCTCCACGGTGTGAGGGATGATCGCAATGGTGCAATTTCTGCCCTCGAGGTTCGCCACCGTGAGACTGATACCCTCGATCGAAATCGAGCCCTTGTAGACCGTGTATTTCTCCACCTCGTGGGGCAACTCGATGCGCAGCCACCAGCTTTGCGAATCGGCGATGCGATCCAGGGCGATGAGCTTGCCGACGCCATCCACGTGGCCTTGCACGATGTGTCCGCCGAAGCGGCCATCGGCTTTCATGGGCAGCTCCAGGTTGACCAGCGCGCCTTCGCGCATACGCGAGAACGACGTGCGCTCCCAGGTCTCCGGGGCCAGGTCAGCGCAGAACGAGCCTGGCTTAATGTCAAGCGCGGTCAAGCAGACTCCGCTAACCGCGATGCTGTCGCCGGTCTTCAATTCGGTTGTTACGGTCTCGGCGGCAACGGTGATGCGGCGATTATCGCCGCGTTGTTCGATGCGGGCGACGTGCCCTACTTCTTCCACGATGCCGGTGAACATGATGACCTCGATAAGTAACCGAACATCATAAACCCACTGCGAGACTCGTGATGTGAGAGGTCTCACTCTTCGTACGGATCGCGCAAATACCCTTCCACTGCGAAGTCTTCTCCGAAACGATGCAGGTGAAGCTGGTTAACATGCCGCACTTCGATCAGTTGGTGGGAGCCCGTGCCCGTAGCGAATGGAACCGACCCGGAGCCCAGAATCTTCGGTGCGTAATACAGAAAAACCTTGTCGACCACCCCTGAGGCGAGCGCCGCTCCGTTCACGGCCGCTCCACCCTCGATCATCACGCTCGTGATTTCAAGTTGCCCGAGGCGCTGCAGAACTGTATGAATATCGGGACGGCCCTCCGATGACGAAGGTGGAACTTCCTCGACCCGTATGCCGCGCGCCTCCAGTTCACGTTTCTTCTCCTTGGCGGCAGAAGAACAGAAAACCAGCACATCATGATTGCAGGTGCCCTCATTCGTCACGTTCTGCACCAGGCGCGACTCCAAGGGCAGTCGCAAGTGCGAGTCAAGGATCACACGCAACAACGGGCGGCGTCGCGGATTGCCGCTCCGGTCGGTAAGCAACGGATCGTCCGCGAGGATCGTTCCCACGCCGACTAGGATGGCATCGCTCTGGTGCCGCTGTTGCTGTACGTTAGCCCGTGCGGCTTCGCCGGTGATCCACCCGCCGTGTGGAGTTCCTGCCGCGCGCTTCGCCACCGCTGCTGGTGGCGGAGCAATCTTGCCGTCAAGCGTCATCGCGGCCTTCAGCGTCACCAAAGGAACGCCGTGGCGAATGTAGCGGGCGAAAGCCTCGTTCAAACGGCGGGCTTTCGCCTCCTGAAGTCCAACTTCCACGTGGATGCCCGCGGCGCGTAGCTTCTCAAAGCCTCGTCCGCTCACTTTTGGATTGGGATCGGGCATCGAAGCGACCACACGATGAATCCCAGCGGCGGTCAGGGCTTCGGTACACGGGGGCGTGCGGCCCTGGTGTGAGTGTGGTTCGAGATTAATATAGAGCGTTCCCCCGCGCGCCTTTTCGCCGGCGTGCTCTAGGGCGCGAACTTCAGCGTGCTTGATGCAATCGTAGGTATAAACACCTGTACCAACGATGCTGCCTTGGGCATCGACGATAACTGCGCCAACGTATGGATTGGGTGAGGCCAATCCGATGCCCTGGCGCGCCAGGTCAAGCGCGCGGTGTAGGAACTGCTCGTCGGTGGAATGGTCCGGCATCTTGGGACCGTAATTGAAAAACTCTTCATTCGAACAGTGAATCGACAAATTCTTTCGGATCGAATGGCAGTAGATCGCCCACTTTCTCGCCTACACCCACAAATCGAACGGGCAATCCCAACTCACGGGAGATGGCGACCACAACGCCGCCCTTGGCGGTTCCGTCGAGCTTGGTGAGCACGATGCCAGTGACACCCGCCGACTCCGTGAACAGGCGCGCCTGCTGCAAGCCATTCTGCCCGGTGGTCGCATCCATCACCAGCAGCGTCTCGTGCGGCGCTCCGGGGATAATGCGCTGGGCAGTGCGTCGCATTTTCTCCAGTTCGGACATGAGGCTGGTCTTGGTGTGCAGCCGGCCCGCCGTGTCGACAATCACGTAATCTGTTTTCCGGGCAGCTGCTGCCTGTAACGCGTCGAACAACACCGCTGCGGGATCGCCACCAGGCTTGGTCTTGATCACTTCTGTGCCCGTTCGTTGTCCCCAGATTTCCAGCTGATCGATCGCCGCCGCGCGAAAGGTATCTGCCGCGCATAGCAGCACACTCTTGCCATTCGACCGAAACACTTGCGACAGCTTGCCAATGGTCGTAGTTTTGCCCGTGCCGTTCACACCCACAACCAGAATCACTTCCGGCGTACCATCTACTCTTTGGACCGGCCGAGTATTGGCGGTGTTCAGAATCGCCAGCAACTCTTCTTTTAGCAGGCGTTTCAGCTCTCGCACATCCTTGATCTGTTGGCGGTCAGCTTTCTCGCGAAGCTTGCCCAGTACTTCCTGCGTGGTCGTCGTGCCCAGATCGGCGCCGATCAGTGTGCCTTCGAGATCGTCGAGCGTGTTGCGGTCGATCTCCTTGCCAAAGCCAACGACTTCTTCAATGCGCTCAGCCAGGTTTTCGCGCGTGCGCGTGACCGCCTGCTTCATGCGCTCGAAAAGCCCAGACTGCGTTTCTTCGGTACTGCCGAACAAAGTTTGAATCATCAGGAATCCCAAAACTTGATTATAGCGGTCAGCGCAGTCAGACCGTGGCTGGCAGGTAGTGGACGGGTGAGAAGTAGTTAGACGCGGGTTCTTTCGAGGTTGGCAGCTTCAGGAGCAGGCAGCACCGAGGCAGGCGCGGGTGTGACGTCAGCTGACGTTGCATCTGCGGCGGCGGCCACCGCTCTCTTGATCGAGATGCGCTGGATTCGAATTTCGCCTCGTCCGTAAACTGCCATAAGCGCTGCAACCGGTTCGGGATCCAGCCGTTTGCCGGCAAGGTTTTGGATGATCTTGAACGCTTCTTCCGGAGTGTGGGCATGCTGATAAGGACGATTGGTGGTTAATGCATCAAACGTATCGGCCACTGCGATCACCCTCGCCAGCAGCGGAATCTGATCTCCCTGGAGGCCGTAAGGATAGCCTCGGCCATCGAGAGCTTCGTGATGAAGTTCAATGCCGGGGAGCATCTCCGCCAGCTGGGTAACCGGGCGCAGGAGGTTGGCGCCCTTCGTGGTGTGAGTCTTCATTACCTCAAATTCTTCCGCCGTCAGCGCGCCCGGCTTCTTCAGGATGCGATCTTCGATACCGATCTTCCCCACGTCGTGGAGCTGTGCGGAAATCTGCAGCGTTTCCATGAAATCAGTAGCCAGGTTCAGCTCCTTGCCGATCAGCAGCGAGTAGCGCGTGACCCGGTCGGAGTGGCCGCGAGTGTAGGGATCCTTCTCGTCAACCGCGCCGGCCAGCATCTGGATCGACCCCAAAAACAAAGCACGGTTCTCTTCCGCTGCCCGCTTCAGATCTTCGACGAAGTGTTCGAGTTCCTGCGACATGGTGTTAAAGGTCTCCGCCAGTTCTCCGATTTCGGTGCGGCTCCGCAAGTGCACCCGCTGCGAAAAATCGCCACGCGCCAGAGCGCGGCCGGACTGCGTAAGAATTTGCAAGGGATTGGTGATTCTGCGGGCTGCGAAGATGCTTATGCCAATGCTCACCACCACGGCCAGCAGAGCCAGCAGACGAGCGTCGCGCTGCATATCGGCGACTCCCGCGTAGGCCTCGTACTGCGGTTTCTGCACCACCACTGCCCAATCAAGCGCGGTCACCGGGCTATAGGTGCCAAGCATCTCAACGTCGTTCCCGCCCTCGCGGACATGGAATTCGTTAGTGGCGACCACCTGCGCTTTGTTGCCCCCGTCCACAAAATTGCGGACGATCTCCAGGCTCTTCATGTCCTGGCCGGTCACATATTGCGGCGAGCCGGCGGCTACCAGCCGGCCTTGCGCATCCACGACATAGGGAATCAGGCCGCCGCCGCTTGCCTTCACCTCCTGCAGCCGGCGAATCAGGAATTGCAAATCCACGACCGCGCCCACCATGCCGAGAAAACGCCCGCCGTAGCTGACGGGACTGCTGACCAGCACAACGGTCCGTGCCGTCTTGCCGTCCTCTACCTGGAGCGCCTGTCCGTTGTAGGCACGGCCATCGCGGGCGGCGTCGTAAGCATGTTGCAGCTCGCGTTGCAGAAAGGCGTCCGGCACGATGCGCCCGGTAAAGATGCCTTTCGCCTCGGAGTTCAGCAAGGTGGCGTAAGCGATTTCATCGGAGGAGGAAACAAAGTTCTCCAGCAGCGCGCGCAACTCCGGCGCCTCGATATTTTTGCTGCCAATGTCGCCGCCGCTCGCTACCTGAATCGCCGACGAGAGGTTGGCCAGCATCATCCGCAGAGAGCGCTCGTGCTGCGAGAGATCGTCGGCGAGCGACCGGGTCACCGTATTCTGCAGCAGCTTTTCGTTGGTCTTCAGCCGGTCCCGGTTAATCCTCTCCACTTCGGAGGAGTAGAAATACATGGGGACGATGCTGATCACCAGAAGCACACCGAGAATTACATAGAGAATCGGGATGCGAGCCGGATTGAGTGCAGTGGAAGACGAGTCGCTCCCCTGGCTTGGTTTGGGAGCGCCGTCGGTCGAAGTGGCGGCGAATTTCACAGGTATCTATAGAATTTTAATGTGGATGGAGTGGTCGAAGTTGAAAACCGTGAGCTTTGCCGTTACCAAAGTACCAGTCAAAATGGGCGTTTCATGGGGGTTTGGCAACTAAATGTGCCGGAATCCACAAGCCCAGTGCCGCGTTACGCCCGGAGAGTTTCACTCTTACTGCTACGAGTCATCAATTCGTGAATTGCCTCGCGCGGAGCTTTGCCCTCGTGCAGAATGGCGTGCATCTGCTCTGTGATGGGCATCTCGACACCACGCGCCCGCGCCAGCCCCACCGCTGCTGTCGTGGTGAAGATTCCTTCCGCAACCATGCCATGCATCCCCGCGAGAATCTCCGGCAGCTTGCGTCCGCGGCCAAGTTCGACTCCCACGCTGCGATTGCGGGAGAGGCCGCCCGTACAAGTCAGCACCAGATCGCCCAGGCCCGCAAGGCCTGCCATGGTCTCGGCTTTGCCTCCGCAGGCCACCACCAGCCGCGTCATCTCCGCGAGCCCC
This sequence comes from Candidatus Sulfotelmatobacter sp., assembly GCA_049583505.1. Taxonomy (GTDB): domain Bacteria; phylum Acidobacteriota; class Terriglobia; order Terriglobales; family Acidobacteriaceae; genus Sulfotelmatobacter. Next base: position 27,729 of record JBAUVZ010000183.1, read on the forward strand.
CGCGTAATCAGGGCCGCCACGGAATTGTGTCCCAAGCCGAGGCCGGCACTAACCCCGGCAGCGATTGCGATTGTATTTTTCAGCGCGCCGCCTAGTTCAACGCCAATCGGGTCTTCATTGGTGTAGAGGCGAAAGCTGGCGTGGCTGAACTCCTGCTGGACGAAGCGCGCGAGTTCCTTATCCTGCGAGGCAATGGTGATTGCCGTCGGGTCCCCGCGCGCCGCTTCCAGCGCGAACGATGGGCCGCTGAGCGCGCCGATCCTGGGCGCCGGAATGTTGCGGCCCTTGACCACCTGCATGATCACTTCGGTCATGCGCAGCAGAGAGTTTTCTTCCAGTCCCTTGGTCGCACTGACGATCATGGTTTCCGCGCCCAGGTGTGGCCGCATCTGCTCAAAGAGCCGGCGGCAATGTTGCGAGGGCATAACACTTACCAGGACGGCCGCACCGTGAAGCGCTTCCGCGAGATCGTTGCAGGGCGTCACGCCGGGTGGAATGGTCTGGCCCGGAAGAAAGTTCTCGTTGATCCGTTGCCGGGCGATGGACTCGCAAACATCTTTTTCATGAGCCCACAGCCGAACCCGATGAGTCTGTTTGCGCCCAAGAACGATTGACAGCGCCGTACCCCAGGCTCCCGCGCCGATGATTGCGATCTCGCTCATGCGGGCTTCGCTCCCACGCGGCTTTCCGTGCCGGCCAGCAGGCGGCGAATGTTTTCGTGGTGCCTGACGATAATCAGCAGGGAAGTGGCAGTCATAAGTGCCAGGGCCGTCGGTGCGCCCTCATAGTCGTGCATCACGTAAACAAGCAGGAGAAAAGATGCGACCGCGATGATCGACCCGAGTGAAACAAAGCGAAACAAAAGCACGACCGCAACAAAGATACCGGCCGCTACCAGAGCCGGTTTCGGAGCAATCAGCGCGAATGCGCCTAACCCCGTCGCCACTCCCTTACCTCCGCGGAACTTCAGCCACACCGGAAACATGTGGCCAAGAACCGCAAACAGTGCGGCGGTGGTAGTGCGGATTATCACCACGGACGGATATGGAGTCCACCGATGATCGGTGTACCAGGGAAGGTTCGACTCAGCCCAACCCACTATCTCGGGGCGACTGAGCATGATCGCGACGACCACGGCGGCCGATCCTTTCAGCGCATCCAGCAGCAGGGTCACGACTCCCAGCGCCGGCGATTTGCGGGAGACATTCGTCGCCCCGATGTTTCCACTGCCGCTTTGGCGCACGTCTTCGCCGCGAAAGATGCGTACCAGCAGATAGCCAAAAGGAATCGAGCCCAGCAGGTAGCTCAGCCCGGCATTGATGAGGGTTGTCTGCAAGCTGTGTCAGTTTCCTTTGCTCACCGCGCTACCGCAAACCAAATCCTGCCAGCTTCGTATACCTTGAACCCCCGGGCGAGAGCTGGCTCTGGTATAGAAAAAACTCGCGGGCCGTCATCGTACCAAACTCCGGCGAAGGCAGAGCTCCGAGCTTCTCCTGCACGAGTTGAAAACCACGGTTCGGAGCGTCTCCCTTTTGCCTTCGGGGCGAGCCGGAGCCTGCCCCGCCTCGCGCCAACGTCAGGTGCGCGTTAAAGGCATGCTCCTCCTTCGCGATGTTGAGCCGCGCCAACGTTTCATCGACCGCTGCCGCCAGGGCGGTCAATTTCTGCCCGCCGTCAATTCCCACCCAGAACACTCGCGGCGCCCGTGCGCCCGGGAAAAATCCATAGCCGCGAAAACTCATTTCCAACGTGCCTGCCTCAATCGTTTCCAGCGCTCGCTTGATTTTCTCAACCTCCTCTTCTGGTTTCTCTCCGATGAACTTAAGTGTAACGTGCAGCGATTCGGGTCGTACCCACCGCGCATCCGGGGCAAACTCGCGCACGCCGTCGAGGAATCGGGCAATTCTGCCGCGGATGTTATCGTCGATATCAACTGCGACGAAAAGACGCATATTGCAAGCTTCTAGCGACCAGGTCCCAGCTCTTAGCACCGATAAAGCTAGAAGCTAGGAGTTGGCAGCTTCCTTCACATCAACTTCCTTCGCACCATATCCAGTGCCAGCGTCGTCGCGAACCAGCGGATGCGCTTGCGATCGCCCGGGAAGTTCCGCTCGATGACTTCCGTCCCGCTATCGCTAGCCAAAGCATGGAACACCAATCCCACGGGCTTCTCTGGAGTTCCTCCCATGGGCCCGGCCACACCCGTGATGCCGATCCCGAGAGTTGTCTCGCAACGGTAGCGGATGCCCTCCGCCAGCGCGGCCGCCACTTCACGGCTCACCGCTCCATGCCGCGCAATCAGCTCGGCGGGCACGCCCGCCAGCTCCGTCTTTACTGCATTCGAGTAAGCGATCGCGCCGCCGACAAAATAGCGCGAACTGCCACCGACCGACGTAACCCGCTCGCCCAATAGACCACCGGTGCATGATTCTGCCACCGCCAGCGTGGCGTTGCGCATCTGCAGCCAGTAGCCGACGATTTGCTCGAGCGACTGTCCGTCCCGCGAGAAAACGGCATCATCGAGCTCTTCCTCGACCGCATCGGCCGCTTCATCCACGCGTGCCTGCGCCGCTTCCATGCTCCCCGCGCGCGATGTGAAATGCAGTTGAATCTCTCCCGCCCCCGCCAGGATCGTCGTCTGAACGTCGCCAAATCGTTTGTAGATGGGTGCCACGCGTGCATCTACATGAGATTCCCCCAGCATCGCTACCTTCAATACGCGGGTTGCCAGAAACGCCAAAGGCAACTTGGCTCGCAGCCGTTCGCGGCACTCCGCCTCAAACAAAGCTTTCAGCTCATGCGGAGGCCCGGGCAACAAAATGACGATGCGCTCCCGTCCGTCGAACTTGCCGCTCAGCCACTGTCCCGGTGCGGTCCCATTGGCATTGGGAAGCACGGTCGCGCCCTCGAGAACGTCCGCCTGCTTGGCGTTGTTGGGGGACATTTTCCAGCCACGCGCCGCGAATCGCTGCTCGATGCTGGCGAGAATCGCAGCATCCCGCCGCAAGGAAACCCCCAAAGCCTCGGCCACCGCTTCGCGGGTAAGGTCATCTTCGGTGGGACCGAGACCGCCGCTGAAAATCACGATCTCCGACCGGAACAGCGCGTGTTGCGCCGCCTCCACCAGGCGCTTGAGATCATCGCCCACCACACTCTTGAAAATCAGCTCAACGCCCAACTGATTTATCTGCTCGGTGAGATAGAGGGAGTTGGTATCCGTGCGGAAGGGCGTCAGCAACTCGGAGCCAACCGCAATGATCTCGGCGTTCACGGGTAGAAGTGTAAATGAAAACCCCAGCGAATCGAGGTCAATCGACGTGGACAGGAAAGCTACTCAGGCAGCAGCGGTAGTCCGGGGATGTTCCAGGAGAGATGATGCACCGCATCTGTGGTCGCCAGAATCACGCTTCGTCCGGGCGCAAAGGCCAGTCCCACCAATCCGTGGCCCGAGACTTCGAGGTTGGCTTGGCCCTCCGGAGTGATCTTCACAATGCCACGCTTTCCGGAGAGCGACGCCGCCACATATAGGTTGCCCAGCGAGTCGAAGGCCAAGCCCTGCGGGCGTCCCAGACCGCGAAAAAAAGTGTGAACTGTCCCTTGGGGATCAATCTTGTTCACACAGTCAAAACTCGACGTGGTTGGTCCGGTCACAAATAAATCTCCTTGCGGACCGAAAGCAAGGTGGTACGCCGAAACGCTCGGCTCCAGGGTGGCGAACACGAACACCTGCTGGTCGCGGCCAATCTTGAAGATGGTGCCACTGCGGTCGCCCACGTAGAGGTTCTGGCTCCTGTCAAAAGCTATTCCCGTGGCGACTCCCATCCCCTCGGCATACGTGGTCATGTTTCCATTCGGCGCCACGCGATAGACCGCGCCGTCGAGGCGCGACGAAACATACATTTGTCCCTGGCGGTCGAAGGCGATTGAAGTTGCGTTCATCATCTCCGCGACGAACGGTTTCACAGCGTAGTTGGTATCAATCTTGAAAATAGCGACTGGAACCTTCTGTCCCCGTGAACCAGAGAAGGTCGCGTAGATATTGCCCTGGGCATCGAGCGCGGGATTGGTCACGGGGTGCAGGTTGTCTGCGATGGGGACGGCGACCTTGACGGTGTGCGCGTTGCTGATGTGCCCATCGGCGGCGACTACGACCGGGCCAGAAGTCGCACCTTCGGGAACCCGGGCCACCAGAAACGAATCCGAACTGATAACGACCCCGCCCTCGACTTCGCCAAACTGCACGTGCGGACGCTGCCACTGTTGCGCCCGCAGTCCCGAACCCGCGATGCGGACTTCGCCTCCCGCCAGCGCCAGCACCGGCGATACGGATTCGATGTGCGGTCCGCCATTCACGTTCTTCTTACCCAGGATGCGATCGGAGAATCCCATGAGGAAAGCACTCGTCCTACGTTAGAAGACACTATGTTAGAAGACCGAAGTGCAACAAGAGATGCATGATACCCAGCACGTAGAGACCCGCGGCCACGTCGTCCAGAACAATCCCGGCGCCTTCGGGAATCGCCTCCAATTGTCGCACCGGCGGCGGCTTCACGATATCGAAAACACGAAAAAGTATAAAGCTCGCCAGAAAAGATTTCCATGCGAACGGCACGGCGATCAGCGCCACCAGTTGACCCGCGACCTCATCAATCACCACAAACTGCGGATCCTTTGTCGCGGAGGCCCGCGCAACGTGCGTCGCCGCAGGAATACCGATCAGTGTGACCAGAATCGCCAAGGCGATCGCGACCGGAGTACGGACGGAAGGCGAAATCGCACGGCCCAAGGCCGCCCACAGCAACACGGTTACCGCCGATCCCCAGGTCCCCGGCCCAGGCCGCAGTCGTCCGATCCCGAAAAACGTAGCAACCAGCGTGGCCCACAACGGAGTTCGGCGGGATGCCCCTGGACCCTGCCCTGAGCTTGCCGAAGCGACAGCCGGCGGGGCGCCGGCGCTACTTTCAGACTTCGACACGTCGTTCACGATTCTTCGTCCGGATCTTCGGGAGTGCTTTCTCGAATCGAATCGACCGCATCTGTAACCGGCGATGGAATCACATACGCGTCGCTCGCCCACTTACCCAGATCGATGGTGCGGCAACGGTCGCTGCAGAAGGGAAACTCCGCATCGCCACTCTTCACGACTTTCTTGCAGATCGGGCACCGAAGTTTCAGCGTACGCTTGAGGGGCATGGTCAGGGAAGGTTCCAGGTGGTCCCCAGTTTAAACCACAGAATCCAGAGCGAACACCTCGCTACAGAATCCTCGCCACCAGATCATAGTCGTGTGCCTCTGTAATCTGACAGCGATAAAACTCGCCCGGCTGGGGCTCAGTCTCTGCCGGAAAATCGTTAACAAAGACTTTGCCGTCAATTTCGGGCGCATGCATCGAAGTGCGCCCTTCCATGAGCAGATCGGTCTCTTCCGATGTCCCCTCCAGCAACAAGTCGAACTCTTGTCCTACGAACGCCTTCTTTTTCTTCTTGCTGATCTTCCGCTGCAGGCCCATCAAGTGTTTGCGCCGCCGCTCGATCTCGCGGACGGAAAGCTTCTTGTCCAGCCCATATGCGCCCGCGCCCTCCTGGTCGGAATAGGAGAAAGTTCCCATCCAATCAAACTGGGCCTCGCGCACGAATTCGCACAGCTCTTCAAATTCCTTCTCAGTTTCTCCAGGAAAGCCCACGATAAACGACGTACGCAAAGTCAGGCCGGGAATCGCACGTCGCATTTTGGCAATCGAGTGCAGGAACAAATCCGCTCCTCCTCCGCGCTTCATGCGCTTCAGCACCGGCGCCGATGCATGCTGCAACGGCACATCCATGTAGGAGCAGATCTTCTCAGAGGATGCGATCGTCTCCAGCAGCTTGCCCGTGATCTTATTAGGATAGGCATAGAGGAACCGGATCCAGCGCACGTCTTCAATCTTTGCCAATTTCTCAAGCAAGAGCGCCAGACCATCCTTCAGGCCGAAATCCTCTCCGAAGCAGGTTGTATCTTGCCCAATCAGAGTGATTTCCCGCACACCGCTCCGCGCCAGCCGTTCTGCTTCAGCCACCACCGACTCGAACCGCCGCGAGCGAAACTGCCCGCGCAACTGCGGAATGATGCAAAAGGTGCAGGGATGGTCGCAGCCCTCCGCGATCTTAATGTAGGCAGTGGATTTTGGTGTAGCCAGAATGCGCGGGGTCTCATCGTCATACAAATAGTTAGGCAGGTCCGCAATCGCGCCGTCCCATTGCCCGCGAGAGAATCGCCCCTGCGCCGCCCGGGCATCGCCCTCGGCCCGCGAGGGTAAAACCACAAATGGTGAATTACTGGGCGGCAAGTCCGTCTCCGCCGGGGCTGGGGCAATCCCAGTTGCCGCCAAAATATTCTGCAACTCCCCGGTCCCTACGACCGCGTCGACTTCCGGAATGCTCTTGCGGATTTCATCCCTGAACCGCTCGACCAGACAACCCGCGACAACCAGCTTCTTCGCCCGGCCTGAGATCTTGTGACCCGCCATCTCGAGAATCGTATTCACTGACTCCTGCTGCGCACTCTCGATGAACGAACACGTATTCACCACAATTACGTCCGCGTCGTCTGCCCGAGGCGAGAGTTCGGCCCCGGCCCGCTCCAGAAGGCCCATCATCACCTCACTGTCAACCAGGTTCTTGGGGCATCCCAGGCTGACGAAGCCGACTTTCTGCGGGCGTACATCCGGTGCACGTTCAGTCGATGCGGTGCTGGTGGTTTGTTCGCTGGAACTAGAGACAGTGAGGTTTTTCGAGGGCATGCAATCTCGCCATTTTAACATTTTCCTGCGACTATCCGAGCCAGATGCATCTCGCTACCATCTGGCCGCAGGGACCACGAAATACAGTAACCTGTGGATGAAAACTCTACGCTTCATGCTAACCTAGGCGTTACCGAAGAAAAGCGTAAGTCCCGCATCCTGGAGGGGAAATGTCTGGGAATCAGGCCGTAATTGCGCTCCTGGCAGTGACCATGTCCATTCTGGGCGCTTCTGCCGCCGCCCAGGACGAGAAAAACGAATTGACCGGCATTCTTGGGCGTGTCTTCATCAGCGACCAAGGCATCCCCAATGCTACCAATTTCAACGCTTTTGTCCGCTCCGGCAAAGGACTCACCTTTGAAGTCAACTATGCGCGCCGCTTCTTCGGTACCCCCGTCTACGCCCTCTCGGGAGAGGTCCCCGTAGTCTTCAACCTTGATGAAGACCTCAACTCCGGCGACAACGTTGTTCCGCAAGATTACAAGCAGATCTTCGTGACTCCTTCGGCTCGCGTGAATTTCTTTCCCGGTACGGCGGTTTCGCCCTGGGTGAGCTTCGGTGGCGGCTTCGGCCATTTCGGCGAGAATAAAACCCTGCTCTACGGCGGACCGAACCCTGGCAGCTCCTCGACGTCGGGCGTGATCCAGGGCGGATTCGGCCTTGATGTTAGAGTCTTGGGACGCTTCAGCATTCGCGGCCAGGTCCGCGATTTCTGGTCCGGCACTCCTAATTTACCCTTGGCCGACACTGGCAAGAGCCGCCAACACAATTACTTCGTCGGCGGTGGCTTGGTCTGGCACTTCTAGTCAGCTTGTAGATCGCGGTCTGCGGCCCGAGTGGGAAACGCACGTCGCCAGTTGCGCCGCAGAACTACGCTGATAAAGCCGGGCTTGGGCGCAGCACAGTTCACTTCTTAACTTCCAGCTCAACTTCTTCAAACAACTCCGGCAGCCGCAGCGCATCGCCTGATGAGTTCCCAAACCGTGCTGATTCGTAGGCGTCCGTGAACCGTTCGACCCGCATCCGCAAGCGCTGATCCTCGATAACCCGCACAAACTCCCGCGCCGTTTGCGTCGTGGATTTCCGCACTCCCTGCCGCGCCAAGTAACGCGCCATCCGTTCGTACCACATCGCGGCCGCCTGGTCCGGCGATCGCTCTGGATGCGCCTGCAGCCGTTTTCTACGGATCATCCGGGCTACGCGCCCAGCGTTGCCCAACCCCAGCAACAGCAGCGCAACCACGACGCTCCCTCCAAACCACTGTCCCGGCGCGTGCTCCACGCCTCGCTGGCTTCTCCGCGCCCAGTCCAGCATCCGCGCATACCTCAGCCGTGCCCACATGCGTGCTCGTTCCCACGAGCCCCGCGTCCCGCTCAGCACCGACTGGCCCAAAACATTCTGATGCGAGGAGTCGTAACTGATCACCCACTCCCGCCAGAACGATGCCGCGGCGTCCAGGTAGAGCATCACTCGGCCCCAGCCTTGCGGCGACCCAGTCGCGCCACCCGGCGTGGGATCGAACGTAACCCACCCGTAGCCGGGGAAATATGCCTCCACCCAGGAGTGCGCATTCCTAGCCCGGACCACGTAGTTGTCCGTGAGATCGTTGAATTCATCACTGCGGAAGCCGTTCACCACGCGCGCTGGAATCCGCAGCGTCCGCAGCATCACGGCCATCGAGGATGCGAAGTACTCGCAGTGTCCTTGCTTGCGCTCGAAAAGAAAGTTGGCGAGCGGATCTGCCACCGGCGAGCGCGGCAACTGGAGGGTGTATCCGTAATGGGTCTTCAAATATCTTTCAACCGCAACCGCTTTATCGTAACTATTCGAAGCGGAGCTCGTGACCTGCGCCGCGAGCTGCGGAATGCGCGGATCGAGCCCCGGCAGTTGCAAATACGCCATGGAAAATCGCGGAAGATAATCTCCGGCCACCCGCAGTTGCTCAGGGGAAGGCGTTGCGATATCCGAGTCCGCCTCGTAAAGACTCACGGAGCGCTGGCTGTCGAGATCGGACACCGCTCCGCCCGTGTCGATCTGCAGCGTGCGATATGCTCCCTTCACCCTCCGCGCCCAGGGAGCAAGAAAAAATACGTTGGTGCCGATCGGTTCCATCAGCACGCGGTAATGAATGAGATACTTCGGCGCTCCCGGCATCTTTCGACCTCGCCCCAGAGCCTGAGCCACTCCCTGGCCGAGCAGGGGAATCGCGAAGCTTCCGTCCGCCTCCCGCTCCAGCACATACTGCTCACGCGGGTTGGACCAGTTCCTGCCGTCGAAATTTGCCAACGCAACCCCACGCCAAGCCAGGGCGTACCTGCCCTCTCGATCCCCGTCAATCTGGATGTGCATCACGACCGCATCCGATTGCTGAATCTGGCCGATCCGGCCCAATTGCACCCGGTCGCTGAAGCCGGTCGAGAAATCGGTGCCGAAAGAGTAGCCCCCCAGGTAGCCTGTCGACATACGGGGCAGTAGAAAAAACACCACCGCTGCGCCCACCAAAATCATCAGCACTAAACCCGGCGTAACCCGCGCCAGCGAGAAAGCCAGATGCCGTTGCGCGTGCAGATCGTTGGAGCGCGCCTGAAAGCCCGCGGCCTGCCCGGACCGCTGCATCTCCATCAGGATGAAGGTGGCCACTGCCATCAGCATGAATGCCGCAAAGAAAAGCAGAAAGACGCTGTCCACGGTCAGCACGGCCGACGCCAACACCATCAGGAACGCCAGGATAGCCAGCATCGTGTAGTCGCGATCGCGCCGCAGCGAAAACGTACGCACCACAACGGCGAACAAAACCAGGTGTACCGTCGCCGCCAGAAAGCTGCGAGATAGCAGGAAGTAATCCACCCCGTAGAAAACGAAATATCCGATGGTGAGTGGCGTGCTCCAGCGCTCCGAAATCACGATCTGTCGTCGCTCCGCCAACAAATAACCGCGCAAGGCTAGTGCTCCTCCCACCAGCAGGATCGTTGGCAGGTCCAAGCCACCAGTACTTGCCAGCATGCCAAAGCCCACCGACACAAGCAGATAGACCGAACAATCGAAGTATCTGTTGATAGCGTCGGAGAGAGAGGTCACAGCAAGTCGTCCGTTGGGTTGTGGCATCGAAAGTCGCAGATGGTTGTTCAGAAGCCGTTCGCCTTCAGGCTGTATTGCTGATTTCTATCTTCAGCCTCTATAGTTCGACCTCTATTGTTCGACAAGTTCCATCAAGAAGGGAAGGCTTTCGTTCACTTTTCTTGCACCAAAAGTCACCAGACCTTTGCCCTGCGCTGCACGACCAGACCCTCCCTGAGGGCATCCACGCTCGCGTTTGTTAGAATGATTCCGGTCAGGCATCGGTCTCACGCGACGTACTCTCGCCAACCCCGCCAGGTCCGGAAGGAAGCAACGGTAACGGGCTCTTGCGTGTGCAGTGGGCCCCCGGTGCCTGGCTTATTTCGTTGCGAAGCGCGCATTTCTCGTTCAACCACTCCTGTAGAGTCGCCAAAATAGAGTCCGCTCTCTGTTGCACATTACATTTCCGTTCCTCGATAATATGCATCGCAACCCCGTTATGCCCGACGATTTCAAGAATCGCGTACGTGTCCGGCTCTATCAATTATTCCTCGATCTGGGTCGGTGCCCCAGCGCTGCGGAGGTTGCTGCCGCTCTCCAGTGCAGCGTCTCCGATGTAGCCGCCGCCTTCCACGACCTCGCCACCGCCCACATGCTTGTGCTGCAGGCTGGCAGCGGCGAAGTTCTCATGGCCAACCCGCTTTCGGCGGTTCCTACGCCGTTCGTGGTGGAAACTCAGGCAGACACCGGATCGCGAAGCTGGTACGGGAACTGCATCTGGGATGCACTGGGTGTGATTGCGATGCTGCAGCGCGACGGCCAAATACTTACGTCCTGCGGATGTTGCGGCGAGAGCATGACGGTTACTGTTCGCAAAGGCGGGGTAGAATCGAAGCCGCCGGGCATCGTGCACTTTGCCATTCCGGCCAAGCGCTGGTGGGACGATATCGTCTTCAATTGAAAGACCATGCTGATCTTCCGGTCGGAAGAGCATATCGAAAGATGGTGCAAGGCCTGGAGACTGCCTCGCGGCGCCACACTAACCGTGGAACAAGCATGGAAAATGGCCGACTCATGGTATCGCGACCGCCTGTCGCCCCACTGGCGACGGCGCACGGTGGAGGAAGCGCACGAGCTATTCCGCTCGCTGGGACTAACTTCCGAGTTCTGGCGGCTGGCCTGAGCAGGTCGGGTTAGACATTCTGCCTCCAATCCTGCAAAATACTGACTTTCATAGTCAGGAGCACTCATTGACCAAACCCATTCGCGCCAAAATCAGCGCCCTCGGCACTTACGTGCCGCCTCGCCTTCTCACCAACGCCGACCTCGAAAAGATGGTCGACACCACTAATGACTGGATTCTCACCCGAGTCGGGATCCGCCAACGCCACATCGTGGAAAAAGGTGTCGCCACCAGTGACCTCGCAGTCGAAGCCGCCAAGAAAGCGCTCGCCCAGCGCGGTCTGGCTCCGAGCGATCTCGACGCTATTATCGTCGGCACGGTCACGCCCGATATGTTCTTTCCCTCTACCGCGTGCGTTGTCCAGCACAAACTGGGCGCCAAAGGCGTGTGGGGATTCGATCTCTCTGCTGCCTGCTCCGCCTTCGTTTACGCCGTGCAGACGGGTGCGCAATTCATCGCCACCGGCGCCCACAAGCGGATCCTCGTGATCGGCGCCGACGTGATGTCCTCGATCATCGACTACACAGACCGCGCCACCTGCGTGATCTTTGGCGACGGCGCAGGTGCCGTGATTCTCGAGCCCGCCGAAGACGATTCCGTTGGGTTGATTGATTTCATCCACGAAATCGATGGCTCCGGCGGATGCTTCCTCCAAATGCCCGGCGGCGGCAGTCTTAATCCTGCAACGCGTGAAACCGTCGACAAGAAGATGCACTACGTTCATCAGGACGGCCAGCAGGTCTTCAAGTTCGCCGTGCGCAAGCAAACCGAAGCCTGCCTGAAGTTGCTCGAACGCAATGGCCTCAAAGGTTCCGATGTTGACGCCTTCGTCCCGCACCAGGCCAACCTGCGCATTATCAACGCCACCGCTGATCGTCTGGGCCTGCGCCCGGAAAGCGTGATCGTCAACATCGAGCGTTACGGCAACACCACCGCAGGCACCATTCCGTTAGCCATGAATACCGCCATCGAACAGGGCAAGCTGAAGAAGGGAAGCCTGGTGCTAATGGCCTCGGTGGGAGCCGGCTTCACGGTAGGCGCAGCACTCCTGCGCTGGGCCTTCTAAGAAAGCGGGCTAGACCGAAGCACCGCATCCCATGACGTTCGTAACGCTCTCTTCCGTATTTCGATATCGAGTACCAGCGGCGGACTGTTATGTTTTCCCGAGCGTCCGCCTCACGTGGGGATGTGGCGGACGAGCAAGACCATGCTTCGTGCCAAATGTTGCTGTCTTCTGCTAGCTCTCGCTTGGGTGGGACAGGCGTCCGCGCAGAAGTCGAAAGACGATTCGCAAGAAACCAAGCTGCTGATCATGGAACACCTGTGGAATGAAGCCCAGGTGAATCGCGACGCCCGCGTTCTCGATGCCATGGTCGGCAGTGAGTTCGTCAACACCGAGTACGATGGCGAGGTCAGCGACAAAAGCAAGTTCCTGGCCGATATTAAAGACCCGCAGTTCAAACCCACCAGCCTGACCATTCAAGACGTCAAGGTCAGTATGTATGCCGATTCAGCCGTGGTCGTCGGCATTTACCACACTAAAGGAACCTACCAGGGCAAGCCCTACGAGCACTTCGGGCGCTTCACCGATACCTGGGTCTACACCGAAGGCCGCTGGCAGTGCGTCGCCAGCCACACCAGCCTGCTGAAAAAGTAAAACGTCATCGCCGCCGCTAGGGCACGCTCCGAAGCAGGTATCGCCTATAAAAACTTTTGATAGCGGAATTTGCTTCCCCATCTGCTCGCGGATGATCTAAGCAACCAGTCTGATTTCTTCAGATTGCTCAGACTGCTTCCCATGCAAGCTACGCCCCGCCCACACCGCTCGAAGACCCTGCTGGCTTTCGCCATAATCTATTTCGTCTGGGGATCGACCTTCCTGGCGATCCGCGTCGGCGTGCACGAGGTACCGCCGCTCCTGCTCGCCGGAATGCGTTTCTTCGCCGCGGGCATCGTGCTCTACGCCTGGGTGCGTGCCACGGGGATTGCCTCACCCTCCCGCCGCGAATGGTTATCAGTTATCTTGCTGGCGGCACTTATTTTTTTGGTGGATTACGGACTGGTCTTCTGGGCCGAACAGCGCGTCCCCTCCGGTATTACGGCCGTGATGCTGGCGACCATCCCGGTCTTCACCGCGCTCGCCGAAATTCTTATCCTGCGCACGCAGCGGCTCACCTTCCGCCTGGGATGCGCCCTTCTGGTGGGTCTCGCCGGAGTAGCGGTCCTGGTCAGCCGTTCCGTAAGCCTTGGCGACGCTCCGATCGAACGGTCCGGCGCGCTTGCCCTGATAGTGGGCGCGATCAGCTGGTCTCTAGCTTCGGTTCTCTCCCGCAAGCTGAGTTTGCCTCAATCGAAGGTCATGAGTTCGGGAGCTCAAATGCTGGTCGGGGGAATCCTACTCCTGCTTGCGGCCGCGATGTTTGGAGAGTTCAACGGCTTCCACTGGCGAGCCGTTTCTCCGCGCGCGTGGCTCGCACTGGCGTACTTGATCGTCGCTGGCTCGATTATTGCCTTCACTGCCTATGTCTGGCTCATCCACCACGAGTCACCCACCAAAGTTGGCACCTACGCATACGTCAACCCCGTGATCGCTGTGCTGCTCGGATATTTTCTGGGCGGGGAAGCGCTGGGCGCGCGGACGATCCTGGGAACGATTCTGGTGCTGGTGAGTGTAGTCTTGATCACGACCACGCCGAAAAGAGAAATAGCGTCCGACGCCTGAATCAAAGACGGGGTTTAGCGGGACCGTGGCCCATTCAAGCCGTCTTTTGGCTTGAGTGGGGCAGTTCGACGAAGTCTGTGCCGTGTGAACATCCCCACTCAAGTTGAGGCGGTTGCCCGGTCTGCGCCGCGCGCCGAGATCCCGAGCAAGTCGAGGGACCTCAGGCCAAAAGCGGCCTTAAGTGAGCCACCCTTCGGCCACTTGCGCTAGGATAGGCACAACCTAAGCCCCAGGAGCCCAACGTGACAATGCGGAAAGCTGCCCTGCAAATCGCAGCCGTGGTGCTGCTCATCCTGATGGCGTTCAACGCCTATCTCGCCATCGATCACTTAAAGCAAATCCAGGCGACTGCGGCCCGCAGCCTCGAGAGCTCCAGTGTGCAAGCTGGCATCGCCCGCGTCTGGCAGGATTTCACCGACATGGAGACCGGGCAACGCGGCTACCTTCTCACCGACGACCCTGCCTACCTGCAGCCTTACGTTGACGCGAAAACCGGGATCGCTACCCACTTGGCCAATCTTCGTTCAGCCTTAGCCAATCGCCCCCAACCCGAGCAGGCGCTCGAAACCCAACTGGAACCCCTCGCCGCCTCGAAACAAGCCGAGATCGAACGCACCATCGCTTTGCGCCAGCAGGGATACCGCCACCGCGCCTTCCAGCTCGTACAAACCAACCAAGGCAAACAATACTCGGATCAGGCTCGGTCTCTGCTGTCTTCACTGTCTTCCGTCGAAAACAGCCGCTTCGCCACACTCGAAAAAAAGAGGGACGCCGACTCCAGGCAAGCCATGTCACAAACCATCGCCGCCAATCTGTGTTTGCTCGTAC
>JBAUVZ010000184.1:0-107188 GCA_049583505.1 Candidatus Sulfotelmatobacter sp.
CGTCAACGAATTGCGGGCCTCATCGCGAAGGCGGCGGGTGCCCCGTCCTTGTCCCTCCGCTGTTTGGAGGGACAGGGCGGGGATTTTGATGCTGAAGCACAAGACCTGACAAAGTGTACGTACATTACCGCCAATTTTCCCGGAACATTCCGGCCGTTTCGCTCCCTCAGGAGCTGCCTCTCGGATCGTTGCCAACTCCCCTGCATTCTTCGGTTTAGAGGCCTTATACATACAATATAATCCGCACAGAATTGCACTCATGAATGCTCAAACTGGAACATTAGCACTAATGTTCCAACTGGAACATTGAGCGCGAATGTTCCCACCGGAACATTGGGCAGAAACCTGCCTAAGGCTTTTCTCCCGTGTCCCCTGTTCCCTCTGTGGCTGAGTTCTTTTCCGGCCGCAGCAGCGGGAACAGAATCACGTCGCGGATAGTGTGCGAATCAGTCAAGAGCATGCACAGCCGGTCCACGCCCACGCCTACTCCGCCCGTCGGCGGCATCCCATACGACAGCGCCCGGATGTAATCTTCATCCATCTGGTGCGCCTCGAGATCCCCGCGCTCCCGTTCGGTCAACTGCGCCTCAAATCGCCGCCGCTGATCTTCCGGATCGTTGAGCTCGCTGAACCCGTTGGCAATTTCCATCTTGCCGGCATAGATCTCCCAACGCTCCGTCCACTGCGGCTCATCGGGCTTCTGTTTCGACAGCGGCGACACCGCCGTCGGGAACTCATAGATGATCGTCGGCTGCGTCAGGTGCTCTTCCGCAACTGCATCAAACAAACTCGCAATCGTCTTGCCCACAGGCTCCTTCGGATCGTAAGCCATATGCGCGTGCGCCTGGTTGAATCGCTCGACCAGCTTCCCGACTCCATCGTGAGAAGCGAAGTCGCCCATCGCAGGCTTCGCGCCTGCCGCGTCCGGCCAGTAGTGAATGATAGCCTCGCGCATGGTCAGGCGCCGCCAGTTAGCCCAGTCGATTTCCTGCTCGCCCCATTTCGTTTTCGTTCCGCCAGCCACATCCTTCACCGCCTGCGTGATCAGTTCCTGAGTGAGATCCATCACGCCCTGATAGTCGGTGTAAGCCTGATAGAACTCCAGCATGGTGAACTCAGGGTTCCAGCGCCAGCCCAGTCCTTCGTTTCGGAAGTTGCGGTTGATTTCATACACGCGATCAAATCCGCCCACCACCAGCCGCTTCAAGTAAAGCTCTGGTGCGATGCGCAAATATAAATCCATATCGAGCGTGTTGTGATGCGTCACAAACGGACGCGCCACGGCTCCGCCGGCGATGGGCTGCATCATCGGCGTCTCGACTTCCACAAACCCGTGCGCCTCCATCGTCCGCCGCAGCGACTGCACCAGCTTGCTGCGCTTCAGAAAAACTTCCCGCACCTCGGGGTTCACCACCAGATCGACATAGCGCTGCCGGTAGCGCAGTTCCACGTCAGTCAGACCATGAAACTTCTCGGGTAGCGGCAGCAGGTCCTTGCTGAGAAAGGTGATCTCCTCTACGTGGACGGT
This sequence comes from Candidatus Sulfotelmatobacter sp., assembly GCA_049583505.1. GTDB lineage: Bacteria > Acidobacteriota > Terriglobia > Terriglobales > Acidobacteriaceae > Sulfotelmatobacter. The sequence goes on from JBAUVZ010000184.1 coordinate 1,529, forward strand.
AAGCTCGCCGGTACGCGTGCGAAACAGGTAACCGCTGACGCCGATGTGGTCGCCCAGATCGAGCAGCTTGTATAAGTCGAAGCCCTTATCGCCGACCGCATCTTTCTTCACGTAAATCTGCAGCCGCTTTCCATCTTGCTGCAGATGGCAGAAGCCGGCCTTGCCCATCAGCCGGATAGCCATGATGCGTCCGGCCACGCGCACGCTGATTCGCGGCGTCTCCAGTTGCTCGGCAGTATTCGCCGAGTAGTCCGCCAGAATCTGCGGAATCGTATGCGTGAAATCGTACTTGCTCCGGTACGCGGTTTGGCCAAGCGCCTCGATTTGTTTCAACTTCTCACGCCGCAGCTCGTAAATGTTTTCGTCGAATGCCAAGAGAATCCTTTGACAGGGAATTGCGCCTTACCGGCGCGAAAGACGATCAAACGTTGACACGCGATTATAATTGGCCCGGCGATTGTCAGGCGGCAATATGGTACTCGCTCTTGACCAGGCCGCTCGGATAGTGCTGTGTCGCTACGTGACGGAGCCGCACATCGCCCGGCAGGCTCCCAAAGAGAGGAATTCCGTCTCCAATGAGCACCGGCACACGGGTGATGATGAGATGTTGAACCAGGCCGGCGCGCAGAAATCTTTGAATCGTGATCCCTCCGTCGACATAGAGGTGGCGAGCGCCACTAGCGGCGAGTTTCGCAACGATTTCAGCCGGAGGCCCGGACATCTGCTCCACCGCCCCGCGCGCCGTGGATAAGTCGAGGGGCCGGCGGCTCAGGACGACTACGCGCTTCTTACCATACGGCCACTCCGGAAAGGCCAGAACCGTCTCGAAGGTCTTGCGGCCGATCACGAGCGTGTCGATTTCAGCCATCAACTCTTCGTAACCGTGGGGCTCGCAGACTTCCGGGAGAAAGTCGAGGGCGCCGTTCGGTCGCGCGATGAAGCCATCGACACTGGCCCCGATAAAGACAGACACCTTCATGGCAGACTCCTCACTTTTGCAGCGAATCCACGTGCCCTTTTCAATTGCTTAGTATAAACAATCAGTTGCCGTGTACCCACATACTCTGGTACAATGGTACATATGGTTGACGACCGCAAGCTGCTGGTGGAGCGCGTGCAGACCGGGGTGCGCATGGAAAAGCGCCTGCTCAAAGTGCTGAAGGCCTTTGCCGAGTACCACGACATGACCCTTGGCGATCTTTTGGAGGGCATCGTGCTCCATGCCTTCGACGGAAAAACGCCGTTCAGTCCGGCTTCGCTCGAACGCATTCAGGAATTGAAGCGGTTTTACGACTTTGACCTTGATTCGAGCGCCAGCCATCGACTGAAAGAAATCAAGGCGCGGCCAGGCCGCAAGCGAACTGCCGACAAATAGAAAAGGCCCACCTATGACAGAACAACGCATGAAAACGGCCCTCACAGGATTGCAATGGACCTTGGGACTTGTGATTCTGATTGAAGCAATCCTGTTTGTGATGCCCAGCGCACGCTACGACTTCGCCCGAACTCACATGCCCGATATCGTGCGGCAAGTCCTGGGATGGGGCGAGATCATCGGGGCCGTGCTCCTGCTGATTCCACGAACCGCAGTCCCCGGCGGCTGGGTACTGGTGGGGATTTTTGTGCTGGCGATCATCATCCACCTGCTGCACGGAATGTTCAACGTTAGTTATCTGGCCATCTACACCGCGGCGGCCTGGGCGGTCGCGACTGGCAAGGGAGCATAGTCGATTCCGTGAGCGCGATTCCGGGAGTCCGATTCCAGGAGCCTGATTCCATGAGCAACGACGAACTCATCCGCTGCTTCGAGAGCGACACGCTTCCCGAAGGCTCTTTCCATCACGCCGATCACGTCCGTCTGGCGTTTGCCTACTTGTGCGAGCATCCGGTTTTGCAGGCGCTGGAGAAGTTTGCCAGCGCTTTGAAGCGATTCGCCGCCGCCCGCGGCAAGACGCAGCTCTACAACGAAACCATCACTTGCGCATATTTCTTCCTGATTCGCGAACGGATGGCGTGCTTAGACGGCGCGGATTGGGAGGAGTTCGCTCGCGAGAATCCCGACCTGCTCACCTGGAAAGACGGCGTCCTGAACCGCTACTACCGCGAAGCCACGCTCAAGTCCGATCTGGCCCGGAAAGTGTTCGTGCTCCCCGATAAATGTCTTGAGTTGCAGACATCTCTTCTTGAAGTCGCTTGCTATCGGCGGTAATATTACGTGCTCAACAGTTCCAGGGCGATTAAGACTATGCCGCAAAACTACGTACCCATCTTCATCTTCATGGCAGTGATAGGCGTGCTGCTGCCGCTCACGCTGCTGGCGGCGAAGCTGGTCCGCCCAGACAATCCGAGCAAGACCAAGCTGATGCCTTACGAGTGCGGCATCGACCCCATCGACAGTGCCCGCGGACGATACACCGTCCGCTACTACATTGTCGCAATCCTGTTTGTGGTGTTCGATGTGGAAACCATTTTCCTGTTTCCCTGGGCGGTGAAGTTCAAGGCTCTCGGCGTGTTCGGCCTGCTGGAGATGCTGATCTTCCTGGTCATCCTGATCGCGGGCTACATCTGGATTTGGGGAAAAGGCGCGCTGGAATGGGTGTAACTCCGGCCACGCCCGCAGCCGAGCCGTCGGCTGAAACTTTTACCGCCAGCCGCTGGACTCAGGGCAACTTCCTGTTCCCGACTCGCCTTGTGGTCAGTCCGCTGCGTGTCAGTCGCGTAAAGTCGAGGTGGTTTGGCAGCAACGACGAAAGCATCGCGATGTCGAAGGTCGCCTCCGTGCACATCGCGACGGGTGTACTTTGGGCCGAGATTCGTATCGAATCCACCGGCGGCACCGACCCAATCACCAGCCACGGCCATCGCAAAGCCGATGCCCAACGCATCCGTGATCTGATCGAACGCTATCAGGCGCAAGCCCGCGTATAGCGTGCGGGCCGCGCCATTCATGGGTGCGACGCGTTCCGTTTTTCCTCGCAGGCTCGTTGACACCGCATCCTCAAGCTGATAAAAGTTAACGTTCTCTCCGTAATCCTCCGAGCCAGAGGTTTGTGCGTTCCGAGCTATGCCGGACGAACCAAAATCGCCCGCTTCACCCCCGCCGGAAGGCGAGTCGAAGCCGGCCGCACCTGCGCCGGCAGCCCCTGCTGCAGCAGTTCCTGCGAAGCCGGCTGCGCCCGCGAAACCAGCCGCTCCCGCGCCGACTCCATGGGATTCGCCCATGATCGCGAAGCTCAAGGGCAACTACGGTTCCGGCATCGATCCCCTGACGTATGCCGGACAGAACTACATGGTGGTCGATCGCTCTTTGATTCCTGAAATTCTCCAAGTTTTGCGCAACGAAGAGCAGTTCGACTACTGCGTCGACATCACAGCGGTTCACCACCCTGCACGCGAGAAGCAATTCGACGTTGTCTGGGTGCTTTATTCTTTCGCGCGCAACGAGCGCATCCGGGTGAAAACGCAAATCCTGGACGGCGCGAGCCTGCCCAGCTCCGTCCCCGTCTGGGCGGGGGCCAACTGGCTGGAGCGCGAAGTCTTCGACATGTTCGGCATCAAGTTTGACGGACATCCCGACATGAAGCGCATTCTGCTGCCTGACGGATGGAAGGGACATCCCCTGCGCAAGGATTACGGCATCTTGCAACAGGACAACGAGTGGGTGCAGATCAACCTGGGCATTGAGAGCGGGCAATGAAAGCCGCAATTAAATAGTTCAATTAAATAGAATGACCGACCCCAACACCACGCTCTCGCCGCTGGAACTCGGAAGCCAGGACAAGACTTACCTTGATGCCAACGAGCTGGTCATCAACATGGGTCCGCAGCATCCCGCCACGCACGGGGTGCTGCGCGTGATTCTGCGCCTGGATGGCGAAAAAGTTCTGGGCCTGGAATGCGTGATTGGATATCTGCACCGCGGCGTCGAGAAAATCGGCGAGCACCGCACTTATACGATGTTCAATCCGTACGTGGACCGCATGGACTACGTGGCTGCGGTCTCGAACGGGCTGGGCTACTGCGAGACGGTGGAGAAGCTTCTCAGTGTGCAAGCGCCGCCGCGCGCGCAGCATGTCCGCGTCATCCTCACCGAACTCAACCGCATCGCCAGCCACCAGCTCTGGCTGGGCACGCATGCCCTCGACATCGGCGCCATCACGCCGCTGTTCTACACGTTCCGCGACCGCGAAGAGATTCTCAAGATCTACGAGAAGTATTGCGGCGCGCGCCTCACCACACACGCCTTCCGCATCGGCGGCCTGCAGTACGAAACCTACACCGGGTTCGAAAAGGAAGTGAAGAACTTCCTTACTTTCTTTCGCCCCAAGATTGATGAGTACGAGGAATTGCTCACCACGAACCGAATCTGGGTCGAGCGCACCAAGAACGTGGGAAGCATTTCCGCGCAGGACTGCGTTGCACTGGGCGTGACCGGTCCCGTGCTCCGCGCCAGTGGCGTGAAGTGGGACTTGCGCAAGGCCCAGCCCTACGCCAACTACAAGAATTTCGATTTCGAAATTCCCATCGGCCAGAATGGCGACACTTACGACCGATACCTGGTCCGCATGGCGGAGATGCGGCAATCCGTGCGCATCATCCAGCAGGCGGTGGACGCGTTGCCCGAAGGCCCCATCATGGCGAAGGTTCCGAAGGTCATGAAGCCGCCCGCCGGTGAGGTCTATCACTCCATCGAAGCTCCGAAGGGGGAGCTGGGATACTTTATCGTCAGCGATGGCTCGACGCAGCCCTACCGTGTGCGCGTGCGTCCGCCGTCGTTTGTGAATCTGCAGGCTCTCGATGTGATGTGCCGCGGCCAACTTGTAGCTGATGTGATCGCTGTGATCGGCACGCTCGATATCGTTCTCGGCGAGGTGGACCGCTGATGCACGACGTCATCCAGTACATCGAGTCGTACCTCGGAAGCGACCAGACCCCCGGTGCTGCGGGAAACATGTTCTGGGCGCTGGTCTACATCATGCTGGTCTTCGGTGGACTTTCTGTGGCCGTGATCGCGATGAACTGGCTGGAGCGGAAAATTCTCGCTCACATGCAGGTGCGCCTGGGGCCCATGCGCGTCGGTCCGCACGGCTTGCTGCAGCCGATTGCCGACGCCATCAAACTGCTGCTTAAAGAAGACATCATGCCGGCCCAGGCTGATGGTTTTGTTTTCTGGATGGCGCCGCTGATCGTTGTGCTGGCGGCGTTTACGGTCTTTGTCGTGGTTCCGTTTGGCCCGACGCACGCCATCACTGACATGAATATCGGAATTCTCTTCATGCTCGGGGTGTCGTCGCTGAGCGTGCTGGGCATCGTGATGGCGGGATGGGCCTCGAACTCGCACTATCCGCTCATTGGCGCGCTGCGCTCGAGTGCTCAGATGGTGTCGTATGAAGTGGCGATGGGGCTGGCCGTGGTTTCGGCGATCCTGATGACGAGCCTCAACGCCACGGGAACTGGAACGCTTAGCATGATCGGCATCGTGCAGGCGCAGCAGGCGCAGCACGAGTGGTTCATCTTCAAGTTTTTTCCGCTTGGACTGATCGCGTTCTTTATTTTTGCAGTGGCCATGGTTGCCGAGACCAACCGCGCACCTTTCGATCTCGCCGAGGCAGAATCCGAGTTGACCGCCGGCTTCCACACCGAATACAGCGGCTTCCGCTGGTCGTTGTTCTTTCTGGCGGAATACTCAGCCATGATTGCGGTTTCTTCCATCGCAGTGACACTTTGGCTCGGCGGCTGGCTGCGGCCGTTTCCGAATATCCTGCACAACCCCACTTGGGATATGGTCTTCTCACTCTTCCCCGGCGTCACCTTTCTTTTTTTCGCAGCGATATGTTTCTACAACACGGTTCGCATGCCCAAGCATCCGCTGTTCAAGATTCAAACCATCGGCCTCGCCGGATTCGGCGTGGTGCTCGGTCTGATCGGCTTGGTCCTGTTCGTTCCCGCAGTAAGCATGCGAGTGCAAGACATTTTCTGGTTCTCGGCGAAAGTTGCCGGGTTCATGTACCTCTATATCTGGTATCGTGGCACGTTCCCGCGATATCGTTTTGACCAGCTCATGCAGATGGGATGGAAAGTGCTGCTGCCCATGGGCTTGGGCGTTCTGATTCTGACGGCTAGCGTAGCGCTGCTGCAACAAAAGATATGGCACCCGTAGCCACACCATTTTTCTTTTACCTGTTTGCCGCGATCATGCTGATCGGCGGCATCATGGTGATCACGTGCAAGAACGCGGTGCATTCGGCGCTGGCGCTGATTGTTATTTTGCTGGCACAGGCGTCGATTTACCTGATGCTGTATGCCCCGTTTGTCGCTGGCGCGCAAATCATCCTTTACGCTGGCGGCATCATGGTGCTGTTCCTGTTTGTCATCATGCTGGTGAGCATCGAGCGCTCCATGAAAGAGCGGCAGTTCAACAGTCAGTGGGTTGTGGGAACGATTGCGGCCACGGCGTTAGGCGGATTATTCATCGCCGTCTACACGAAAGGGACGAGCATCTTCCCGGATCACGCTCTGTCGGTAGTGGAAGACAACAACACGCAGGAAGTGGCCAAACTGTTGTACGGCCAATACATGTTTGCCTTCGAGATCGCCTCGCTGCTGCTGCTGGTGGCGATTATCGGAGCGGTGGTGATGGCCAAGAAAAGGATCTAGTAGCGAGGACTGAGTAGCGATTGAAAGCTTAGAAACTAAGAGTCAATAAATGGAAGCAGTGTTTCACATCACGACGCTGCATTATCTGGTTCTGGGCGCGGCCCTGTTCCTGCTGGGCGTCATTGGCGTTCTGACCCGCCGCAACGTGGTCATCGTCCTGATGTCGATCGAACTGATTTTGAACGCTGTGAACTTGAACCTTGTAGCGTTCTCCCGCCTTTGGGGAGGGGTGCACGGTCAGGTTTTCGCTATCTTCATAATCACCGACGCCGCCGCCGAAGCCGCGGTCGGCCTCGGCATTCTAATTGCCTTCTTCCGTAACAAGGAGACGGTCAACATAGACGAAGTGAATTTGCTGAAGTGGTAGACGAGCAGTACCGAGTGCCTAGCAGTTCGCGCTATTAGCTTACGACCGACGACATGTTCTTTCTAGACCACATCTGGCTGATCCCGCTGCTGCCGGCCTTCGGCGCGGCCGTCATGTTCTTCTTCGGCCGCAAGCTGCAGAAGGCCTCGGTCAGCGCCGTGTGCGTGGGCACCATCGTGGTCGCCTTTCTCATGGCCTGCGGCGCGGTCTGGCAATATTCAGCCTGGTCGTCCACGCCTGAGCATTTCCACCAGCCTTATCAGACCATCCTCTACACCTGGCTCGGCACTGACACTGGTCACATGAATTACCTGACCCATGACGGCTCTCAAGCCGCATTTCAGGCCGACGCCGGTTTCCTCCTCGATCCCCTCTCGAGTATCTGGCTGCTGTTCGTCACCGGCGTCGGCATGCTGATCCATATTTACTCGACCGGATACATGGCGCATGAAGGCGGCTACTATCGCTTCTTCGGGTACCTCAACCTCTTCATGTTCTCCATGCTGACGCTGATCCTGGCCAACAACTATGTGCTGATGTTTGTCGGCTGGGAGGGCGTGGGCCTGTGTTCGTATCTGCTGATCGGGTTTTATTTCCATCGCAAATCGGCGACCGACGCGGGAAACAAAGCGTTCATCGTGAACCGCATCGGCGATGCCGGATTTCTGCTGGGAATGTTCTTCATCGCCTGGTATTTCGGATCGCTGCGCTTCACAGAAGTCACGCACATTGCGCACAGCGGACGCTTCGCTATCGGGGATCCGATCATTACCGCCGCCACGCTGTTGCTCTTCGTCGGAGCCTGCGGCAAGTCGGCGCAGATTCCGCTCTATGTCTGGCTGCCCGACGCCATGGAGGGCCCCACACCGGTTTCCGCGCTCATCCACGCCGCGACCATGGTCACGGCTGGCGTATACATGGTCGCGCGCTCGAATGCCCTTTTCGTGCTTGCGCCCACGTCGATGAAGACGGTTGCTATTGTGGGCGCGCTGACGGCGATATTTGCCGCCTCCATCGGCCTCGTCCAAAATGACATCAAGCGCGTACTGGCCTACTCCACTGTTTCGCAGCTTGGCTACATGTTTCTCGCGCTCGGCGTCGGCGCATTCAGTGCCGCTGTCTTCCACGTGTTCACCCATGCGTTTTTCAAAGCTTTGCTCTTCCTGGGCGCCGGGGCCGTGATCCATTCGATGAGCGGTGAACAGGACATGCGCAACATGGGCGATCTGGCCCATCGCATTCCCATCACCTACCGCACCATGCTGGTCGCTACGCTGGCGATCGCCGGCATTCCCCCGTTTGCAGGTTTTTTTTCCAAGGATGAAATCCTCTGGCAGACGTGGGCTTCAGAAGGCGGAGCTTATCGCATCCTGTGGTTTGTCGGCTACGCCACGGCTCTGATGACGGCGTTCTACATGTTCCGCCTGATGTACCTGACCTTCTTCGGCAAGCCGCGCATGAGCCATGAGGTCGAACACCACATACACGAATGTCCGCACTCCATGGCCGTGCCACTGCTGGTGTTGGCTCTGTTCTCGCTCTCCGCCGGATGGCTGAGCTGGCCGCCGAGTCTCGGCGGCTCCGCCAGGTTTGAGAAATTTCTCAACCCTGTTTTCGCCAAAGAAGCGCAGGTTTTCCAGGAGGAAGGCAAGGCCACGCAGCTGGCAGCCGGAGAGAAGGAAGCCGAACACACCAGTCCTTACGAATACGTGCTGATGTTTCTTTCCGTCGCGGCTGCAGCCGCCGGCTGGGGCTTGGCCAAACGGGCCTACAAGAACGCAGATAAGGGTTACGTCGAGCCGATCGCCGCTGCCTCTCCGCCCGTCTACAACACGCTGCTCAACAAGTATTACGTAGACGAAGCCTACGACTACGTCTTTACCGGCCGCCGCAAACTAGGAGACGTCCGCTTGGGCGTGCTGGGATTAGGCGAAGCATCTGCATGGTTCGACACAAACGTAATCGACGGCGCGGTCAACGCCGCAGGCTGGATCACGCGGCTTACAGCGACCGTTTCCAGTTGGTGGGACAAGTGGATCATCGACGGCATCGGGGTCAATGGTCCGGCAATTCTGGCGCGCATGCTGTCATATCCAACGCGCCTGTTCGAGTGGGGTCTGGTCCAATGGTACGCGCTGGTGATGACCGCCGGATTACTGGGTTTCGTGTTCTATTACGTGTATCACTGAAAACAGCTTCTAGCTTCTAGCTCCTAGCTAGAAGCCAGGAGCTAGAAGCTAGAAGCTGAACTTTCATGCAAAACCACATACTCTCGGTTATCCTCTTCACGCCGCTGGTAGGCGCGCTCCTTCTCCTTTTCGTCCCCAAGGAGAACACGGGCGCTATCCGCTGGATTGCGAACCTGTTCGCGCTCGGCGGCTTCCTGGTCTCGCTGCCGCTGGTGCCGATGTTCTGGGCGCAGCGCTTCGACGCCACCCAACACTTCAAGTTCATCGAGGGCACGGCCAACAACTGGATTCCCTCGATCGGCGCAGGCTACGTGATCGGCATCGACGGCATTTCTTTCCTGCTGATCATGCTCACCACGCTGCTGGGCTGGATCTCAATCCTCTCTTCGTGGACGGCCATCGAGAACCGCGTGAAGGAATACTACGTGTGGTTCTTGATTCTTCAGACCGGCATGCTCGGCGTCTTCATGGCGCTCGACTTCTTCCTCTTCTTTGTTTTCTGGGAGGCAATGCTGGTCCCAATGTACCTGCTGATCGGCATCTGGGGCGGCCCGCGAAAACTTTACGCCGCGATCAAGTTCTTCCTCTACACCCTGGCTGGCTCGGTGCTGATGTTGCTCGGCATCCTGTTCCTGTACTTCCACCACCACAGCCTGACCGGCATTTACACATTCAGCATCACAGCTCTTTACGAAACCGCGCCGAAGATTTATTCCGACCCAGCCTACGGCCCAACCATCGCCACTCTGCTGTTCTTCGCCTTCTTCTTCGCCTTCGCCATCAAGGTGCCAATGTTCCCCTTCCACACCTGGCTGCCCGACGCCCACGTGGAAGCACCGACAGCGGGTTCGGTCATCCTGGCGGGCGTTCTGCTGAAGATGGGAACGTACGGCTTCATCCGCTTTTCGCTGCCGTTTTTCCCCGATGTGCTGATGCATACCAAAGTCCGCGGCTGGATGATCACGCTCTCCATCATCGCGATCATCTACGGCGCGCTTGTCTCGCTGATGCAGAAGGACATGAAGAAGCTGGTGGCCTACTCCTCGGTTAGCCATCTCGGTTTCTGTACCCTGGGTATCTTCGCGCTCAACTCCGCGGGCCTGAGTGGATCGGTCCTGCAGCAGATCAATCACGGCATCTCGACTGGCGCGCTGTTCTTGATCGTCGGCATCCTCTACGAACGCCGCCACACGCGCGAAATCGCCGAGTACGGCGGCATCTCAAACGTGATGCCCGTCTACGCTACCATCACGATGATCATGTTCCTCTCCTCGATGGGACTGCCGCTGCTCAATGGTTTTGTTGGCGAGTTCACTATCCTGCAGGGCGCGTTCATGGAGAACTGGCGGTGGGGCGCGTGGGCCGTGCCCGGCGTGGTTCTCGCCGCTGCATATCTGCTGTGGCTCTACCAGCGCGTTTTCTTTGGCACGGTGACGAATCCGAAAAACGAAAAACTGCACGACCTCACACCGCGTGAAGTGTTGACCTTTGTGCCGCTCTTGATCATGGCGTTCTGGATCGGCCTCTATCCCAAGCCGTTTTTCCAGATTCTTGAACAGCCGGTGAATCAGATCGTGGAAAACGTGCGCAATCCACAAGCTGGAGGGCCAGTAGACGCCTCGATTCAACCGACGCTTGAACAAGTGAAAACCGCGCCCGTTGCGACTACGGCCTCCGTGACCCATTCGCCTGCCACGACGCAATCAAGCAAGGGGAAGAACTAGTGGGCGTCGCTCCCCAATTCGGCTTGAACGATTATCTGCTGGCCCTCCCCATCACTCTGCTCACGCTGTTTGCTCTCGGCATCCTGCTGATCGACCTCATGCTCCCCGCGGAGGATAAGTGGGTCAATGCGGTCACAGCTTTCGTCGGCGTGCTGTTCGCGGCCAAGGCGGTGTATAACGTACAGTCCTGGATGCAAGCCAGCGGCGTCCCTCGCGTTTCAGGCTTCATGGGCACCGTGTTGGTCGACCGCTTCTCGATCTACTTCTTCTATCTGTTCCTCGCGGGCACGGCTGTCTCCATCTTCATGTCCATGCGTTACATGAAGACCGAGCATGAAAACCACGGCGAGTATTACACCCTGATGTTGCTCTCGGTGGTTGGCATGATGACTATGGCCGCGGGGTTCGACATCGTGCTGATCTTCATCGGCTTGGAGCTGATGGCGATTTCCACCTACGTTCTCGTCGGATTCCTGCGCCGCGACCGCCGCTCCAACGAAGCTGCGCTGAAATATTTGTTGCTGGGGGCGTTTTCGTCCGGCATCTTTGCCTACGGCTTGTCGCTACTGTACGGCCTGACCGGGAGTACGAACCTGGGCGTCATCGGCAACCAGCTCGCCCGCATTCTGGCGAGAGACCCTCACAATCCGGTCGCGATCATTGCTTTGCTAACCACGATCACCGGCCTGCTGTTCAAGATTGCCGCCATCCCTTTCCACCAGTGGGCACCGGACGCCTACGAAGGCGCGCCTACCTGCATAACCGGATTCATGTCCGTCGCCGTCAAGGCTGCGGGATGGGCCATGCTGCTGCGCATTCTGATCGGCAGCCCGTTCCTTCCGGGTGGACTGCTCGCCATGCGTTCCACCTGGGTTCCTGTGCTGGTCTTTGTTTCCATCGCCACCATGACGGGCGCGAACTTCGCCGCCCTCACCCAGACCAACACCAAGCGCCTGCTCGCCTACTCTTCCATCGCGCACGTCGGCTACATGCTGCTCGGCCTGATCGCTGGAACTCCCACCCAGCTCAACCCGGACGGCGTCAAAGGCATTCTGATCTACCTGCTGGTCTACACGTTCATGAATCTCGGCGCCTTCGGCGTGATCACTTCGTTACGCCATCGCAACGTAATTGGAGACGAACTCGACGATCTCAACGGCCTCTACTCCCGCGCTCCCGTCGAAGCCGTCCTCATGCTGATCTTCCTGCTCTCACTAGCCGGGATTCCACCCCTGGCGGGCTTCTACGGCAAATACTTCATCTTCCTCAGCCTGATCGAAACCGGACACTACGCGCTGGCGTCTCTAGGCGTGCTCTATTCCGTCTTCGGCCTGTACTATTATTTGAAGATGGCTAACGCCATGTTCATGGGTCAGCCCGAAGAACGAGGCTTGCTGCCGGTGAGTTGGACCATGCGCGCCGCACTCGCCGTAAGCGCATTCGCCACGCTCTATATCGGAATCATGCCCGAGCGCTTCATCCATCTGGTGAACTGGTCGATCGGGATGGCGCAGAATCCCGCGGTGGCGAAGCTGATCCGCTAGGGATGCATCACATACGACGATGGACACTCCTCCCGATGACCCATCCCCCGACCGTCAAGATCCCGGTCGCAAAGAAAACTTCTGGGTCCAGGCAGCCCGCTACAGCCAGTTGGCATTCATCTTCCCCGCCGCTCTCGTAGTAGGATGGCTGGTCGGCGCGGCTCTCGACCGCTGGCTGCACACCACGTGGCTTTACTTGGCCGGCATCCTCTTGGGTATCGCCGCCGGTTTCTTCGAACTGATACGCACTGTTCTGCGCGACACAAAGTGAATCAGGTTGCAGAGCGAAGTTGCCATCCGAGTTGCATAGCCAATCGCGTAACATGTTCACTAGCCCCTGGCTTCGATGCCCGACCAACTGCAAACCCAGTCCAATCCGGCGCAGGCTGCCGCGGCGGAGCACTTCTACTCCGGCGCGCTCCAACGCATCCGCCGCTTCATGACCGTGCTCGCGCCGCTGCTGGTGGTGGCCGTGTGGTGGAGGTTTGGCCTGCGTCCCGCCGTCGGCTTCGCCTTCGGTTCCGCCATTGCCTATGTCAATTTCCACTGGCTCAAGCGCGTGATCGCCGGCTTCGTCGATCGCGCTACCGGAGCCGCCACATCGCAATCGGGGCAGGGAATCGTATTTCGCTTCCTTCTGCGTTACTTTTTCATGGCGCTGGGCGCCTATGTTATATTGACTGTTTCACCCGCGAGCCTGAACGGGCTTCTTGCGGGCTTATTTGTGCCCGTTGCCGCCATCGGCTGCGAAGCGGTCTACGAACTGTACGCAGCGCTGGCTCGCGGGGTTTAGCGCAAAGCTGGCTCGCTTATGAAGGAGCTAGGATCTAGCAGCTAGAAGCTTCTTATGCCTGAACAACTCTGGTTCACCGCCATCCTGAATCGTCTGTTCGCAGGTCCCGTCACGTCGTTGCTTCTGGCATTGCACATCAAGCCCAAACACCCGACGGCCCCCATCCCAAACTCGCTCGCGATGGAGCTTCTCGTCTTCTCATGTCTGCTGGTTCTGTTCCTTCTCGTCCGTTCGCGGCTTTCCATGGACCGCCCGGGCGCACTGCAGCACGCGTTTGAGGGTGTCGAGGGATTCATTCAAGGCCAAAGCAATGAGATCATCGGCCATCACAGCGAAGGCTATACTTCATTCCTCGTGGCGCTGGGCCTTTTTATTTTGTTTTGCAACCTTCTCGGAGTGATTCCCGGCTTCGAGTCACCGACAGCTGTACCCGTCGTTCCGTTGGGCTGCGCTCTTTGCGCGTTCGTGTATTACCACACTCAAGGATTCAAGCACGCTGGAATCGGCTATCTGAAGCACTTCTTGGGGCCCATGCCCGCACTGGCGCCGCTGATGCTCCCCATCGAACTCATCAGCCACCTAGCCCGTGTGCTCTCGCTCACGATACGTCTATTCGCGAACATGTTCGCCGGCGACATGGTGACGTGGGTTTTCTTTTCGCTCCTTCCCATCGGTTTCCCCATCGCCTTCCTGGGATTACACATAGGAGTGTCGGTGCTCCAGACGTACATTTTCGTGTTGCTGACCACTGTTTATCTGCAGGGCGCGGTTTCGGAAGAGCACTAGGGTTTGGATCTTCGAAGGGTTTTGGATATTTCAGCCGCAAGCGTGAGGGCGTCTGCACGGTATGACGTCAACCACCCACTGGCGGTATTTCATGCGAGGAGAAACACAATGGGTAAATTAAGCAAATTGTTCACGGTACTGTCCGTGCTGTCATTCGCCGTCCCGGCCTTCGCGCAGGGCGAAGCCGCAAGTGGAGTCAATTGGGTTGCCATCGCCGCCGGCTTCTCCATGGCATTTGCCTCCGGCATCTGCGCTTTGGCGCAGGGCAAAGCAACCGCCTCCGCCGCAGAGAGTCTGGCGCGTAATCCAGCTGCTCGTCCCGGCATTCAGCTGGCTCTGATTCTGGGCTTGGCCCTGATCGAGTCGCTCGCGCTCTACACTCTGGTAATTATTTTCGCCAAGGTGAAGTAAGCATTCTCGACCTGTCTAGAAGCAAAAGGCCTCTGCTCGCGAGCAGAGGCTTTTTTCGTGACCTTCCCGGATGAAAGCAGCTAGATCTTCCGCTCCCCGCTCCACTGCTGCTGGTCCTTGTTCTGCGAAGCGCGGCTCATCGACTCCACCAGTACCCGGCGCAGGCGGTAGCGGCTTTCCAGGTCGGTATTGACAATCTCAAATCCTACTTCATTCACGCGGGCCCGGCGCAGTAACACGTGCGCCCGGATCTTCGACCGCATGCCCAGCGAAATCTCCAGGTCAGCCTCGCTGCCGATGCGCAGATTGTCTTCCTTCGTGCCCATGCCGCCGCCCAGGCTCAACTCGCGGATCAGAATCTTTGATTTTCCCCACGAACTCCCAATCGAGGCGCTAATCGTTTTCGACAGGACCATCCGTTCATAGCGCCGCTGCCGCACCCACGGGCATGCCGGAGCCGTATCCAGGGGCGCGATCGACAGCTCCGCCGGCTCGATGCCGCTGTCGGAGAGAACCTGGCTGCTATAGCGTGGATCCGTCTTCGAGAGCGACTGGGCCGCGGCGATCCGCAGCTCGCGGTGATGAACCCAGCCAAAAGTTTTCTTCGTCTCCACAATCTCGCGCAGCAACGACACCGCTTCCGGATCCCGCAGCCTGCCCAGGGACTCGATCGCCTTCAATTGCACAAACGGCGAACGCGAAGCGGCTTCGCCCGGCTTGGCCATCGCGACCAGTGGCGGTGCAGCCGTCAGATCGCCGCTCATTCCGATTTCATCGATGGTTTCCGGCAGCACTACTGAATCCAGCACCTCCGCCAGTTCCAGCAGCGTTCGTCCACGGTCCGGAGCAGCTCCGTAAGCGATCTGGCGAACTACAATGTCATGGTAGAAACGGTTCCATTCAGGCAAGCGGATCGGCAATAGCTCCAGCAACGTGCCCACATCCAGACGGCTCAACAGCCCCACCACCGCCGAGGCTTGCCGCGCCTGCCCCGTGCGCAGAATCTCCCGCAGTTGCGTCAGAGCCGGACTTCCCATTTCCTGGACCAGTTCGACCATGCGGTCGCACTCATCTCTTCGCATGCAACGGAAGAATCGGTCGGCCAGATGTTCGGCTCCCGATTGGCACGTGCGCCGCAACACCAGCAGCAGGTCCGCGGGCACGGGCTCGAAGTGCAACGCCTCTTCGATGAACTCCGGAATGCGGTTTTCTACGCCCACGCGCGGACGCAAGTCGTTCACCATCACTGGACGTCGCTGCAGCAGCATCTCCATCCCGGTGCAAACTTCGTTCACCGCCTGGTAGTTCTTGGCTTCGCTGGCCTCCTGGCTCAGGCGCACAAACGCCGCGCTCAGCAGGCTTTGCAGTTCAGGATCTTTCTCCACACACAACTGCTCACTTACCTGGTGGATTGCCTTGCCCATGGCTTCGCCACCCAGCCGGGCGTAAAGGTCCGCCAGCTGGCTCAATCCAATCGCCGTCTTGCGCCGCGGTTCTTGTTCCTTGCTTGCCAGGCAACCAGAGTAGTTGTTCAGAATCTCGGCGGACGTTTGCTTGTCGTCACGGTCGAGCAGCACTTCCAGGAACTGCCGTAGGTTCCGTGGCGGCACGCACGGAGCCTCATTCGAGAGCAGAACCGTCTTCTTCCCAGACTCCGGAACTTCGGCCCAGAACATCCGGTCCAGGATGTCGGCGTGCGACTCCACCAGAATGCCCGCCTTGTTCATCTTCTCTTCTTGTAACTTGAGAATCCCGCGCAGCGAGTCCATCTGCCGGCTCATGTGCTCCATCATCTGGTGCACGGCATTGACCTTCACTTCGCCTTTGGAATAGCGCTCGAGCGCGAACCGGATCGCCATGTGCTCGGCAGCCTTCATCAGCAACGGCGTGTCCTCTTCTTGCTTTTCGGTCGCCTTTGCTGCCAGGCTTCCCAGCAGCTGCTGCAGGTTCAGCCGCGTATTCGGGTCGACTTCGGTCAGTTCCTTCTGCAAAACCTCCGGACTAGCACTAGGATCGCCCTGCACCTGGCCGAATCGCGTCAGCAGACGGATGGCCTGGATCACTTCGGCTTCCTGCAGCGGTACCACTCCACCTTCCCAAGCAGGCGCGACCCCTGTTCCAGTTCCCGTCGCAGTGGCTCCGGTCGCCGGTCCCGCAACCCAATGGCCGGAAGCGTTCGGAACGCTTCCGAACGGAACGACCGTGCCGCCGGGTTGGCCTCCGCCTCCCGAGTTGGCGCCTTCCGCGGCTGCGATCAATTGCAGCAACTTCTGCGGATCGTTCAGCCATTGCTTGAATTCCGGTCCAAGAGTTTGCGCCGCGATCTGCGCCGCCACGCTGATGTCACCGGTCAGCGGGTCCGCCGCCACGAATTTCACTTCATTGATCTTGATTGTGCTCTGCTTGCTTCCGCCGCTCAGAGCTTCTTTGATCTGCTTGGCCACGTCTTGGGCTTTGGAGCCAGCCAGGGTGAACGCGCGCACCAGGCGGGCAAAGTCTTCGATAGTTACGTCTTTGGAGAAATGCAGGCTGGCCAGACCGGCTGTGCTCAAAAGCTGCCCAAAACTGCGTTCGGTCTGTCCGGCTTCCAGCGGAACTCCATCCAGCAGCAACTTGTTGTCGGAAACTCCAAGCAAAAAGCCGCCCTCTCCCGCCGCGGGCAGACCGTGCTGCAATTCATTCCAGGCGGTCTCGAATTGGGCCTCCGTGCGCTTGTGATCGGGGCCGTACATGCGGGCGTACTTGATCAGAATGTTCAGGCTGTGTACGAAGGCGCGCGCTGAGGCCGCCCGGTTTGAATGAAATGTAGTCGCGTCGTTGATAGCACACCCCTCAACCCGCAGCTCTGGCTAGGTATAGAAAGGTTAAATCCAAGAGGTAAGGGGCCGCATGTTACGGAGGTAATGGGAAAATTCAGCAAGAGATCAGCACACTCCGCTGTACTCAGGCCCATCCCAGGCCGCGGATGCATCCCGGCACTGGCATTCGCAGCCCTCTCCGGCGAGAATAGAGGACGCGACTATCGCTGCTTCTCGGAGCCCCTGTGCCTTCTTCAACCACTCACACCCCGCGTGCCAAGAAAACCACCGGCTTGCGCTACTGGATGCAGCGGGTGTTAGAGGAGTGCGAACACGTCGCCGCCGATTTCAGCCCCGATCCCGTTCACGACCTGCGCGTGTCTTTGCGCCGCTGCCGCTCGCTGGCCGACGGGTTGTATGCACTTGATCCCGATCCCAATTGGAAGGCCATGAGAAGGGGGGGCAAGCGCCTGTTTCAGCGGCTCGGCGCCTTGCGCGACATCCAGATCATGATGGAATGGATCGAAAAGCTCCATCCCACAGAAGCAAATGCGGAACAAGCTCGTGTGGAGCGGGCACTCCTGCCCGCTTTGCCTCCATCTCAACCGAATAATGAATCCATTTCGAGTTCAGATGATCCCGCAGCCCAAGCTCTGCTCAAAATCCTAGGCGCACGTGAAGAAGAACAAAAGCTGGAAGCCCACGCCGCTCTCGAAGAATTCGATCGCAAGCAGTGGCGGCAGTGGAGCCGTTCTCTTCCCGCGCGTGCCGCCCGCATCCGCCTAGGCAGCGCACTCTTCAAGCATCTAGCTCTGGAGCGTTGGGCCGAAGCCCGCGAACTCCACAGTCGCGCCTTGCGCAACCACTCCCAAACCGCGCTTCACAGCCTCCGCATCGGCATCAAGCGGTTCCGCTACATCGTTGAGAATTTCCTGCCCGCCGAGCACAAGGCCTGGAGCAACGACCTCAAAGAGATGCAGGACCTGCTCGGCGAGGTCCATGATCTCGACGTGCTCTGGGCCACCGCCGTCTCCAGCCACGTTTTTCCTGACGGACAGTCGCGCCAGCGTTGGCACGAGCGAATTCTCTCCGAGCGCACCAAGCGTATCGACCGCTATCGCTCGAAAATGATGGGCCCCGACTCTCTCTGGCAGGTCTGGCGGGCCGCCCTTCCGCAAGGCAAGCAGATTCAATCACTTGCCACCCGCCGCATGAAGCTCTGGGCGAATGGCCTGGATCCCGACTTCCCCCACTCCGAGCGCGTAGCCGGTCTCGCTCTTCAACTTTATGACGGCCTTCTAGCCTCTGGATGGCAGCCTTCCGTCAACGGCATTTCCGCGCGTGCCAGCCTGCTAGCCGCCGCTCTCCTGCACGATGTAGGTAAGTTCAAAGGCCGGAAGGGACACCACAAAGCTTCCTTCGACATGATCCGTGCCCACGGCCACCCGATAGGCTGGAAAGCCGCAGACCTGCAGCGCGCCGCAGCAGTCGCCCGCTTCCACTGCGGAGCCCTGCCCACCAGAAAGCACAAAGCCCTGCGTGATCTCCTCCCCGACGAACAGAAAGCAACCATCCAGCTAGCCGCCATTCTCCGCCTGGCCAACTCCCTGGACGCCGCACACGACGGCCACATTCGCTGCATCCAAATTAAGAACGCTCAAATCAGGGCTAGAGGGGACGAAGCTTTGATCGTCGCCGCCGAGGGCTATTCGCCTCTGGGACCCTCCGCCCAAACCATCGCCGCCGAACGACATCTGCTGGAAACTGTCCTCCGCAGGCCGGTAGTGATCAAGCCCATGCCTCACCCCGCGCGTCCGGGAAGAGAATCTCATTTGGGGGCAACCGCCTCGGTGGTCCGCCGGGCCTAGTCAGGTGCCGGTGAAAGCAGAGCGAACGAGCGGAAACCGGAAAACGGAAACTAGAAGCTAGAAACTGAGTAACTCCCCAGGCACTTTCCAGCGTCCGCTTCCAGAAGTTACAAACGAAGCATCCATGACTCACGCCCAACTAGTCGAAAAAGCCGTCCACTGGCTGCGCCGCTACCGTTGCGGAGTGGTGCTCTCCGAGCAAGCCTGCGTCAGCGGCGAAATGCCCGATGCCATCGGCTGGAAGCGCGCCTGCCATTCCGTGCTGGTCGAGTGCAAGGTGACTCGCTCCGACTTCCTAGCCGACCGTGCCAAGCCCTTCCGCCTCAAGCCAGATCACGGAGTCGGCTGCGAGCGCTTCTATCTGGTCCCAGCCGGACTCCTCCGCCGCGAAGAACTACCCCGGGGCTGGGGATTGCTGGAACACAGTCGCGGCAGAATCGAAACGGTGCACGCCGCTGCCAAGAATCTCCGCAGCGCCACTGGCTTTCGCTACGAAATGAATCTGCTCCTCGCCAGCCTCCGTCGCGTCGAGGTGCGCGTCGAACCCCAAAGCATCACCGACTTCCTGAAGTGGAAGAACCGCATGGCGGAATACAACCGCGGTACCCTCCCGGAAGGATTGGAGGCCGCTGAAGAAGAGCTCAACGTATTCCTTGAAGCAGGCGTGAGGTAGCATCCCTCCGATTGGTCGATGCCGTCTTGCTTCGCTGTAATTCCCACAGGGCTGGTAGCCGTTACGGCGTTTTCCTAGAGCTCTCTCCGTCCTTCCATGGCCTTCAACATGGTGATCTCATCCGTGTATTCGATGTCACTTCCGACCGGAATGCCCATAGCGATCCGCGTCACTTTCACTCCCGCACGCTTGAGTTGTTGGGAGAGATAAGTGGCCGTAGCCTCGCCTTCCACCGTCGGATTCGTGGCGACGATCACCTCATCCACGTTGCCGGCATCCACCCGGCTGATCAGATTTGCAATGCGCAACTGTTCGGGACCCACACCGTGCAGCGGCGAAAGTGATCCATGCAGCACGTGGTAGACGCCGTTGAAGTGCTTGGTCTTTTCGATGGCGGCAATATTGGTCGGCTCCTCGACCACGCACACCAGCCGCTGGTTGCGCGTCGCGCCGGTGCAGTAGACACAAGGGTCTACGTCGGTGATGTTATTACAGACCGAACACAGCCGCAGGTTGGCTTTAACATCGTGCACTGCGGCCGCCAAAGCCTCGGCATCTTCGTCACTGGCACGCAGAATGTAGAATGCCAGCCGCTGCGCGCTCTTCGAGCCTACGCCCGGCAGCTTCTTCAGCTCGTCAATCAGCCGCGACATCGGCTCAGCAAATTTCGACATAAGGATTGTGAGATTGAGTCAATGAATCATCGAGTCGATGATTCAATCACTACAGCCCGCCGATGCCCAGCCCGCCCAACATGCCGCCCACCGTTGACTGCATCGCTCCATCCACCTTGCGTGCGGCTTCGTTCACCGCGGCGAGGATCAAGTCCTGCAGCATCTCCACGTCACCCGACTTCACGGCTTCGGGATCGATGCGCAGGCTGAGCAGTTGCTTTCGGCCGTCCATTTTCGCCGTGACCGTGCCCCCGCCGGACGAGGCATCAACCACCGTCTCCTGCATCTTCTTCTGCAGGTTGTCATACTGCGCTTTGGCTTTCGACACCAGTTCTTGCAGATTGAATCCACCCATGATGGCTTTACCGCTTCTCCTTGTAATCGATTACCGTACGAATCTCGGCACCAAATTTCTCTTGCAGCCGCCGGACGACTGCATCCTGCTCGGCGCGACCCCTGCCGCCGGCTGCCAGCCTCGTCCCGCTCGATCTGCTGGCTCTGCCATTACCTTTTCCTTCCGTCGTCGCTGCAGTTCCGCCGGGAACAATCCTCAACTTAACCGCTCGTCCCAATACGCCGCTGGCCGAAGCACTCGCCAACCGCCTGCCATCGGCGCCCAGCGACATGTCGACCACAGTCTGCGATTCCGACACCTTGATCACCACGTCGTTTCCTTCAACCGCCCATTCGCCCGCTTCCAGCATCGAGACCAGAATGCGTTGATTACCATCAGCCAGCGCCTTCAGCACCGCGCCCTGCAATCTCTCGATTACCGGGGCCGATACGACGGCCGCTTGCGGTTGTGAAACTTGCAGCGGCTCCGGCTGTGCTTCGGGACGTGAGATCAGCTGCGGTTCGGGTGCGTTTTCGCTGCTGGCGGGCGCGGCAGAGCCCATGATCACGCGCGCCGGCGTGCTCCCAGTCGCGGCCATGCGCGGTCCTTCGGGCGAGACCGGATCCGCGGAAAACTCCTGCCGCGGACCGCCCTTGCGCGCCGAATCCGCGGCGAATGGCGAAACCTGATTAGGGCGAGCCGGAACCGCCTCTGTCCGTCGAGTTTCAGACACACCGCCGAAGGCCGACGGAGAAGCAGAAGGCACGATCGAAGGCAGCGCCGGCGTTCTGAGCGCGCTCCCTCCAGTTCCGCTGACGTTGGGGGCGTTCGAAGAAGCGGCTACGTCGCTCAGCAGTTGCTCTATCGGCAACAGGCGTTGCGCGTGCGCCATCTTGAGCAGTCCCAGTTCCAGGTGGAAGCGCTGCTCCTGCTTGTATCCCAGCTCGCCGTGCGTGCGCAGCATGATCTGCAGATGCCGCGTCAGATCCTCTTCGCCAAACATTTCCGCAACGCGCTCCACGCGCTCGCGTTCTTCACTCGATATCTGCAGCAGGGAAGAGTCCTTACCCGCAATCTTGGCAACGGTCGCATTGCGCAGGAAGCGGACCATCTGCCGCGCGAAGTGCGTTGGGCTGTGGCCTTTGCTGATGAGGTGGTCGACTTCCCGCAGCACTTCGTCGCTCGCGCCCCGAGCGATCGCCCGCATTACTTCTTCGAGAATGTGAGCCGGTGCAGCGCCGACCAGATCACGCACGGAATCGGCCGTAAGCTTTCCGCTGGACGATGCAATCGCCTGGTCGAGAATCGACAGCGCATCGCGCATCGAACCGTCGCCAGCCTCGGCCAGCAGCGCGAGAGCATCTTCATCGGCATCAATCTTTTCGCGGCCGGTCAGATCGCGCAGTTGACAGACAATGTCGTCGAACTTCACGGCACGGAAACTGAAGTGCTGGCAGCGCGACCGGATGGTCTGCGGAATGTCCTCTGGCTGCGTCGTCGCCAGCATGAAAACAATATGGTCCGGCGGCTCTTCCAGCGTCTTGAGCAGGGCATTAAACGCGGCGTCGGTAATCTGGTGCGCTTCGTCGAGAATGTAGATCTTGAAACGATCGCGCGCAGGGCGGTAGCGCGCGCCCTCCCGCAGTTCCCGGATTTCGTCGATGCCGCGATTCGTGGCCGCGTCAATCTCGATTACATCCACGGCGTTGCCGGTGCGAATCTCAGTGCAGGATTCGCAGATACCGCAGGGCTCCGCGACCGGCTTGTCAGACGAGCGGCAATTCAAGGCCGCCGCCAGAATCCGCGCCACGGTCGTTTTTCCAATGCCGCGATGCCCGCTGAAGATGTAGCCGTGAGCCGTGCGTCCTTGTTCTAGAGCGTTCTGCAGGGTACGGGTAACGTGCTCTTGTCCGATAACTTCGGAGAATTTCTGCGGACGGTATTTGCGCGCCAGAACCGTGTAGCTCATGAAGGAAGCTTCGATTATACGTGATCGGCAAGATACGGGCTGCCGGGATTGACGGGACTGGGTTGCGAGTTCGCCGTAGGCATTCGAAGGTCGAAGATTTCAGCTTGGCTGAACATTTTGAAAACAAAATAGTCCTTGACGCATAGGTGGTCTCTCCAGGTAAATGAACTACGAGGTGCCAAACCGTGCAATCAAATTGGCTGAGCTGGCCGTTTATGTGGGAAGGGCGAGTCCAGGGGAGGCACTACTTTCTGGCTGGCGCGATCCTGGTGGCGGTGAAGTACGCGATCGACCGGTCGGTCGCCGCCAAATTCGGAGAAACGTGGCACATCTGGAACTACTTCCTTCCCGCACTCGACACATCTTTTTTTGCCCTCGGAATTCGTCGACCGCAATTGTTCGGCACGCTGTGGGCGATAGCGATTCCGTTCTTCTGGGTTGGAATTGCTCTTACGTTGCGGCGATTGCGCGATGCGGGTAAATCGGCGGTTTGGATTTTCTTATTCTTTGTCCCTTTGGCCAATCTTGCGATGTTTTTGTGGCTTTCATTAGCGCCGAGTGCGGCAGGCGGCCAGATTGATCGCCCCACAGCGGGCACACCGCACAGGGTCGCAGCGCCTCGCCGGGCGGCGCTCGGAATGTTGCTTGCCGTGGTACTCGGCCTTGCGCTCGTGGCCTTCAGCGCCCACGCGCTGATGCAGTACGCCTGGGGTCTTTTTCTGGGCGTGCCCTTCTTAACCGGGTTTGTTGCCTCCTGGTTCTTGAACTCTGAAACGCCTCGTTCTAAGGGCCGCACCATCGGAGTCTGCGCCCTCACAACCTTTGTGATTGGTATTGGGCTGTTTGGGTTTGGGTACGAGGGCCTGTTTTGCCTCCTGATGGCCTTGCCGTTGGCTCTTCCATTTTCGTTTGCGGGTGGGCTTGTGGCGCGGGAAATCCTCGGCTGCCAAAACCTAATCGATAGGGGGCCGACCTTCGCAGCCAGTTTAGCGATCGTCCCACTCCTCATGTTCGCCGAACACGCCGCCAAACTTGAACCTCCGGTAATCTCGGTCACGACCAGCGTAACCATCGATGCGCCGGTATCGGTAGTGTGGAATAACGTCGTCGCATTTCCGCCGCTCGCCGCCCCCGAAGAGTGGCTGTTCCGCGCCGGCATTGCCTACCCAACCTCGGCACAGATCCTTGGGTCGGGACCCGGGACCGTACGCTACTGCCGCTTCTCCACTGGTGATTTCGTGGAGCCTATCACCGTGTGGAACCAAAACCGTTTGCTGGCCTTCGACGTCTCCGCGCAGCCGCAAGCCATGCGCGAGTTGAGCCCTTGGAAGATCACGCCTCCGCATCTCGAGCACAACTACATGCGCTCTCGCCGGGGCCAATTCCGTCTGGTAGCGTTGAGTGATCACCGTACGCTTCTGGAAGGGACGACGTGGTACCAGAATTATTTTTGGCCGCAGGCATATTGGCAGGAATGGTCCGACGGGATTGTCCACCAAATTCACCTGCGCGTACTCCGGCACGTGAAGCAGCAGGCGGAGGCGCGTTTCACACCCGCCCAGAACTGAACTACCGCCCACAGCACGGCTCCACTAGCTTGCTAAAACCGCCGCGCAAGCGATAGGCTGGTGCATCGACTTGGAGTGCGGGAGCGGAGTGGTCCCAGCGGGATGCACCGGGAACACCGCAAAGGAGTGCTTTTATGCAACTGAAGCTGGCAACGCGAAACAAGGATGGAATTCTCGTGGTGGATTGCAGCGGCCGCATTGTGTTTGGCGAGGAGTCTTCGCTGCTGCGAGATACTGTCAAGCAAGCCGTGTCAGAAAACAAACACATCCTGCTCAACTTGGGCGAAGTAAACTACATTGATTCCGGTGGTCTGGGGATCCTCGTATCCCTGGACACAACTGCGCGAAACGCGGGCAGCACTATCAAGTTGACGAACTTGACCAAGCGCGTGGGCGATTTGCTGCAGGTCACCAAGCTGCTCACGGTTTTCGACGTCCATAACTCTGAGGCGGAAGCCATCGAATCCTTCCGTAAGGTGGCTTAACCCCGGTTTATGAGTTGGTCATTCACCGCGCTGATCTTCACACAATGACCCGCGGTGAATAAGCCGCGCCGGGTTCTCGTCGAATGCTGCCTCGCATCATTTTTCTCTTCTGTCTGCTGGTCAGTGCCAGCGGCTTCGTGTCTCCGCCGGTCGCGCTGGCGATGGGACTTGTGTTTGGTCTCGCGTTTCCTCATCCCTACGGCGACGTGGCGAAACGCTTTTCCAAATTCCTGTTGCCGGCCTCAGTCGTAGGACTGGGCTTTGGGATGAACCTGCACGAAGTGCTGCGGGCGGGGCGCAGCGGTTTCGTCTACACCATCCTCGGCATCAGCTTCGCGCTGTTTGCTGGCATGGGACTGGGTTCGCTGCTGGGTGTGCAGCGCGTGCCGGCGTTTCTAATTTCCACCGGGACGGCGATTTGCGGAGGAAGCGCCATTGCCGCCGTAGGACCAATCACGCGGGCCAGCGACGAAGAGATGGCCATAGCTCTCGGAACTGTCTTCGTGCTGAATTCCGTGGCGCTCCTGATTTTTCCTTCCATTGGTGCGGCGCTCAAGCTGACACAATCGCAGTTTGGACTGTGGGCGGCCCTGGCCATTCATGACACCAGTTCGGTGGTGGGCGCGGCCGCGAAGTATGGCGCCGGGGCGCTGGCTATCGCGACCACGGTGAAGTTGGCGCGTGCGTTGTGGATTGTCCCACTCTCGGTCGGGACCGCCGTGGTGCGTGGCACCAGGGCCAAGATTCAGTGGCCGTGGTTCATCGGCCTGTTCTGCCTGGCGGCCGTATGTAACACGTATCTGCCGGCCGGAGCGCACGCCTATGCGATCGCGGTGAAAGCTGCGAAGATCGGATTGACTGCTACTCTGTTCCTGATCGGCAGCGGCATTTCAGCGGCGACCTTCAAGCAGGTCGGATATCGTCCGTTGTTGCAGGGCATCATATTATGGTTGCTGGTCTTGCTGGGATCGCTGTGGCTGATTCGCATAGGATGGATTGCGCTGTGACGTACGGACACAGCGAGTCGCGGAAACGTGGCGTGAAATCGTCTCCAGATCGATCGTCAAATCAACCGTCAGATCAACCGTCAGATCGAGCGTCAAAGATGCGAATGCGCATCGAGGCCGCCATTCGACGCATTCCAAAGGGCGGGGTGTCCACCTACGGAGCGGTGGCGCGAGCGGCGGGATTTCCCGGCGCGGCGCGGCAGGTAGCAAAGGTGCTGCATCGTGGCTTCGAGTTGCCCTGGCAACGGGTGTTAGGAGCGGGCGGAGAAATTAAGCTGCGCGGCGATTCGGCCATCGAGCAGCGCCTGCGGCTGGAAGCCGAGGGCGTGCACTTCCGCGGCCGGCGCGTGGACATGAAGCAGTGTGAGTACAAGTTTGCGCGCCTGACGAAGAAACGCTGAGCGAGAGGTTCACCTGCTTCGACCACCCACTATTTCTTGAACTGCTCGTCAATCTCCACCTGATATCCGGAAACCATCTTGTTGGTTTCATTCGCCATTCCGACAACCGCCATTAGCTCCTTAAACATGGCATCAGTCATGCCCTTTTTCTGCGCCGAGACAGTGTGCGAGGCGATGCAGTAGCCGCACTGGTTGGTGACGCTCACCGCGACGTAGATCATCTCCTTCGTCAGCGGGTCGAGCGCACCAGGAGCCATGATCTGCTTGATGTCTTCCCAGGTGTGTTTCAGCGTGGCCGGATCGTGCGCGATCGCTTTCCAGAAGTTGTTGATCCAGTCAGTCTTGCGCGTGGCCATGATGTCGTCATAAACGGCGAGCACTTCTGGACTGGCGTCCTTGTATTCAATGAGTCCGAGGGTTGCCATAAGGTCTCCAGTTCCTAAAATCAATTCACCACAGAGTCACCCCTTCGGCTTCGCTCAGGGCAGGCTCCGACACAGAGAAAGGCAAAGCACCTAAGAAGGTTTTCTCTGTGACTCTGTGACTCTGTGGTGAATGCGGTTCTTGTCTGAGATGCCGTTACTTCGGCAGCTCTCCGCTCAACAATTTTTCCAATGCCGCTGCAGGGCAGCGCACCCCCACGAAGAACTGGCCGAACAGCGCATACACGGCGCTGACATGGTCGAAGCGCATTTCGTAGATCAACTTCTTAAAGACGAGCGGATTGTCGGCAAACAGATCGACGCCCCACTCCCAGTCGTCGAAGCCAATCGAGCCAGTGATGATCTGTTTGACTTCGCCCGCGTAGCGGCGGCCCACAAGGCCGTGTTCATTCATCTGCCGGGCGCGCTCTTCGATCGGCAGCGTATACCAGTTCTTATCTTCGCCCCGCAGCCGGTTCATGGGATAAAAGCAGATATAACGGTTCGGCGGAATCTCAGGGAACAGGCGCGGACGCATCGCCTCTCGATGCCGGTCCAGTTTGCACTCGATCTCGGCCTTCCACTGCTCAGAGTGTGGCTGAATGCCTTGATCGGCCAGCTCTTTGTAGATCTTGAGTGTGGAGTCATAGAGGCCAAGTTCGATGATGGAAAGATAAGAAGATGTAGGTTCGAGGTAATCGCTCAGGCGCAGGCCCGCCAGCTTGAGCTCCGCCTGGTTAAGGTCGGCAAACGACCGACGGAAATGCACCAGCATCAGGTCGCCCTTGTGTCCGATGAGTGAAAAAAGTGCCGATTGCCCGTCCCGACCCTGTTCCATTTGGCCCAGCGCCGCGGCCGCTTCCTGAGCGATCGCTGATCGTGCGCCTTCGGCCAGGGTTCGCCAGGCCGTCCAGCGGAAACGCATCATCTGGTGCAGCACGCTGTAACCCTCGGTGGTCAGCGGCACTTCAGGAAGTGTGGAGGCGGTTTGCGGGCCCACAGGGGGAGTTGAGGTCGTTGTCATTGTCTTCTCGGGACGTGTGCTCATGTTTCACCACCCATTGTACGCAAGAGGTGCGAAGCCAGCGAGTCCACGATTTACAATCATGCTTGCATTCTTGGCCCTACGGCGGCGGGCTGCATTCATGCAAAAACCAGAACGAAG
Source organism: Candidatus Sulfotelmatobacter sp. (assembly GCA_049583505.1). Taxonomy (GTDB): domain Bacteria; phylum Acidobacteriota; class Terriglobia; order Terriglobales; family Acidobacteriaceae; genus Sulfotelmatobacter. The sequence goes on from JBAUVZ010000184.1 coordinate 29,364, forward strand.
ACTCATCCCGCAGGAAACGATCGCCACATTCTTCGTGGTCCTTCTGCTATCCGCTTCGCTCGCGGCGCAGAGCAAGCGCTTATGGATTCTGCGCCCACCCGGCGAGATGGCGGAGTTCGATCCCGCAACCTTTGCCGCCAAGGGGACGGTGAAGCTCCCGGCGGAAGCCGCGGGGTCGCCAGAGAGCTTCTCGGTCAGTCATCTTGGACAGATGCTGTTCGCCGCGCCTTTGTCTTTGCCGCTTGCGGAAGGCGATCTGGCGGCCGAGCGGAAGGTGTGGTTCTGGGATGGCCGTACTGCTACTACAATGCTACGCGAGGTCGCCCGCACCACAACGACAGTGGGCTCGAATCTGGCCATCACCGAGTCAGCTCCCCTGCCATATCTCTCGGCCGATGGAGCCCATCTGTACTGGTTTTCGAACCAGGCCCGCCGCTTGCAGCGCGACGGTGTGGATCTCTCCACCAAGACGACCTGGCTAAGCTGGCAGACCGACCTCTCGGGTGCCGGGCGGCAGGACCTGGCCTCGACCGCATTGCCCGATTGCTCATGTCCCACCGGAGGCTGTGAGGAAACCTGCCCTTACGGCGAGGTGTGGATTCCCAACGATGGAGTGGGCAAGTTCTTTCTGCTGACGCAATTCGTCTCCGGAAAGACTCAGCCCCTTTACAAAGGGACCTTCTTATACCAGGAAAACGCCGGCAAATGGACCGCTACACAGATCGATCCACCGCTGCGCCGGGTGCTGGACGCCGCGAACGCCACCACAATCCTTGAGGCGATTCCTGACACAGGCTGCTGCGGCTGGGAAAATCAGAGCGATGATCAAACTCTGCTGCATCTCAAGGGCAAGACATTGACTGTGTTCGATGAGCAGGCCGCGTACAAGAATCCCGACTACGATGTGAGCTTCTACACCGAGAACGGCAAACTGTCGCCCGACCTCGTCTCTGTGGCTTTGACCATCGTCGCCACCGCCAAGCCGAACACTCCGATTCAGCTCGCCGAGCAGGGCCAGGCCAACCCGGAAGAATCGCAGCGCATTCGCAAGTCTTTGTTGGATCTACCGGCCGTCGAAATCAAGAGTAATGAAGACATGCCTCGTCGCATCGCATTTCTGCCGCATGCCACGCTCGTCGGCTGGATCAGCGACAGGGAGATCCTTATAGTCGAGGGACATCTGCTGGTTGCCTATAACGTGGCAAGTGGCACCCGGCGAAAGTCGAACATCCCTGTGGAGGATGCCGCTCACGTGTTTCTGCGATAAAGCCCCCAGGCTCCGAACCACGCTTATAGCACTCTTGGGCTACTTGTTCCCCGGATCGTGCCATTGCCCCGGCGGGCTGACGGCCTCAGGATACTAGTGCCTGGTGATCGGCACTCGGAGTTGAGGGCTGCTTCGCGAGGCGTGGCGGAGTGGAGATCGTAAGGATACGAAATGCTGGAGCAGAATCCAACCACGGAGCTTGCTGGTCCTCAGGCTGCTATCCCGAACAGGCAACCTCGCCGGCTGCAGGTGGCTCTGGTTCTCCTCCTGGTTGCCCTCGCCGTTATCCTGGTGAGGGACCGCGATTTCTGGTTTGGCTCGGACGAGGCGCTCGAATCCGATACTACGGGCTCGGAAAGCATGCCCAAGGCCTCCCCGGCAGCTGTGCCCGCCAAGACCGCCCAGCCGTCCGCGGCACCGGCTGCGGTCGCAAAGAATCACGTCGCTGCGAACCCTTCTACTAAGCCCGCCGTCACCGAGCCGTCTCACCAGGACGCTGCCAACCCAGAGTCACCGGCGGTCGCGACCACTCGCTCCGTCCTTCCTCCGCTGGATGTCGAAGTGGTGGCAGGCGACAACCACCGCACCGTGCATCCCGGAAGCAACGTCACGAAAGTGGAAATCCCCAGCGATTCAAACCGCAGCTCAGCGGTGACGGCTTCAATTCCGGGTCCGGCCACAAATGCGGCCGAGCACGAGCGTCTTTTTGCCGGCAGCGCTCCCGAACTGCGGCAAACCCTCGATGCCACCTATCCTTTGCTGGGACAGCACATGAGGGTGCAGGGTTCGGTAGTGTTGCAGGCGGTCGTCGGCACCGACGGCATCATCGAAGACCTTCGCGTGCTCAGCGGCCCTGCCATCCTGACTGCCGCCGCGCAACAAGCGGTTCGCCAATGGCGCTTCAAGCCCTATCTACAGAACGGACAGCCCGTCGAGACCAAAGCCACAATCACTGTCAACTTCTCGATTCGAGTCTCCGACAACCCCGCGAAGACTAGCTAGTCGTGCCAGCTAGTCCACGGGCGCACCCGAGCCAGTTGTGCAATTCCTTCCATCTGAGAAAATCAACCGATCGCTCGGCGTCTGCGCCGCCCCGCGCGATAGATCACCCACCCAAGAAAGTTTGCGCCCAGCACAACGGTGGCAATCTTCAATGAGTATCGCCACGAACTTTCTACATCGATGATGGGGAAAATCGAGAGCACGACGTAGACCAGCGTCATCAGGAATCCCGAGACTGCAGCTATGCGCACCCACAATCGCGGGCGAAGTCCCCGGCCCTTCGGTGACAGGAACGGTATGGCGAACAGCCCCAGGTAGGCGATGGCGTAGAACGTGAAAGACCAGGTCAGCAGCAGTTCGTAGGCTTCTTGCGGACCGGCTCCGATGAGCGCGGCCGCGCTGCCGGCCAGGGTGACCGTTCCCAGAAAAAGAATCGAGTTGACTGGTGTCTTGTATTTGGTGTGCAGGCGCGCGAACCACTCGGGCAGCAGGTGATCCCACCCCGCCACCATGGGCAGCCGCGCAGTGGCGCTGAAGTACACGCTGAAAGTGGTCGGGTAATTCACGAAGAGCAGGACAATGGCGAGCGGAACGACGAAGCCGGCGAGGCCGGCAAAACCGAAGCCACGCGAGCCCAGCCGCAGTGCCTGCGGAATGGGTCCGACGACGTCCACTGCCTCGGGGGAAACGAACGCCAGGATAGAACTGGTGGCAAAGATATAGATGAGCGCGATGAAAGGCGCAGTGATGAGGACGGAACGAGTGAGGTTGCGCGCCGGATTCCGGCATTCACCGGCGAAGATCGCGACATACTCGAAGCCGCTGAGTGCGCCGAACATCATTTTGGCGAAAACGCTGAGACTGAATAATGTAAGCGGGGGCATAACCAGTCGCAGCGGATGATATTCGGAAAGCGTTCCGCGCCAAAGGTTGAGCAGCGGAGTAGCGATCAGCACTGCGAGCGTGATCAGGACCGCGATACTTCCCACGTTGCCCAGCCATTTTCCGACCCGTAGCCCAAGAGCGGTCAACCACATCATCGCGAGAATCAGGGCGAAGGAGACCGCGAGAATTAACCCTCTGCTGGAGGCGATCCATGCCCCGGCCGGACCAAGGGCGTAAGCGGTGAATGTCGTGGTGACCAGACCGATCACGCCCACGTACAACATTACGAATAACCAAAGATTCCACGCTACCAGGAAGCCGATCTGATCGCCGAAGGCGAGGCGCGCCCACTCATACAAACCACCTTCCAGCGGCATGAGCTGGTTGAGATGAGAAACCACCATCGCGAGCGGGATAAAAAACAGGACAAAGGCCACCAGCCAGAAGACGACGTGGGCAGACCCGGCCTTGGCAGCCGTACCAAAGAAATCGACCACAATGACAAGCAGAACCTGTGCCATCACCAGGTCGAACAGACCAAGCTCCTTACGCAGTTCCGCGCTATGTGCCTGAACTTCAGCCTCAGCGGCGTGTAGTGGAATAGAGTTCTCGGCCGACAATCCCTTGCCCTCACACTCTGGGTTTGCACTGCTCCGGCTATGGTTTCTTCTCTGCGGGTCTAAGCAGCAGATCCTGATAGTCGAAGCTGAAGTCTGCCAGCGGAGAAACCGCCGCCATCCGCGCGCTCTCAATGCTGCCGTCCGGCTTCAGCGAGAACGTTACGAAGGCATCTTCGATAGTTCGATCGCGCCAGTGCGCCTTAAACGTGTCGTACTGCCAGTGCTGCAAGTCGCCGATCATGTTCGGCGTGTGATCGAATGTGATGACCAGGCCGCGATTTTCCTGGCGGATGGTGATGGGACCATACCAGCCGTCGTTATAGACCCCGGCATATCTTTCCAGCGGCAGTGAGGGTTTGGAGTCCGCCGCACGGGCTCCTTCCGCTTTCTTCATCGCTTCCGCTGCGTCCTTTTCCTCCATATCTTCGACCGACTTATACGCGGCGATCCAGTCGGTCGACGGCAAAGCAAAATAGTGATCCAGCACGTGATAAAGAATAGAGTCGAACGCACCGTCTTCCTCTGCGTTGGTGAGCACCACGACTCCCAGATTCTCTTCCGGCACTAACATCACGCGCGAAACGAAGCCGGCCACACCACCGGTGTGCCCCACGAGTTTTCGGCCGTGGTAGTCACGCAGACCCCAGCCCAAAGCGTAGTCCGCAAAGTTTGGTTTCTGTCCCGCCAGGGGCTGCGGAGGATTGCTGATCGGAAGAATTGTTTGCGGCGACCACATTTCTTTCGATTGCTGCTCGCTGAACAAGCGGCCATCGCGGTCGACGAATTTCCCGCGATTCAGCTGCAACTGCACCCATTTCGCCATGTCAGCCGCACAAGAATTGATAGCTCCCGCGGGACCAGCGTTGTCGAGCACTTCGAAATGGATGACCTGCAGCTTGCCATCCACACGGGAGTGTGGGAAGGCATGGTCGTCGCCAGCTTTGAATGCGGTGTTGCTGACGTTGGAGTTGTTCATGCCCAGCGGCGCGAAGATGTGCTGGCGAATGTAATCGTCCCAGGAGACGCCCGTCACGGCGGGAATAATCTGCCCAGCCGTCATGTAAAGCAGATTGTCGTAAGCGTAGTGGCTGCGGAAGCTCGAAGCGGGTTTCATAAAGCGCAGCTTGTAAATGATCTCCTCGCGCGTGTAAGTGGATGGCGGCCAGAACAGCAGATCTCCTTCGCCCAGTCCCATGCCGCTGCGGTGGGTCAGCAGATCGCGGATGGTCATTTCGTGCGAAACATACGGGTCATACATCACGAAGCCAGGCAAACGCTGGTAGACAGGATCGTCCCACGAGAGCTTCCCGGCATCGACCAACGTGGCGAGAGCGGCAGTGGTGAATGCTTTTGTGTTCGAGCCGATGCCGAACATAGTGTGCTCGTCGACCGGCGTCGCATCGCCCAGCTTGCGCACGCCGTAGCCCCTCGACAGGACGATCTTGCCGTCTTTCACAATGGCTACGGCCATTCCCGGGACGTCGAAGGTCCGCATGGAATTGGCGACGTAGGAATCCAGATCGGCCGGCGGCGCAGCCTGGGCCCAGAGCGAGCCGGCGGAAGCGACAAAAACTGCGACCACCAGCCGAGAACGGAGCAGTTTCGACATGGAGCCTCCTTGGATGACCAGAAAGGCAGCATTAGAACACAAAGGATGGTTCCAGTAACCACGAGTCTCTTCCAGCAACCTCAAGCGAGCGGGCTTATCGTCAACGCCTGCTAATCGAGTCTCGAGGTTATCTAGTGGTGGTCACCGTGGGCATGGCGCCAGGTCCAGTATTCTTTCTGTTCTTCGGGGGGCAGCCTGCGGAAGTCTCTGTGTTCATCACGGTGGTTTTCGCGGGCCCACCGTTGGTAATAACCCACTTCCTCGTCGTTCCAGACGTGATAGTCGCTGTAATAGGGGTCATAGACCCGGTAGTAATGATGTGCGCAACCCGTGCCCAATACAGAAGACGCCAGGGCGGCGGCCAGGAAAAGTGAACTGATAAAACGCGACTTGCTGTCCATCGGTGAATGATCCTCCTGTGGTTTCTTCAATCAAATCATGCACTCTGCCGATTGCAGAACTCCGGGAACCAATGCTGCAGGCGCTCGCAAGACCAAATTGTATCAGCGGCCCCGCCGAGATCCTCTCTGTTTGAGTTAGAATCAAAACGTACAGAGCCGAAGGAGCACGCACCGATGTATCCGGAAATTATGGTCATCCCCATGCGCGAAGAGTTGACCCGCCTGGGTATTGAGGAACTGCGCACACCCGAAGCTATCGACCGCGCCTTGCGCGCCCGGCCGGGTACAACCCTCGTAATTGTGAACTCCATTTGCGGATGCGCCGCCGGCCGCATGCGTCCCGCCGTTCGCCTGGCTCTGCAGAATTCCACGCATCCCGACAAAGCATTTGCCGTATTTGCCGGGCAGGACGCCGAAGCCACCGAACGCGCCCGTGGCTATTTCACCGGACAACCGCCGTCCTCACCGTCAATCGCCATTCTGCGCGACGGCCAACTTGTCTATATGATGCCCCGCCGCGACATCGAATCCCGCGAAGCTCCCGCCATAGCCGCCGACTTGAAAGCCGCGTTAGACAAATTCTGCAGCGTGGTAGAGACGTAGCAAGCTACCTCTTTTTCTCTCCGCGATACTGCGGTAGAACTCTTTATTTCCCCGGCCCGCTCAGCACAAACGCCTTCACCACAATCCCATTCGGTTGCACCCCCACCGGGATCATGGTCAACAGCGAATACTCCGTCGGCTCCAGCTTTCGCGGCGTGCGCTTCTGGATCACCGTCACGTCGCCGGCTTGCGTGTCCAGCACCAGAACATACCTCTGGTCCGGCGAAAGCGCCAGACCATCCGGACGGCTGCCCACAGCCATGGTTGCGATCCTGCGCCCGTTATCAATGTCATAGACCGCAACACTGTCTGACCCGAAATTGCTGGCGTATAGCCTTGAGTTATCCAGCGTGACCACCGCGTGCGTGGGATGCTGCCCGATCAGCGCGCTGCTGCCCACCTCATTGTTTCCCGTCTCAATGATCGAAATGCTGTCGGAATCAAAATCGCACACGATCAGTTCACCGCCATCCGGCTTCAGCGCCAGGCTCACCGGCGTCCGCCCCACGTCCAGCAGCGCCAGCACCCGGTCACTCGCCGGGCCGCCATTCTTTTCGCCGTTCGCCAACGCAATCGAAGCGACCTGCGACGAGCCCGAACACGCCACAAACGCTTTGCTCGAATCCGGCAGAATGGCGATGTCTTCCGGTTGCTGGCATACCTGCAACGTTGCCCGCACCCGCAGCAGCTTCGCGTCAATCACAGAAACCGTATTGTCGTCACGATTCGACACCACCACGGTAGCGCCGTCCGGCGAAACCCGTGCTAGTCCCGGCGCAGAGCCCACCCGCACATTGCCGATCACGGTCTTCTTATCGAGATCGATAACCGAAACATTGGCCGACTCTGAGTTCGCCACATAAGCGCGCTTGCCATCCTGCGAAACGTCGAGGAAGTACGGCTTCCCATGTACTCCGATCGTAGCCACCACGGCATTCTTCTCGGTATCGATCACGCTCACGTTGTTCGACCCGGAGTTGACCACATAGATTTCATTCTTCTTGCCGTTGGCCGCGACTCCGGTCGGCTCCACGCCCACCGCAATCGTCTTTGCCGGCTCAAAGGTTCGCAAGTCAATCACGCTGACCGTATTGCTCTTGCCGTTGGTGACGTAAGCATATTCGCGGTACGCGGGCCCGGAATCCGGAAAAGCCTGCTCGCGCAGATACCACCAGCCGAGCCCTCCCAGCAGCGGAATCAGAACAATGATGATGAGGAGTTTTCGCAAGATGAAGGTTGTTTCTCTGAAGGAAATAATCAAACATCGTTGTCAATGACTGCTCACTCTTGCGGCCGCAGCGTCAGTCCACTCAACACCCCTTGCTGCTTGGCAATCAGCGCCTGCACTCCCGACCGCGCAAAAGCTAGCATCTTCGCGAACTGCGCGTCATCAAAAGCCTGCCGTTCCGCAGTAGCCTGCACTTCCACCATCTTGTGCCCGGCCGTCATCACAAAGTTCATATCCACATCGGCCCGCGAGTCTTCCTCATAACAAAGATCAAGCAGGATTTCTCCATCCACAATCCCCACACTAACCGCAGCCACAAAATCCCGCAACGGAACCGAGGTCAAAGTTCCGGCCTCCACCAACTTCTCCAGAGCGAGTCCCAGAGCAACAAACGCGCCCGTAATCGACGCGGTCCGCGTCCCGCCATCCGCCTGAATCACATCGCAATCAATCCAGATCGTGCGCTCGCCCAGCCGCGCCAGATCTGTGACTGCACGTAAAGACCGCCCAATCAGCCGCTGGATCTCATGTGTCCGCCCGCTCGGCCGTCCCTTTGCCACTTCCCGCGGAGTCCGCGTCAGCGTCGCCCGCGGAATCATTGCATACTCACTCGAGATCCATCCCTTGCCCGTGTTCCGCATAAACGGCGGCACCGTCTCTTCGATCGACGCAGTACAAATCACCCGCGTGTTCCCCACTTCAATCAGCACCGATCCCTCCGCAGTAGTAATAAAGTCGGGAACGATCGAAACCGGCCGCAACTGGTCGATAGCGCGATTGTCCGAGCGATAGAACATAAGCCAGGATTGTAACCGATGCTTGTGTGGGGACGGTCGAATCAAGAGCCTGCCCTGAGCGAAGTCGAAGGGTCCAGCGAGCGAAGCAGGGCCCTCTGTCGCAGGGCTTTCAGCGCTACAAAGTTCATCCCGTGCAACAGTCTTTACAAACCCTTTGCAATTCTTCACCAATCTCTATGCAACTTTCCTGGTGCACCTGGGTCTACCACCCCAGAGAGCAAATGAAAACTCTCCAATCGCCACTAGAACGGAAGGCTTCAGCCTTCAACAGGAGGTACCGCAATGGCACACCTTCGTCGTCTACTCACGTTCTCCACAACCACCTTGCTGCCTCAGGCCAAAACCAGAGTCAGACAACGCCTTGCTCTAACCGCGACATTACTCCTAGCCATGTCCAGCTTAACAACGCCCAGTTTCGCGGAGCAGGCCCCGCAAACAACTCAACCGCCGGATTCGCAGACCACCTCGGGCGCGCTCGCATCCGCACAACCCGCGCCCGAAGCCACCACCAGAACCGTTCCCGCCGGAACCAGCGTCGCCCTCGTGCTCACGCATCCCATCCAGAGCCGCTACATCCATCACGGAGACGATATCTACGCCCAAGTCATTTCTCCCGTCACCGCCGGCAACCAGGTCGTCATCCCTCCCGGCACCCTGATTCAGGGGAAAGTCGACAAGCTCGGCCGGAACGGTGGCCGCGGCGAACTCTATCTACAGTCCATGTCGATAACTTACCCCGACGGCTACGTAGCGCCCATCTCCGGACCGATAACCCTCGAGAGCGATGACGGTTACGCCCTGAAAGACCCCGGCCAGGGCCGCATCGTCGGCGCAGTCGCCTTGCCCGCCGCTGGCTTCGGCCTCGGCGCTTTGATCGGTCACTCTGTCGCCAATCCCCAACCCAACACCATCACCAGCACTCTTCCCCCCGGCTGTACTGGTCCGCCGCCAGGCTGCCTCACATCAAGCGTAACCGGCCCCGGCAGCGCCGGGAAGAGTACCGTCATCGGCGCAGCGGTCGGCGCAGCGATCGGCATGGTGGCTTCGCTCACGCTGCTCTTCCGTTCCCACAATTTCTTTCTCGACGTAGGCTCCCCCGTCGAGATGGTCCTGCCGCACGCCTTAACTCTCGAAGGGAATCAGGTCGCCATGCCGGCCCGTGATCGTTAGTTGCCTGAAGCTCGTGTGGGGACAGCCGCCTCGGCTGTCCCGCCGAGCGCGGCGAGGCGTTCTCGCCCGCCATCCTCCCATGATCTAATAAGAGTCGCATTCAAACTGAGACAATCATGCCCACCCTGATCCCGCAACCCACGCGCATCCAATCCGCCGGCAACAAGCCAAAACTGATCGACGAATACATCGGACGCGTCAACTCCAAAACTTCATCCGCCAGCGTAGCCCACATGCGCAGCCCCGCCGGATGGCTTGAGCCCGGCCAGACTCCAGCCTTCGACGAGTTCACTATTGTCCTGAAGGGCACCCTGCACGTGGAACACGAAAACGGTTCCATCGACGTCGCCGCCGGACAAGCCGTAATCGCGTACGCCGGCGAGTGGATCCGTTACTCCACTCCCCACGAAGGCGGCGCCGAATACATAGCCGTCTGTCTCCCCGCCTTTTCCATGGATACCGTCCACCGTGACGAAAGCTAGTAGGTGTGAACGTGAGAACTGAATCCCTGTCATGCTGAGCGGAGCGCGGGTAAGGGTAAGAAGACGGAGAATAGGTTTCTCACTCCCACTCAATCGTCCCCGGAGGCTTGGATGTAATGTCATACACCACGCGGTTCACACCCTTCACTTCATTCACAATTCGCGTAGAAATGTTTTTCAGCACTTCGTGCGGCAGCGCAACCCAGTCGGCTGTCATGCCATCTTCGGAACTCACCGCGCGGATCGCGCATGTATAGGCATAAGTCCGCATGTCGCCCATCACGCCCACCGACATTACCGGCAGCAGCACGGCAAACGACTGCCAGATTTTCGTATAAAGCCCGGCACTCTTGATCTCGGTGACCACGATGTCGTCGCACTCGCGCAGCAGCGCGAGGCGCTCCGGCGTCACTTCTCCCAGCACCCGCACTGCCAGGCCGGGGCCGGGGAACGGCTGCCGCTGCAAAATCTCCTCCGGTATGCCCAGGTCACGGCCTATCTTGCGGACCTCATCTTTGAACAAATCCTTTAGAGGCTCGATCAGCTTGAGCCTCATTTTTTCCGGCAGCCCGCCCACGTTGTGATGCGACTTGATCACCTGCGACGGCCCCCGCACCGAGCGCGACTCGATCACATCCGGATAAAGCGTTCCTTGCACCAGCCACTTCACCTTGCCTTCTTCTTTCTCGATGCGCCGCGCCTCCCGCTCAAACACCTTGATGAATTCGTTGCCGATGATCTTGCGTTTTCTCTCGGGATCGCTGACGCCCTTAAGCTTTCCGAGAAAACGTCCCGTAGCGTCGACCGCGTCGAGCCGCAGCCCAAGCTTGTCGTGCAAAGTCTTCTGCACCTTCTCGAACTCGTTCTTGCGGAGCACGCCGTTGTTCACGAAAACGCAGGTCAGCCGCGACTTGCCGCCCGCATCGCGCAGAGCACGATCGACCAGCACTGCCGCAACCGACGAATCCACTCCACCTGAAAGAGCGCAGAGCGCCCGCCCCTTGCCCACCAGCTGCTTCACCTGCTCGACCGTCGAATCGATAAAGTGCTGCGGCGTCCACAACGGCTTGGCGCCGCAGATCTGAAATACGAAGTTGCGCAGGATCTCCGTTCCATTCGGCGTGTGGTGAACTTCAGGGTGAAACTGCACCGCAAACCACTTCTTCGCGACATTCTGGATTCCAGCGACAGCATGCGAGGTCTTCGCGGTCAACTCAAATCCAGGAGGCAGTTCTAGCGCCTCGTCTCCATGCGACATCCACACCGGCTGCCGCTTTGCCATGCCCTGAAACAGCGCCGATTCAGCAACAATGTCGATTTCCGCGTGCCCGTACTCGCGCTTCTGGGCCGGCCGCACCTTTCCGCCGAGAGTGTGCACCATGAACTGCAGCCCGTAACAAATGCCGAGCACCGGCAAACCCAACTCAAAGATGCTCGGATCCGCCGGCGGCGCGTCCTTGTCGTAGACCGACCACGGCGCTCCCGAGAGCACAATGCCCACTGGGCCGTAGCTCCTGACCTCGTCGAGCGAGGCCGTACAAGGCAGCACGACCGAGAAAACATTTTGTTCGCGAATGCGGCGGGCGATGAGCTGCGTATACTGCGCGCCAAAGTCGAGGATGACGATGGATTGACTATGCAACGACTGGTTGGGTCTGGATTGGGGTTCCACGGATGAGTTTCTCAAATCGCAAGTCCCGTGTAAAGGACCGGATCGCGGGAACCTCGCTTGAAACTCTCTACGGCAAGGCCAGCGAAAGCGAACCAAGCGGGATATCGCTGAGAATCGGCTCGTCGCGATCGATTGTGATCTGGGCTGGCGCGCTCGGCGCAAACTGCTGCCCCATCGACGGAGGAGCTGACATCGGCGTGGAAAGGGCGAGTGCATCCGGCATTTCGGCAATGCAGATGTATCCTGCGAGACGCGCCATGTACAGCCAATCGACCACGGCAAAATACGCGAGCGTTACCAGGACGACGCCGGCGATTACGAGTCGCCACGGAGCGATCTGGATGAGAGCAAGCGGCAGTGAGACAGCCGTCGTGGCGACGCTGAAGGCGATGAGATGCGCCAGCCCGGTCCAGGTGCTCACGGCGCATAGTGGTCCGGCCCGCTCCCGAAAAAAAGTGACGGCGACGGAGAGCCCGCCCAACGTGTCCTCACCGTCGCGCACAGCAAATATGCAGGCAAGCGATAAGAACCAGTTCAGCACCGGCCATACGAGGCAGATCAATCCGGCCAGCGGCAGAATAAGGATGAGAACCAGGCCAGGTCGAGGGTTTGCATCAGATGAGACAAGATTGGCAAGACTTAGTGCGCCCACGAAGGCGAGGATCGCGGAGAGAGTCAGCACTGCGCGCAAGAAGTTGAGGCCGATCAGCGAGCGTAAAGGCCGCGAATCATTCGCGTCATGAGCCTCCGGAGAAGTGTTGCGTGCAACGTCTTTACTGAAGTAGTCGAGCAGGGCGCGGACTGTAGCGGCGCGGCCGACGGAGGCGGTTATGATCCAAAGCAACGAAAGTGCCAGCGCCGCCAATAGCGCCGCCAGCGCTGCTCGATTCAGGCTGCCGCGAAGGATGTGAGCAATAGCTCGTCCGACAAGCAAGGGTTGTCTGGTTGATAGGAGAGTGGCATCACTCCTAGTGACCGGCAGCGTGTCGATAAATTCGATCAGCCAGAAAAACACCAACGCCCAGCCAACTGCGCCAACTGTCCAGCGCCACGCGATTTCGGCAAGCGTCAGGGAAGGCCGGCGAAGACTTGCGCGAAAGCCTTCGAGCGTGGGTGAGACACGAGGCATGAAGTCTATCGCACCACGAGGTTTACCAGCTTGCCGGGAACAAAGATTCTGTTCACGATCCGCTTGCCGGCGATGGCGGACTGCACTTTCTCATCGGCGAGCGCGCGCTCAATCACAAAGTCCTCGGCAGCATCGGCGGAGACGACAATGCGGCCGCGCAGCTTGCCGTTGACCTGCACCGGGATTTCGAGCTCTTCTTCTCTTGCGAGCGTGGCATCGTACTTTGGCCAGGGAGCTTTGAGCAGGTTTCCTTTTTCGCCAAGCATCTCCCAGAGTTCGTGAGCGAGGTAGGGAGCGAAAGGCGCTAGGAGAAGTACAAGGCTACGCTGCACTTCAGCCAAAAGCTGAGCCGGGATAGCATTTTGGGCACTTGCTTCTTCCGCACTGTAGAGTGCGTTCACCAACTCCATGATGGCGGAGATGCAGGTATTGAAGTGCCAGCGGCCCCGGAAGTCGTCGCTGACGCGCTTGATGGTCTGGTGGAGTTTGCGCTGGATCTGGCGTGCTGATGGCGAGAGAGAAGTTGCAGGCAACGTCTCTACGGAGGCATCTGTGGAGCTGCGAGCGTTCCTTGTGACGAGACGATGGACCTTGCCCAGAAACCTTTGGATGCCTGCGATACCGCAATCCTGCCAATCGAGGTCGCGGTCGGGCGGGGCGGCGAAGAGGCTATAGAGACGCGCGGCATCGGCGCCGTAGCGGGCGACCATTTCGTCCGGGCTGACGACGTTGCCCAGACTCTTCGACATTTTTGCGCCGTCTTTGATCACCATGCCCTGGGTGAAGAGGCGCTCGATGGGTTCGTCGTTGGTGACAAGGCCCACATCGCGCATGAACTTGGTCCAGAAGCGCGAGTAGATTAGATGCAGGATGGCGTGCTCGACGCCGCCGATGTACTGATCGATGGGGAACCAGTATTGTGCGGTTTTCGAGTCGAACGGGGCGCGATCGTTGTGCGCGTCGATGTAGCGGTAGAAATACCAGGACGAATCGACGAAGGTGTCCATGGTATCGGTTTCGCGGCGCGCCGGGCCGCCGCACTTGGGGCATGTCGCGTTGACGAAATCTGGGAGTTTGCCGAGCGGTGATCCACCGGCGAGCGTGATCTCGACGTTCTCGGGCAAAATTACGGGCAAGTCTTTTTCCGGCACTGGCACGATGCCGTCTTTTTCGCAATAGAGTATGGGAATGGGCGTGCCCCAATAGCGCTGGCGCGAGATCCCCCAGTCTTTTAGGCGGTAGGTGATGGTGGATTTGCCGAAGCCATGTTTCTCAGCGAACGCCGACATTTTGCTGATCGCGTCGGCACACTCAAGACCGCTGAATTGGCCGGAGTTGATCAGCGTGCCATCTTCGTGTGAAGTAAAAGGAAGAGGGGGCTCGGCTACCGTTTCTTCCGGGTCATTCGAGAGTGGAAGAACCACGAGGCGGATTTCGAGCTTGTATTTTTGGGCGAACTCGTAGTCGCGCTCGTCGTGCGCGGGCACGCTCATGATGGCGCCGGTGCCGTAATCCATGAGGATGTAGTTTGCCACCCAGACGGGAACCTTCTCGCCGTTGTAGGGATTGATGGCGTAACGGCCTGTTGGAACGCCGTGCTTTTCGATTTCTCCGATGTCGCCTACTTCTTTGGCTTTGCGCTGCTCGGCGATAAGTTGATCGACCTTGGCTCGCAAACCTGGGTTATTCGCTGTGAGATCGGCAACGATGGGATGTTGGGGCGCGAGTTGCACTGAAGTCGCGCCGAAAATGGTGTCGACGCGCGTGGTGAAAATGCTGATGGTCGCGCCCGCAGGGCCAAACCCGCTATGGGGTTGGGTGTAGTCGAGTTTGAAATCGACCAGCGTGCCCTCGCTGCGGCCGATCCAGTTGCGCTGCATGGTGCGGACTTTTTCAGGCCAGCCGCCGAGTTTGTCGAGATCGCGCAACAATTCATCTGCGTACTTTGTGATGCGCAAGAACCACTGTTCGAGTTCGCGCTGCTCGACGAGCGTATCTTCGTGGCGCCAGCAGCAGCCGTCCACGACCTGCTCGTTGGCCAGCACGGTGGCGCATTGTGGACACCAGTTGACTTTGCTTTTCTTGCGATAGGCGAGGCCCTTTTCGTAGAACTTGAGAAAGAACCACTGGTTCCATCGGTAGTAGTCGGGCAGGCAGGTCGTGACTTCCCGGGACCAGTCGTAGGCGAAGCCGAGGCGATTCATCTGCGCCTTCATCTTGGCGATGTTGCCGAGGGTCCACTGACGCGGGGGAGTGTTGTTCTGGATGGCGGCGTTTTCCGCGGGCAGGCCGAAAGAATCCCAGCCCATCGGATGAAGGACGTTGTAGCCGTTCATCCACATATAGCGGGCTAGTGCGTCACCGATGGAGTAGTTGCGCACATGTCCCATGTGCAGCGCGCCGGAGGGATAGGGCAGCATTTCCAGCACGTAGTACTTCTTTTTTGCGGAATCGGGCTCGGCGGCGTAAAGATTGGGATCGTTTTGCCAGCGCTCGAACCATTTGGTTTCTACGCGCTGGGGATCGTAGCGGTCGTCGGGACGATCGTCGTTCGAACGAGCGGGACGGATGTGTTTGAGCGCGGTGGCGGTTTCCGAGTTGTCTTGCGAAGGCATAGGAACCGGAGGAAGTCCGAGTAAGCCTTTGATTTTACAATGAGCCGAGAGAACTGTGCGGGGAAATGGCGGAGCTTCGCTCCGCGGACAGCCGAGGGCGGCTTGTCCCTACATTTGGAGTTGCGTTCAAGGATCACAGTAGTCCTGCGTGGTTGAGAATCTCCCAGAGGCCCCACAGGGCTGCTGCGGGGCCTCCCCAAATGTACAGGAAGGATTTTAAGCTCAGCTTGGCCACCAGATCTCGCTGGCTGTCGGTCGAGATTACAAAGGGGCCGTCCGCTTGCATCAGGATCACGGGGGGATGGAAATCGAACGGTTTCGCCGAAGCCACGGTCGCTCCCGACGGCAGTTTGGGATTCAGGTATGGATACGCTTCGCGGCGCAGGAGATCCGCTTCGCCTTGTCCTACGAATCCCGGCCCAATGCGAGACAACTCATTGCATACAGCCACCGGGTCCTTTTTCGCCCAAGGGTTTTCGCAAAGTGTACCCAGAACGAAAATCGTGTCTCCGGGTTTTATAGAGAATTCCTGCGCGAATTCTGGGGTTCCGTCCGAATACCTTGTGAGCGCGAGGGCGAGCTTGCCGTACTCCGATCTTTCGCTGGACGGCGGGAGCAGGAGTTCCGAGCCTTGCGGGAAAACCATCAGCGTACCGGTGCCATCGTCCAAGAACAGAGGGGTACACATCTCCCTGATGCTCTGACGAAGATCGCCTTGCGGGTTCGACTCGATCACCAGGCGATAGTAAAGGCAGTCGGTATGACTCATAGGCGCAACCAGGGTGTACGGACCAACCGCTTTGCCGGTTATCTCCACGCGACCCAGTGCGGCGGCACGGACGGTGGAGCGGGGAGTATCCATGATGAGGCGCTTGCGCTGAAGCAGGCGAAAACCGCGCCAGAAGAAATAGGGACCAAGGGTTACGCCCAGCCCGGCCCAAAGTAAGGGCTGGCTCAGCAACCAGATGAGGAGGCGGATCATGCTTCGGCCCAGAATACATTAAGGCATGCCCACGGCAAACAGCCGCCGATGGCCTCTTGCCGCAGGTTGGGAGCTGGATGCGGGCGCGGGACAGGGAATGTATAACGGATGCTCCGTTTGCGGGGCATGCGGTGCCAACGGTAGACTGGATCGAGGGGAATTTATGTTGGTCGTGATGAAGGCGCACGCTACCGACGAGCAGGTGCGCCTGGTTTGTCAGAAGATCGAGACGCTCGGCTATCGCGCGCATGCCATGCCGGGCGCGCAGCGGACTGCCATCGGCATCACAGGCAATAGAGGCGAGGTGGAGCAGGGCACGCTGGAAGAAATGGCGGGCGTGCAGGAAGTGATCAAGGTTTCGAAGCCCTATAAGCTGGTCAGCCGAGATATTAAAGAAGACAACACGGTGATTCGGTTTGCCGGGACTGCGGCTACTATTGGCGGCACCGGGCTGGCGATTGTCGCGGGACCGTGCGCCATCGAGAGCCGGGAGCAGGCGTTTGCCGTGGCGGAGCGGGTGCATCGGGCGGGAGCGCAGTTCTTTCGGGGCGGAGCGTACAAGCCGCGGACTTCCCCTTATTCGTTTCAGGGGCTGGGCGAGGAAGGGCTGCGGATCATGGCGGAAATCCGGCAGCAGTATGGGATGAAGATTATTACGGAAGCTATTGATAATGAGTCACTTGATCTGGTGGAGGAGTATGCGGACGTGATCCAGATTGGGGCGCGCAACATGCAGAATTTTTCTTTGCTGAAACGCGCGGGGCGGGCGAAGAAGCCAGTGCTGCTGAAGCGCGGCATGTCGGCCACGCTGGAAGAATTTCTGATGGCAGCGGAATACATTTTGAGCGAGGGCAACTACAACGTGGCGCTGTGCGAGCGCGGGGTGCGGACCTTTGCCGACCACACGCGCAACACCCTCGACCTGAGCCTGGTGCCGGCGGTGCAGCGGCTGAGCCATCTGCCGATATTTGTCGATCCCAGTCACGGGACGGGCAAGCGGAATAAAGTAACGCCGCTGTCGCGCGCGGCGGTTGCTGTGGGCGCGGATGGATTAATGGTGGAAGTGCACAACCAGCCGGATCAGGCGATGTCGGATGGTCCGCAGTCGCTGTTTCCCGATCAGTTTGACGAGTTGATGGTGCAGGTGCGGCAGATCGCGGCGGTGGTGGGCAGGACCGTGCCGGGGATTGGGGTGCGGGAGACTGTGGCGGTGAGCAATTAGGTTAGAGCCCTAATGTTCAGAGGTCGTGTGAAAAATGTCCGAAAAGCCGTTGCCGGGAATCTTGTGTGTGCCAGTCTGATTGCGCTTCTTTTCGCTGGCACTTTCGCGTTCGGGCAGGGGACGATGGAGAAGGTTCGTGGTAGTGATGCGAATCAGAGTTCTCCGGCCCTAGACCGCCCCAATTCCAACCAGATGGCGCAGGTTGGGGAGATGGAGGTCTTGAATGGCCCCGTAAGCTTCCACACTAGAAATTACCTTGGCTTCGGGCTGCTAGCGAACATCCGTACAAACTGGCAACGGGCACTCAATGAGAAGGGGCTTATCCCTGCGAGCGGGCAAAAGGCGTTTACGGTCGAGTTCACGATTCTGAAGGATGGCACTCTCGACAGCAGAAGATTGGCGGAGAGTTCTGGAGACCCGGAACTGGATCGTACGGGCTTGGATGCAGTTGCGAAATCCGCACCGTTTATGGCAATCCCTGCCGAATTCAGCGGCGAGTTCCTCAAACTGCGATGTCATTTCTACCTCAATCCCGACAGGAGGATACCGTCAGTGAGGCGTGTGGCGCGGGGAGCTGGAGCGACCGAGACCGCGGACAATATGCCCACTGCGGGTGGAGGCACCGGCACCATTCACGGAAATGGCGGACCCACTAAGCCCCGTCCGATCTATGCTCCCAACCCGGAATACAGCGATCAGGCCAGGAAGGCCAAGGTGCAGGGAACCGTCATGCTGGTGGTAACCGTGACTGCAAGCGGCGACGTGGCTGATGCGAAGGTCGTGAAGGGCCTGGGGAGTGGCCTCGACGAGAAGGCGATGGAAGCGGTTCGCACATGGAAATTCAAGCCGGGGACTGAGGACGGAGCTCCGGTTAAGAGCGAGATCAACGTGGAGGTTAGCTTTCATCTGTATAACTGACGGTGATCCGCACAGTGTCTCGCAAATCTTGCTTCTTCAGGTGTGCAAAGAACTGTAAAGGTGGTGGCATTTTGCTCAGAACTGAGCCAAGCTAGGTTTTTCTTGCTGCTGGCGCCTGGAGGCGCATCTTCTTGGAGATCTGGCCCATCTTTCGCAATGTGTTTCGCGCAGGGACTTTTATTTCCGGGGTAAAGCCAGTCATTCTGGGATCCGTGTTGCTGGCTTATCCGTGCGGCTTGCTGGCCCAGCACGGCGGCGGTGCACCCGGCGGGGGCGGCTCGGTAAGCAGCGCGGGCGGGGGCGGGCTGAGCGGATCTGCGGGCAGGGCGACCGGGGTTTCTACGAAGGACGACTTAAAGGATTTTCACGCTGCCCTGGCGGTGCAAGCGACGAGTCAACAGATCATCGCGTACAGCTTGATGGTGAAGAGCACGGCAGCCGCTGGCGCGGAACTGCAGGGCCTTCTGGAACAGCTGAGTAAGTCGAACCCGGGCTCCGAACTTGCCAGTCGCGGTGCGACCCTTGACCAGGCGCTCGAACGAGCGCGGACTGAAAATAAGAGATTTCTGGACGGACTCTCGGAGCGGCAGAAATCCGGGCTGAAAGAAATCACCAAGAAGCTGACAAAGGCGGATTCCGACCTGGAACAGCAGGCCAAGGCGCTGGATCAAATGATTGCAGATGCCAAGGCAGTTGCACAGCAGATCGCCGGCTCGGGGCAGAGTCTAGAGCACGCGCTCACGACTTTCCGAAACCAGCAAGTAGATCTCGGAGAGGAAATGAGCATCGGGGCTGCCGACAAGGGCCCGGACTCCGCTTTCAGCATTCCGCTGGTGAAGAACTCGATCAACGTCGGGAATCAGTCGATCGTCATCGTTACGTCAGGATTGATTTCGAAGGGCGGGGCGGAGGGCGGACAGAACATATTCAAACTTGAGCTAACCGCGGACCTCTCGGACCTGCAACAGAACATTACTGAGGTCCTGCGAGGCCAACTCAACAAAGCTGACCGCTGCGGGGAACAGATTGCGATTCAGAACGCGAGCCTCACCCCGCTGGCGCCCGCGAGCCTGGTGGTGGTGCAACTGCACTTTGAGCGCTGGGCATGCTTTGGCAAGGACACGATGAACGAAATGGCGGAAGGCAACGGCACTGTCGAAGTGAAGCTGACGCCGGCAGTGGGAGAAGACGGGACATTGCGACTGACGCCGGAGATCGGGCGTATCAATGCCGAAGGATTGGTCGGCGAGCTGCTGCGCTCGGGTTCTCTGGGAGACGCATTGCGCACCGCAGTTGCGCAGTCGGTCCTTTCTACGATGCGCCAAGGTGAGGACTTCAAAGTGACGCTTCCCGCAAGCGCGCAGGGTTATGCCACGCTCCGCCGGGCGCAATTTCAGGGGACGGGTTCGGGCAAGTTGATGGCCGTGTTGGATGGAGAGATCCGAGTTTCCAACGAGCAGGCAACCGCATTGATCGGCGAATTGAAGGGCCGGTCGCCATCGCAGGGAAATAAGCAGGAAAACACGCAGGAAATGACACCACGTTAGGCTGCCGATTCCGCCATCCAATTCCCCGATGCACCCCGATTTCAGCGATCTGGAACGTTCAGCGCTATCCTCAAGCGATCGATACGGTTTTGATATTCATGAATTCACGGATGCCGTTGGCGGCTAGTTCGCGGCCGTGTCCGGACTGCTTGACGCCGCCGAAGGGGATGCGGGGATCGGAGGCGACCATCTTGTTGATGAAGACCATGCCGGACTCGAGTTCGTTGATGAAACGTTCGCGCTCGCGGTCGTCGCTGGTCCAGGCACTGGCGCCGAGTCCGAAGCGGCTGTCGTTGGCCAGGCGGATGGCTTCGTCGATATCTTCGACGCGGAACAGCGAGGCGACGGGACCGAAAAATTCTTCGCGGTAAGCTGGGGATTCTTTCGGGATGTCAGTCAATACGGTCGGAGCGTAGTAGTTGCCGGGCTGCTTCAGGGGATGGCCTCCGGTTAAGAGTTTGGCGCCGGCTCTAACTGTTTTCTGGACGTCAGCGTCGAGCGAAGTGACAGCGTCGGCAGTGGCGAGCGGACCTAGTTCAGTCTTTTCGTCAAAGGGATCGCCTACGCGAAGATTCTTCATGCGATCCACGAACTTGCGTTCGAACTCGGCGGCGATGGGCTCGGCGACGATGAAACGTTTAGCGGCGATACAGGACTGGCCGTTGTTGATAACGCGAGCCTCGACGGCGGTGGCGACGGCGGCGTCGAGATTGGCGCTGGGCATGACGATAAAAGGATCGCTGCCGCCGAGCTCGAGCACGACCTTCTTGATGCGTTTCGCGGCTGCGATTCCGACTTGGATGCCGGCCTGCTCGCTTCCGGTGAGCGTGGCAGCGACGACGCGGGGATCGTTGAGAATCGCATCCACCTGCTGCGAACCAATGAGCAGAGTTTGAAACGCACCTTCGGGGAATCCGGCTTCAAGAAAAATCTTTTCGATGGCGAGGGCGCACTGGGGGACGTTTGAGGCATGCTTCAGCAGTCCAACATTGCCGGCCATCAGAGCTGGAGCCGCGAAGCGAAACACCTGCCAGAAGGGAAAGTTCCAGGGCATCACGGCGAGAATCGGACCGATGGGACGGTAGCGGATGAAGCTTTTCTTGGCACCGGTTTCGATGACTTCATCCGTTAGGAATTTCTCTGCGTTTTCGGCATAGTATCGGCAACCTCCCGCCGACTTCACGGCTTCGGCTACGGCGGCTTTGTAAGGCTTGCCCATTTCGAGCGTCATGAGGTGAGCGAACTTGTCTTTGTCGCGTTCGAGGATCTCGGCGGCCTTCAGCATGCGGCGGGCGCGCTCGGCAAAGGGAGTCTCGCCCTCGGCATGGAAGGCGGTGACTGCCAGCTGGAGCTTTTGCTCGATCTGAGCGGCGGAAAGAGGTTCAAAGGTTTGGATTACTTCGCCGGTCGCGGGATTTGTGGTGGCAATGGGCATGATGAATGGTTCCTTCAGAATGTGGTGTCCTACGGGACGCGCTCCTTAGTTTACAATTAACCGTTCCATCTACTCATCTTTTCAGCAATGATTGGGAGGAAACCTATGAAGCTTACCCCTGGCAAACTGGCGGGTCTCAAGAGAGTTTCGAACGAACGCGGTGTGATTGCGGCGGCGGCCATGGATCAGCGCGGGTCGCTGCAGAAGTCGCTGGGCAAAGAAAAGGGCGGGGAAGTCAGCGATGCGATGATGGAGGAATTCAAGACGCTGGTCACTGAAGTTTTGACGCCGCATGCCAGCGCCATCCTGCTGGATCCGGAGTGGGGACTGCCGGCCTCGAAGCGCCGGGCGAAGAACGCCGGGCTGCTGCTGGCTTATGAGAAGACGGGATACGACAAGACCGGGCCGGGGCGACTGGGCGATTTGCTCGATCACTGGTCGGCGCGGCGGCTGAAAGAAGCCGGGGCGGACTGCGTGAAGATTCTGCTTTACTACACGCCGTTCGATCCCAAGGAAATGAACGATAAGAAGCACGCCTGGGTGGAGCGCATTGGAGACGAATGCCGGGCGAATGACATTCCGTATTTTCTGGAGTTTGTTGGATATGACGAGGGCGCCGACGAGAAGGGATTGGACTACGCGAAGAAGAAGCCGCAGATCGTCACCGAGAGCATGCGGGAGTTCAGCAAAGACCGATATGGAGTCGACGTGCTTAAGGTCGAAGTGCCGGTGAACATGAAGTTCGTCGAGGGCGTGAAGTGCTTTGGCGGGCAGAAGGCGTATACGAAGAAAGAAGCCATCGACCTGTTTCATAAGGCGGCTAACGTTGCGACTAAGCCTTTCATTTACCTTTCGGCCGGGGTGAGCAACGCTGAGTTCAGCGAAACGCTGGAGTTGGCAGGGGAATCCGGGGTGAAGTTTAACGGTGTGCTGTGCGGGCGCGCGACGTGGAAGGATGGGATTCCGATTTACGCCAAGCAGGGCGCGGCTGCTTTCCGCTCGTGGCTGGAGACTGAAGGGGTGAAGAACATTAACAACGTCAACGGAAAGCTGAAGGCCGCTACTTCGTGGCACTCGATTTATGGAGTTGAGCCCGTTCTGGCGAGCGCGTAGGTTTCTCAAGTTGTAGGTGCGCGGGCGAATTTGCCCGCGCTTTTTCTTTGTGGGGAGTCAATGCGGCGGGTTGATGGCTGGGCGAGGAGTGGTCATCTCGGGGGTACAGAATTGGCTGGTGGCGCAGTCGGTGAGATTTGCTCCACGAAGATTGGTGACGGCGATCTCACGATGGGTGGCGGAGAAGGTGGAGTAGTTGGGTGAGAGGTTTCTAGATAGCGACTAGGCCGGATTCCAGATCGTCGAGAATGTCGGCAATATCTTCGATGCCCACCGAGATGCGCACCATGCCGTCGGTGATTCCGATTGCCTTGCGGCCCTTCGCGCCCAGTCCTGCGTGCGTCATCGTGGCCGGATGCGAGATCAGGGTCTCGACTCCACCCAGCGACTCTCCCAGTGAGCAGACGCGCAGCTTCTTCAGCATTTTGTTGGCGTTCTTCAGCGATCCGGTCTCAAAGGTGATCATGGCACCGAAGCCGCTCATCTGCCGCTTGGCGAGCTTATGCTGCGGATGATCAGGCAGCCCGGGATAAAAGACCTTGCGTACCTTCTTGTGTCTCGCCAGAAACTCCGCTACAACGCGCCCGTTGCGGTCGTGGATTTCCATGCGCGCCGCCAGCGTTTTCACGCCACGCAGCACCAGCCAGCATTCGAACGGAGAAAGAATCGCGCCTGCGGCCTTCTGTAGAAAGGCCAGCTTCTCGGCCTGCTCGGGCTTGCTGCATACCACCACGCCGCCCAGTCCGTCGCTGTGTCCGTTGAGAAACTTCGTGGTCGAATGCAGCACCATATCCGCGCCTAGAGCCAGGGGCTGCTGAAAGTAAGGCGACATGAAGGTGTTGTCCACGACTAACTCAGCCTTCTTGCGCCGACAGATCTTGCTGATTGCAGCCAGGTCGCTCAAACGCATCAGGGGGTTGGTTGGAGTCTCCACGAACACCATCCGCGTGTTCCTGCGGATGGTGCGCTCTACGTTTTCAGCCTCGGAAGTATCGACATAGGAAAATTCCAGCCCGAACCTAGTCATCACCTGGTTAAAGAGCCGGGGCGTCCCACCATACAAATCATTCCCGCACACCACGTGGTCGCCTGAATTCAGCATGCTGGCAACCGCGTGGATGGCTGCCATGCCGCTGGCAAACACCGGCGCAGCAACGCCGCCTTCGAGCGATGCCAGGTTCTCCTCCAGCCGCGTCCGGGTGGGGTTTGAGACCCGCGAATACTCGTAGCCTTTGTTCTCGCCGATACCCTGCTGCACATAGGTGGAAGTGGGGTAGATGGGCACGGTCACTGCGCCGGTCAAGGGGTCGGGCTGCTGTCCATCGTGAATGGCGCGAGTCGCGAAGCCTGCTTGTCGGTTCTTCTTCATGCACACCTTCTACGACCCGCTTAGATACCACCCTCAAAAATCTTTTTCGACAAATAACGCTCGGCTGAATCTGGAATAATCGTGGCCACGCGTTTCCCTGCGCCTAGGCGGCGCGCCACCTGCAAAGCCGCGAATACGGCTGCTCCTGCGCTCGAACCCGCCAGCACGCCTTCCTGCGCTGCCAGCTGGTTCACGGTGGCGAAGGCATCTTCGTCCGTCACTGCAATCACTTCATCGCATACGTCCGGGTCAAACGTCTCTGGGATGAAGTTATTCCCGATCCCTTCGACTTTGTGCGGCCCGGGCGCTCCACCCCCAAGCACTGAACCTTGGGTTGTCACAGCAACCGCCAGGACTCCCGGCACCTGCTCCTTCATGTAGCGCGCAATGCCCGTGAACGTTCCGCAGGTGCCGCAACCTAAAACCACGGCGTCGACCTTCCCACCCATTTGTTCGAAGAGTTCCACCGCGGTGGTTTCGTAGTGATAATCGGGATTCGCCATATTCTCAAACTGCCCGGCCATGAATGCACTGCGATCGCCGGCGACGATCTCCTTTGCGCGCCGGATCGCGCCCTGCATGCCTTCTTCGTCCGGAGTGCGTTCCACGTGCGCTCCCAGGGCCTGCATGATGGTTACTTTCTCCTGGGAAAAGTTTTCCGGCACAAACAGCTTCACCTTGTAGCCGCGATTCACTCCGATCAACGCCAGCCCGATTCCCGTGTTGCCCGCCGTGGCTTCGACGATGGTTCCGCCCGGCGCGAGCTTACCTTCCTGCTCCGCCCTGCGGATAATCCCGATGGCGGCGCGGTCTTTCACGCTGCCTCCCGGATTCAAGTATTCAAGTTTGGCGAAGATGTCAGCCGAGCTGGCGGGAACCAGCCGTTTCAATCGAAGGACAGGAGTCCCACCGACCAGGTCCGTAATGTCGTCAGCGACGCCCAGATGGGAGACTTCAGAGTTTTTCAGGTGCACGCTACAGGGTAAGGGGAGAGTTCGGAATCGTCAATGGAACCAAAGTCAGATCTTGAAATTCTTGGGGTAACGGCACGTTCAATCGTCCTCTACTTCGTTCCCGACGCGACCGGTTGCACCCCCGCGTAGTAGCCGCTCTTGGTCCGCACGACCATTTTGCTGTGCCCTGTCGCCTTGGCCTCCACGCGAATCGTGCGGAACCCGCCGCTGGCTCTGGGATTGGTTGGCTTGTAGCCGATTGTGTACTGATTGCGGATGTCGTGGGCCACTTGGCGGCTGATCTCATCCACCTGATCCAGAGTCGTGGGAAAAAACGCCAATCCTCCGGTCCGTTGCGCAATAATCTCCAGCGCCCGCCGAGCGCGCTTGGGGTGCTCTTCATCTCCCAGTATCCCGATCGCATACACCGACGGACCGTTTTCCTGCTGCAAGCGCTTCACCGCCTGCTCCAGGTTATCCCGGCTGGCATTGTCTTCTCCATCTGTTACCACCAACAGGACCTTTCGCTCCAGCCTGGCGTTCTTAAAATTGGCCGCTGAGGCCTCTAAGGCGTCATAAAGGGCCGTTCCGCCTTTGGCGTCAATCTTCTCCAAGGCTTCCTTTAACTTCAGCAGATCATTGGTGAAATCCTGGTCGAGATAATATTCGTCGTTGAAGTTCACCACGAATACTTCGTCCTGCGCATTGCTCGCGCGCACGAGATTCAGTGCTGCCTGGTTCACTTTGGTCCGCTTTTCCCGCATCGAGCCGGAATTGTCGATCACGATTCCCATGGCCACAGGAATGTCTTCATGGTGGAACGAAATGATGGTTTGCGGCTTCCCATCCTCGAATACGGAAAATGCGTTCCGGTCAAGGTTGGTCACAATATGCTGCTTGTCGTCCACCACCGTGGCATGTAGCAAGACTTCGTCCACATCTTTGCGGATGACAAGGGTTCCGGCCTCCTCGGGAGATTTTTGCGGGCTCGTAGTGGCAGGCGACTTTGTCGCGCCTGACTGGGGTTGCGAAGGTTGCGACGGGACAGGTTGGGACTGGGCTGACTGGGACGGGATAGCCTGGGATTGCGCCGCCTCAAAGAGTTGCGCAAGGTTCCCCGCGCGCCCGGCAAAAGGTTGCGCCAGTACGGCGAACGCGGCTCCAGCCCAGATGGCACACTTTAGAACAAGGGAGAAGCTGGCAGCCCGCTTATTCCTGGGGCCCGTAATATCCGGTCCTGGCATACACTCGGAGTGGCGGCAATCCTTTCGGCGGCAGTAACTTCACTTTGATCTTACGCCATTTGCCATCCCGGACTATCTTGTTGGGGCGATAGCCCAGCACATACTGATTGCGCAGTTCGACCCCGATCTTGGTAGCCACATCGGCCAGGTCGTTTGGATTCTCCACGGTAAAGGCCCGCCCACCTGTCAGTTCCGCAATCTCGCCCAGCAATTCCGGACCGAGGCGCTCTTCCTGGGTTTGGAAGTAGCGGTCGTAAATCCCAATGGCGTACACCATTACGTCCGCTTCTTTCACCAGCGCCTTGATTTCGCCCTCAGTGTAGCGGCTGTGATTGTCACCTCCATCGGAGATGATGAGGAGCGACTTCTTGGGGTACTTGGCCTCCCTCATCTTGCTGACGCCCATATAGATCGCATCCAACAGGGCCGTCCGCCTTCGCGGCACGGTGAATACCAGCTTGTTCTGGATCTCATCCACCGAACTGGTGAAATCGTTGACCACCTCGGGCTCGTCGGAGAACGTGATCATGAAGAATTCATCTTGCGGGTTGGCGGTCTTAAAAAACTCCATTACTGCATCCTTGGCCCGGTCCATCTTGCTGCTCATGCTTCCGCTGGAATCGAAAATCACTCCCAGCGAGACCGGCGCGTCCTCACTCGAGAAAGACTTGATCTCCTGCGGCGCGCTGCCTTCGAAAAGCTGGAAGTTCTCCTTTTCAAGACCAGTGACCAGCCGATTCAGGGGATCGGTGATGGTCACCGGAACCAGCACCAAATCGACGGCTACCTTCAAGGGACGAACGTGGGTATTCAGCGACTGGGAGACTATGCTCTGGGTGGCAACTTCTTCGGTCTTCGTTTTTGTTTTTTCCGCGGTGTTTTCCGGCTCGCGGGGCTGGATGTGGACATCGTTCAGAGTGGTCTGCCCTAGAGCGCGCACCGGCAAGTTGCAGGCCGCGCCCAGCGTTAGAAGCAACATCCAGAGGTAAGGTGGGATCGCGAGTCTGCGCAACCGGACAAAAGCTGGGTTCCAGGGTCGAACCGGGCAGGGGTTCCGAACTAAGCTCCGAACTATGCTCCGAACAAAGCTGCGAACTAGGGCCTTAGGGCGAGATAGCCGGCGCCCATCCAGGAGGGCCATAAGCACCTCATTTGGCCGCGATAGTATCACAGCTTTGCTCTCGGGACTGCTGTTTTTTTGTCAAATCTTGGTGACAATCGCCATCCGGCCGCCCATTTCGGCAATTCGTCCCAGGCCGGGTGAACCGCCCAACCCCGCCGGTCGCTGCCACCTTGCTACAATCAAGAGTTTCCATGGCTGACATTCATCCCTTTCGCGCGTTTCGCTACGATCCCCGACAGGTATCCCCTGACCAAGTTGTGACCCAACCTTACGACAAGATCACTCCCACACTGCAGGATGGTTATTACGCGGCCAGCCCGTATAACCTCGTCCGCATCATTCTTGGCCGACGGCAAGAAACTGACAATTCGACGATCAATGTGTATTCCCGGGCTGCGGGGTACCTTAGCGCCTGGCGTCAGCAAGGCATCCTGCGCCAGGATTCCGATCCTTCCATCTATCTCTATTCCCAGCGCTTTACTCTGCCCGGTTCAACCGGCGAACTGGAACGCCGCGGTTTTATCGCTCTGGGCCGCATCGAGGACTATTCCGCCGGCGTCGTTTTCCGCCACGAGCAAACCCTGGCCAAGCCCAAGGCTGATCGGCTTGAGTTGCTCCGTGCTACCCGCGCTCATTTTGGCCAGATCTTCGTTGTCTATGAGGACTCGGGCCAAGTCGAATCCGTGCTCGTTACCAATGCCGATCCGGACATTTCGGTTACGGATGAATATGGCGTCATTCACCGATTGTGGCAGGTGTCCGATCCGGGCCTGATTAATTCAGTCCGAACTGCAATGAGCGATAAGAAACTGATTATCGCCGACGGCCACCACCGTTACGAAACCGCCCTCGCCTACCGCAATGAACGCCGCGCCGCCGCTTCTTCCTTGTCCATCTCCGGTTCTGGCACGTCGCCTTACGAGTTCGTCATGATGACCTTTATCAACATGAACAGCCCCGGCCTGCTAATCCTGCCGACGCATCGACTCGTGCACAGCCTGGCATCCTTCTCCGCGGAAAACTTCCGCAATTCCGCACGCGCCTTTTTCGACATTGAAGAGGTCGACGCCTCCTTCGACGCGCCTCGTGCAGTCGCGATCCTCCGCGAGTCGGGGCGGACTGGAACTTCCATCCTCGCCGTCACCGCCAACCGAGCCTTCCTGCTGCACCATCCCAATCCGAACGCCCCGCAAGTCTTCGCGGGCTTGTCCGTCCGCCAGCAGGACCTCGACGTGGTACAACTGCATAAGTGTTTGCTGGAAAAAGTGCTGAAGCTCTCGGAAGAATCGATCCGCAATCAGGAGAACATCGCTTACGTGCGAGACGCGGGCGAAGCTTTGTCGCAAGTACGCGGAGCCAGTGGCACTGGCGCCGATATCGCCTTTCTCATGAATCCCTGCCGCATGGCGCAGGTCCGTGACATTGCTTTCGCCGGCGAGGTCATGCCCCAGAAATCTACCGACTTCTACCACAAGCTCCTCAGCGGATTGACAGTCTATGCTCTTGATTAGAAGCTGGATCAGCGGGCAGTCGACTAGCGGACGCTCGATTCGCGGATATCGGGGCGCCGGAGTCGCGGCCGGCATCCTGTTGTGCTTCGCAGTTCTGCTCGTTTACGGTGCGGCTCCCGAAAAGCACCTTTCGGTCTATTCCACGGCTGCCAACTATTCCCTGCCCATCGTGCAGCGGCAAGGCCGTGAGTACATTGGGTTGCTGGAACTGCTGGATCCCCTCGGAACGGTCAGCGCCAAGTCCGATCCTCCGCGCTGGCACCTGCACTACAACAACATCCTAGGAGAGTTTATTGTTGGCCGAAGCCACGCTCGCATCCAGGGACGCGACACTGATCTCTCCGGCAAATTCCTAGTGGAAAACGGACGCGGCCTGGTCCCCCTGGCTTCCCTTAGTTCTCTCCTGCCGCGCTTTCTGGGCGGTCCCGCAACTCTGCACCAGGAGTCGGGACGTCTGTTCATCGGCAACATCGCCATCCACTTCACCGCCTCCGTGTCCCCAGACGATCCTTCGCATCTGGTCTTTCACTTCACCGCGCCCGTCAATCCATCCGTCGCCACCGAACCCGGCAAACTGCGCATGACCTTCGGCCGCGAACCGGTGACCGCACCCGCCTCTCCCACGCTCACTTTCGGCAGCAAAACCATTCCCGAGGCCACCTATTCGGAGAACAATGGCACAGCCCAGATCAATGTAACCACCACGATTCCGCTCATCGCCAGCTTCAGCCCGGATGGCAGAACCATCACACTCGCTCCTCCAAAATCTCAAACCGCGGCAACCACAGCCGGAGCGACCGTTCCGGCGACTACAGCACCCGGGGTAACAGCAACTGAAGGAACCCCAACCACCGCGACGGCGACGGCTCCGGCTCAAAGCAGCCCTGTCACCCAAGCGCCGGCAGCGAGGGCGTCGACGTCCGTCCCGCGCCGTTACTTCGCCATAGTGGACGCCAGCCACGGCGGCAATGATCGCGGCGAAGCCCTAAGCACCACGCTCGCCGAGAAGGATGTAACCGTTGCCTTCGCTCGCCGTTTGCGCCAGGAGCTCGAGAATCGCGGGATCCCCACACTGGTCCTGCGTGACTCTGACGCCAACCTGTCGCTCGACGAGCGCGCCTTCTACGCCAACACCACACACGCCGCCGTCTATGTGGCCCTGCATGCCGCATCCAACGGCCACGGGGTGCGCCTTTACACCGCGCTGCTACCCTACACTGGAGAGGACGACCGCGGTCCCTTCCACTCGTGGACCAACGCCCAGTCCTCTTCCATCTCGCTCAGTCGAGCCGCCGCCGCAAGTGTGGCGGCCGAACTAAAGAAACAACAGGTCGCCGTCCGCACTCTCACTGCGCCACTCCGCCCACTGAACAACATCGTCACCGCTGCAATCGCAGTCGAGGTTGCCCCGCCCGCGTCCGATCTTTCGCAACTCACTTCGCCGGGCTACCAGCAACTCGTTGCCGGCGCCGTCGCGAACGGAATTGCCTCCATCGGCTCGCAGCTCGGAGCCGCCCCATGATTCGACAAACCATGATTGGACAGCCATGATTCCTCGCCATCTTTTCATCGCGGTCTCGGTGCTGCTGCTGGCCGTGTTCACCATGAGCCTGTACGCATGGCACATGCGGGGCCGCGCGGCGGCCGGTCCCGTCACTTCCATAGACACCCGTCCCGTCGTGCCTCCCGTGGCCGGAGCCACTGAGCCAGTAACGCTGTTCGTTGCGTATGACGATACTGGAGTGCTCCAGGCGCAGTCAGCGCGCATTCCGATGCCATCGGTTCGCCAACAACGCGCTGAAGAACTGCTCCGTTCGCTTCTTGCGCTATACCTGGACAAGTCCTCGCCCCACCCATTGCCGCAGGGTGCCGACGTCCGCAGCGTCTACCTGGTCGATCCCGGACTCGCCGTTATCGACATCAACGCCGCTTTCGCCGATGGCCACCGCTCCGGCGTGCTGTCCGAGGAACTGACCGTGGCATCGCTGATCCAGACGCTCTCCGCCAACCTCCCGGGTATTCTTAAAGTGAAAATCCTGGTGGAAGGCAAGCAACGCGACACTCTGGCGGGCCACGCGGATCTATCGGGCTTCTTCGACGTCTCGGCCATCAATCAGCTAGCTTCGCAACTGCAATCGGCCAGTAACCTTTGAGCAGCCCGTTGGCCGGAGTCATTCACCAGATTCTCCGGCCGAGACAGATTCGGCGATCCATTGCAGATAGGTGGGTGATCCGTCTTCAATCGGCAGGCAGATGCATTCCGGGAGTTCGTACGAGTGGAGTTCTGCAATCGCCTGTCGCACTTGACCGAATGCCGCTGCCGTTGTCTTTACGATCAAGAGCCATTCAAGAGCTTCTTCTATCTTGCCTTGCCAACGGTAGATGGACGCAACTTGGGGGACGACATTGACGCAGGCGGCAAGGCGTCGCTCGACCAAATGACGTGCGATTTTGCCGGCTTCTTCTTGCGAGGCGGTGGTGGTGAGGATGATTCGTTTGTCGGTCATATAAAATCAGGCGGCGGCAATTCGTCGCTACGATAGAAATGTAGCAGGTTGTGTTCTGAGTGAGGTGGGAGAAATCGGCGGCGTCTGACGGTCCACGGGGCTGAGGGCGGGAAGCTGGCGCTACAGGATGCCAGCGCCCAGATTCGGAGCGGTCCTATGCTGACGCAGATCAAGTTTGGCACATAGGGCTGGCGGGGCTGCTGTGTTGCGAGATGGTGGCGAAGCGGAGGAAGTCGCTGGGGGAGCAATTGAAGGCGCTTTGTAACCAAGTTGGTTCCTACCACCCGAAGTACGAGAACTTCCACTTGACGCCCGAGGTGAAAGAGAAGTTCACTGAGAATGTTGAGGTCTGATCCGCTGGAGTTTTGTGGGCGCGGCATCGGCGAAGTGGTTCGCACGGATGGGTTGAAGCTAATTTTCGAGGACGGTTCGTGGGTGTGCTACCGGCTTTCGGGGACCGAGCCGGTAGTGCGAGTGTATTCAGAAGCGCGGAGCGAGGAAGGTCTGGAGATTTTGAGCAGGGCGGCCAAGCAATGGATTTTCGAGTAAAGGATCTCTCAAGAATTCGGCGATTTTCCACTCCCCGGGACGGACTGCGGGCGATGGCGGAAAGGGCGCCGCAAGCCGAGGCGCTGGCGGCGTCCTGGATGTTGAGTGTGCGACCGCTGGCGGTGCGAATGTATGCCCTGCGGCGGCGCATTGCGACCTTCACGGTTGGGGCGCTTGCTGGATTGCTGTTTGTACACGTTATGTTTGGCGCGAATGGCATGATTGTCTACAAACAGAAGCGGACAGAGTATAAATCGCTGCAAAAGCGGATCGCGCAGGAACTACAGGAAAACGAACTCTACACGCAGCAGATTCAGGGATTGAAGACGGACGAGAAAGCGATCGAGAAGGAAGCGCGCGAGCAGTTACACTACGCGCGTCCAGGAGAGTACGTGTACGTCCCGCCGGCTCCGTCAAATCAGCCGCTGCCCGCCACCCATTCGGCGAGAAAGTGAGTACGCAAGTTCCGCGAGCTTCCGCTGCGGAAGAGCGTACAGGTGTGTGACAATCGGAGAGTTCCCCTGTGGTATAGTTCGGGACGTTAATCGATGGCCGGGGCGTTGAGTTGCCGCCGGACGTGCGATTAGAATTCCTGTCATAGCCTGCGGCTTGGGGCCGCGACTGGAACATCAAAAAGGAGAAGAACCGGCCATGAGAAAAGTTTTGGTGCTTTGTCTTGTGATGTGTTTCGTGTTCGCCCTGACGGCTGTGGCGTTTGACGATATGGGGAAGAGCACGACGGTGAACGGGTGGGTGAGTGACGCGAAATGCGGCGCGAAGGGTGCCAACGCGGGGGCTGAGGCGTGCACCAAGAAGTGCGTGGCCGCAGGCGAGAAGATGGTGATCGTAACCGATGGCGATTCGAAAGTGCTGGCCGTGGATAACCAAGATGCTCTGAAGGGGCATGAAGGACACCACGTCGCCGTGACCGGAACCGTGAGCAAAGATTCCATTCACGTGAACGGCGTGAAGATGTTGTAAGAGAGATTTGGTAGCGATTAGGGGCGGCTTCGGCCGCCCTTTCGTTATTTCGGACTTTTTTTCTTGCTGAAATCGGCGGAGAAGACACCGGCGCTCCTGGCCGAGATGGGCTCGGTGACAGGATCTGAGATCTCCGGTCCCACATAATCTAACGGACGACGCCTTCGAGCGGGGAACTGGCTGTGGCGTAGAGCTTCTGCGGCATGCGGCCTGAGAGGTAGGCTTGGCGTCCTGCCAGCACCGCGTGATGCATGGCTTCGGCCATGAGCACGGGATCTTGCGCGTTGGCGATACCGGTGTTCATGAGAACAGCATCGGCCCCGAGTTCCATGGCGATGGCGGCGTCGGAAGCGGTGCCCACACCTGCGTCCACAATCAGCGGCACGCCTGTGATCATCTCCCGCAGGATACGGATGTGGGCCTGGTTCTGAATGCCCATGCCGCTGCCGATGGGTGCGCCCAGCGGCATCACGGCTGCGGCGCCGGCTTCGACCAGACGTTTGGCGAAGACAATGTCGTCGGAGGTGTAGGGCAGGACGGTGAAGCCTTCGCTCACCAAAACGCGGGTGGCTTCGAGCGTGGCTTGCACATCGGGATAAAGCGTGGCCTGATCGCCGATCACTTCGAGTTTCACCCAGTCCGAAAGGCCGACTTCGCGGCCGAGGCGCGCTGCGCGAATCGCTTCATCGGCGTTGTAGCAGCCAGCTGTGTTGGGCAAGAGGAAATACTTTTTGGGATCGATGTAATCGAGTAAGGATTCCTTGCTGCGGTCGAGGTTGACGCGGCGGACAGCGACGGTGACCATCTCGGCGCCACTGGCATCAAGCGCGCGGGCAGTCTCCTGGAAGGATTTATATTTTCCGGTGCCGACGATCAGGCGGGAGCGGAAGGAACGGCCGGCGATAATTAGAGGATCGGTCATGACTCTACATTGTAAACGCTTCAGCATAAGTCGGGCGGGACAAGTGTCGACCTGCGCTCGACCGGACGGCCCAGCCGGCTTTGTCCCCACATGCTTCCGCGATCCTTATGGCGCAGTTGTTGCTGCTTCAGCCTGGGCGTAGAGTTCGTCGATCTGGGGGCGATAGCGTTCTTCGATAACGCGACGGCGGAGTTTCAGCGTGGGGGTTAGAGCGCCGTTCTCCGCGGAAAATTCGTCGGGGACTAGCAAGACACGCTTCAGCTTTTCGAATCGTGCCAGATTCTGGTTTACCACTTCCACAATTCCCTCATAGAGCGCCTGAACCTTTGGGTTGGCGACAAGTTCGGCGCGCGAGGGAAAGGCGATGTCGTTGGTGCGGGCCCATTCTTCGAGGAGCACGAAGTTTGGCGAAATGATGACAAAGGCAAACTTGCGCTTGTCGCCGAGTATGGCGGCGGTGCCGATAAGTGGGTTCAGCTTGAGAGAGTTCTCGATGGGTTGCGGGGCGATGAACTTGCCGCCTGAGGTTTTGATTAACTCTTTCTTGCGATCAGTGACCGAGAGATATCCATCGGCATCGAGTTGGCCGATATCTCCGGTCTTGAACCAGCCGTCCTGGAAAGCGTTCCTAGTTTCTTCGGGATGGTTCCAGTAACCCTTGAAGACGGAGGGGCCGCGCACCAGGATTTCACCGTCCTCGGCAAGGCGTACTTCGAGGTTGGACAGGACTTTGCCGACGGTGCCGATGCGGTGGTTGATTGGCGTGTTGACGGCGATCACAGGGGAGGTTTCGGTTAAGCCGTAGCCCTCATGAATGCGGATGCCGACGGTGGCGAACCATTCGGCTAGTTCGCGGCCCAAGGGGGCGCCTCCGGAGATGAAAGTTTCGACCCGGCCTCCCAGGCCGTCACGGATTTTCGAGAAAACGAGTTGGTTGGCCAGCTTCCAGTTGACCGAGGTCGGGGTTTGTCCGGCAAGGATCGCAGACTTGTTGGCGCGGCCCACCGATAGCGCCCAGCGGTAGGTCGCTCGCTTGGCGAACCCGTGGGCTTTCATTTCGGTCTTGGCATAGATTTTTTCGTAGACTCTGGGGACGGACACGCACAAGGAAGGCCGCACTTCGAGGAAGGTTTCGGTAAGGTTCTCCATGAAGGGACAGTAGGCCAGAGTTACGCCGTGGTACAGCAGGGAGAAATCCACGTGGCGCGCCGTAACGTGCGAGAGGGGAAGAAACGAAATGCTCAGCAGCCCGGGGTGCATGTCGAAACCGAGCAGGGAGCAATTGATGTTCGAGGCGATGTTGCCGTGAGTCAGCATTGCGCCTTTGGCTGTTCCGGTGGTACCGGAGGTGTAGATGATGGTGGCGAGGTCGTCAGGCTTGATGGAGCGGGCGAGAGATTCAGTTTGTGCGTCGAGAATGCTGGGCCCCTGAGCCATGAACTGATCCATGAGTAGGCAGATCGAGGCCGGGTCGCTCGGGACTTGCAAGTGGTCCATCACAACGATTCTCTTGACTTGCGTTTGGGAAAGAATCGTCCGGATCTTGCGCAGCTGATGTTCTGTCGAAACAAAAACGACACTGGCGCCGGAGTCGCGCAGGGTGGAAGCAGTTTGTTCAGGGGTGAGCATGGAGTAGACGGGAACGGTGACGGCGCCGAGCAGTAGGATGGCGAAGTCGGCCGTAGACCATTCTGGACGATTCTCGCTGAGTATGGCGATCCGGTCGCCTTTGTGGATGCCCCATTGCTGGAGCGCACGGACGGTTCCGGCGACGTTGCGGCGGAGTTCCGAGGAGGAGATGGCCAGCCATTTTCCGGCTTCCCGGTGGAGCATGACACGGTCGAGATTGCGCTCGGTGGCGGCGAAGAAAATGTCGTTCAGCGTGGTGAGAGTCATTGGGGCTCGGAACGGCTCTGAAAATGAATTTACTGGTTTACGGTGACTTTCGGCAATGCGAAATGCGCGAGGCAGGGTACCGATTGGCATCCTGACAAAGCCGTGGACCACTCAGCGTTACAGGGTTTCCGTTGCGGAGTAGGCTATCATTCTGGCAGGAGGTTCGTGATGCGGAAGAAACTACCAAGTGTGTTGGCGGCTTCATTGCTCACCGGAGCGCTGGTGATCGGGACAGCCAGTCCCGCAGTAGCGCAAACAAAGGTGGCCGAGGGAGGATCGTTGTCCATGCCCAAGGCAGCCGAAATGGCGCCAGATTTCACGCTGAACTATTTTGACGGCAACGACCTGAAGCCCGTTTCCTTGAGCCAGTACCGCGGCAAGAAGAATGTAGTGGTTGCGTTTTTCATCTTTGCCTTCACTGGCGGTTGAACGAAGCAGATGAAAGCCTTCCAGCAGGACCTGCAAAGGCTGGAAGCTACCGACACCCAGGTCCTGGGTGTGAGCATGGATAGTGCCTTCGCAAACAAAGCCTTCGCCGACCAAATTGGAGTTACGTTTCCCCTGCTGAGCGATTGGGGCGGAGAGGTTACGCGTCAATACGGAATCTACGTGGATAAGTACAAGGCCTCGCGCCGGGTAAACTTCCTGATTGGGAAAGACGGGAAGATTCTGGAAGAGCAAGTGGATAAGGATGCGATCGATCCGACTAAGATCGTGGATACTTGCGAGCGGCCGAAGCTGAAGAATTGAATTGAGATGGCGGTAAGTTCGAGAGGGAAGCGAGCCAAACGCGCGAGTAATGCATCGCAAAGAGCGCGACGCATCGCGCGGCTCGCCCGGATCCCTCGCTGCGCAAAGAACGCTTGCTCGGGATGACAATCCATTCAGGCTGCGGGTAATTCGAAAGAAAATACTGAGCCGCGACCAAGCTGGCTAGTTACGCTGACGATACCGCTGTGGGCCTCGACGATGGCTTTGGCGATGGCCAATCCCATGCCGGTGCCTTGCACGCTGTAACGCTGGTCGCGGCCGCGGTAGAACTTGTCGAAGACGAGTGATTGTTCGAAGTCGTCGATACCGTGTCCGTGATCGGTGACGCTGGTGATGATGCGATTTCCTTTCTGTTCGGCGGTAATCGTAATGGGCGAAGTGGGTGGAGAATATTTGGCGGCGTTTTCCAGCAACTGCTTCAGGACTTCCGCGATGCGGTCGGAATCGACGCGCACCTTGGGCAACGACGGGGCCACGCGTACTTCCAGCGGATGCTGACCGACGAATGTTTTGGACTCTTCCACTGCGGACTCGATCACCGAGGCGATATCCACGGGAGCCATGTGAAGTTCTACCTTGTGGGCGTCGAGCTGAGCCATTTCCGTGGCTTCGCCAACCAGGCGGTCGAGGCGATCGGTTTCTTCGTTGATTACCGTCAATAACTCGCGCCGTTGCGCCTCATCGAGGTTGTACTCCGAGAGCAGACCTGTCACAGCAGCCTTGATGCCTGTGAGAGGTGTGCGCAACTCGTGAGTTACAGAGTCGAGCAGGACGGCGCGCAGGTTCTCGCTTTGGTGCGCGGCTTCGGTTTGGGAAAGCTTTTCCATGGCTCCGGCGCGCTCGATGGCGATGCCGATCATGCTGCCGAGGGCCTCGAGGGTGGCGCGTGAGAGCGCTGGCCCTGCAATGCCTACGGCTCCGGTGGTGCGTGTTCCCAGGTGGAGAGGAGTGAGAGAGAGTCCGCGCTGGGAATCGATGACCGGCTCGCCCCGCGAACTGACCATTTGAAGATCCTGCAGGGCGAGCGACGTTGCCTTGGGATCGGTGCGGTAGACCTGTTGCGAGCTGAGCAGGTAGATGGCAGCAGCCTTGGCGCCGAATCCGTCGCACACGTAGGCGGGAATCGCATTGAGCAGTTCGGCTACGTTATCGGTGGCGAGCAGACGCTGGCTGAAACTGTAGAGACGCTCAACGTCGCGACGGCGCTGATTGGCGTCGGCGGTTTGGCGGCGGGCGCGGTCGGCGAGTTGGCTAGCGATGCCTGCGGTCACCAGAAAGGCGAACAACGCCACCCAGTTCTGGGGGTCGGCGACGGTCAAGGTTCCTATGGGGGGAAGAAAATAATAGTTGAAGGCAAGTGTGGCGATCAGCGCGAGAAAGACGGAGAAGCGAAATCCCCAGTAGGCCGCCACCCAGAGCACCATCAGCAGGAATGTCAAGGCCACGGTGGTGGGGTTTACCTTGACTAGGTGCCGGTAGACCTGGACCACGAGTTCGGTGGCCACCAGGCAGGCAGCGTAGCGGAGCAGGTGCTGTGGCCAGCGAGCTTTCACGGGCACGATTGTAACTGAAGGAAAGCTTTTCACCACGGAGACAGTGAGGCGCGGAGAAATCCATTGTTTGTTATGGTCTTTCCTTCTGGTTTCACCGTGTCTCCGTGACTCCGTGGTGAACAGATTCGACAATTTCCGCTCCCGCGTGGAGAATAGCGGCGATGCCCAAGACTCCAGAAGAATGGCTCAAGGAAGTGGATACCGCTCAGCGGCCGGCGGTGTTCAAGCTGTTTCTGGGCTACGCCCCGGGCGTGGGAAAGACCTATGCCATGCTGAGCGAAGGTGTGCGGCGGGCAAGCCGCGGTGAAGAAGTAGTGATCGGCGTGGTGGAAACTCACGGACGCAAACCGATTGTGGAACTGTCGTCACGGCTGGAGGCGGTTCCGCGCAAGAAACTGGAATACAAGTCAACCATCTTTGAGGAGATGGATGTGGACGCGATTCTGGCGCGCAAGCCGCATGTTGTACTGGTCGATGAGCTGGCCCACACCAACATTGAAGGCAGCAAGCACGCGAAGCGCTATGAGGATGTGTTTGAACTGCTGGATGCGGGGATCGACGTTCTTTCTACCTTGAATGTGCAACACATCGAGAGTCTGTCGCCGACGATCCGGAGCTTGACCGGTGTACAAGTGCGAGAAACAGTGCCGGATTGGGTGATCCGCCGGGCGGGCGAAATTGTGATGGCGGACCTGACGCCGCAAGCGCTGCAGACGCGAATGAAGCGCGGAGATATTT
The DNA here is from genome assembly GCA_049583505.1 of Candidatus Sulfotelmatobacter sp. Taxonomy (GTDB): domain Bacteria; phylum Acidobacteriota; class Terriglobia; order Terriglobales; family Acidobacteriaceae; genus Sulfotelmatobacter. The sequence goes on from JBAUVZ010000184.1 coordinate 68,178, forward strand.
ATCCCCTGGAGCGGGTGGAGCGGGCGCTGGCGAATTTCTTTCGGAATACAAACTTGGTTGCGTTGCGCGAGCTGGCCCTGCGGCAGGTGACTCAGGCGGTGGACCGCACACTTTCGGAACTGAAGAATGAAGATGGGCAACTGTTGCAGGTGCGCGAGCGGATTGCGGTGTGCTTCAGCTCGAATCCGGCGGCGCAGTATTTGATTGCGCGGGGCGCGCGCATGGCCCAAGCCATGGATGGCGACCTGTATGCGTTTTACGTGGATACCGGCGCGGACGAGAGCGACGAGAACCAGCGGACGCTGGCCGACAATATCCGCTTCGCGGAGAGCGTAGGGGCGAAGGTGGTAAAGAGCGAGGGCAAGATCGTCGCCGAAAAGGTTGCCGAATTCGTGCGCGAGAATCACATTACGCAGGTGGTCTTCGGGCGCTCCGCGACCAAGGGGTGGAAGCGGTATTTCTATCTTTCGGCGATTCACAAGTTTCTGCGCGACACTCCGGCGGTCGATGTGCATATCGTGACCCAGGAAATGCGATGAGTGGGATTGGCGAGCGGGTTTGACGAGAGAAAGATGACGAACGAGAGCCGGCGAATCCTGGTGGTAGATGACGAGCCGCAGATCACGCGCGTGCTGCGCACGACGCTTTCGGCGCAAGGGTATGACATCCGCGTGGCCAATGACGGGGAGATGGCGCTGGAGTTGATGAAGAACTGGATGCCGCACGTGGTAGTGACGGACCTGGCGATGCCGAATCTTGATGGCGTGGGCCTGTGCCGGCAAGTTCGTCAGATTTCGCAGGTACCGATTATCGTGCTCTCGGTGCGGGGACAGGATCGCTCAAAGGTGGAGGCGCTGGACGCAGGTGCCGATGACTACGTTACCAAGCCATTCAGCATGAATGAATTGCTGGCGCGAATCCGGGCACAACTGCGGCGGACGCCTGCCGCCGAGGAACAGCCGAGTGTGATTACGGCTGGGGACTTTTCCATTGACATGGATGGGCGGTCGGTCAAGGTTGCGGGGCATGAAATTCATCTCACGCCTAAAGAGTTCGACTTGCTGCTTTATCTGGCGCGGCGTCCGGGCAAAGTTGTGACCCACCGGACGCTGCTGGCCGCCGTTTGGGGCGCGAATAGTGTGGAACAGCCGGAGTACCTTCGCGTTTTTGTTGGGCAGCTCCGCAAGAAGATTGAGACTGATCCTTCCTCACCTAAATACCTGCTCACCGAACCCTGGGTGGGATACCGGTTTGAACCCGGGTCATAGCCGCTCTTTCGCCGTTCTCTGGTCTCTGGTCTTTGCGTCTTTACGAACATTTTATGGAACCTTTATTCGGACTTTCTTTGCTTCCGTGTCCAATGGTTGTGGGGCCGAAAAGGAGCCCCGGGATATACGACACGGATTCATGGAGATCAAGGGTATGTGGATTCACGAAGTAGCACCGGAACGGTTGGCCGAGCTTTTCCATCACTATAATCAAGCGCTGACGCCGGAGATATCGGGCAAGGGTAGCGAAGGCCGCGGTTCATGGAAGGAAGTTGCTCCGCAGGAAAAAAACCGGTTAGTTGCGGCGGCGCGGTTGGCGCTGCTTGAGCTGGAATCGATCGCGAGCGACGGAGTGAAGTCGCGTCAGTATTTTGCTCAGCCGGGCGAAGCCGAATGGGGCTGCTGAGCGTACGTGGTTGAGCAAGGGCGAGTAAAGTTCGAGGTTGCAATTCATCTCTTCTATCATTTCGTCGGTATTCTCGCGTACGGCCACAGCTTCAGGGGAAGGTCAACGTAAGAATTGGATTTACGCCTTTACGAATTCCTTAGGAATTCCTTAACTCCCCTTTACACCTAAAATGTTCTACTAAAACGTTTGCGCGAGACGTCCGCGTAAAGGCGCAGGAGCCGGGAGTATGTGGACAGAATGGATAGTTGCAGCCATCGCTTTGCCAGCGATCGCGTTCATGCTCAGGTTTCTGATTGCCTTGCTGCGTGAGAGTGCTCCTTCGGTCTGCTACTGGGTCGTGCCAGTCCGCCGGACACCCGAGAAAGAGGGACACCTTAAAGTTCTGCACGGCATCCATTTTGACGATGATTGCCGCGCGCCAGAAAGCGACTAGGGCGACTACCGCTTGGAATTAATGGAGAACGAGAATCATGGAAAAGAAGAGTCCTCTTCAGGTCTTATTGCTCTCGATGTTCGTGCTTCTGACAGCATGGGCTGGCGCTCAATCCGCTCAAAACGCTGCTACGTCTTCCGCGAACACGGGCTCTAGTACGGCTGCACCAACAGAACAACAGGAAATGCGGGATGAATTGAAGGCGTTGCGCGCCGAAGTGGAGCGTTTGCGTGCGGAAGTCGAGCAGCAAAAGGGCACTGCGCCGGCCAATGATCGCAGCGCGGCAACGCCGGCGGCAGCGAGTTCTGGCCCAGGGCCAAACGTTCCTGCCGTGACGGCAGCGAACTTAGCCAGCCCCACCCCGGCAGCCAGCTCTGCGCCGCCAACTGCCGGACTGGCGGGGTGGTTGGCGGCAACCCCAAATCCGTCTTCCGATACAGCGCAGGAAAAAAAAACGAAGATCGATCCTTTCTCGGACTGGGACTGGACCTGGCTGAATGGCAACCCGCGCACCAAAGAGGCGGCTTTCGATTCGAAATTCTTTACGCCGGAGATTCGGGCGGACATCACCTACACCTACGATTTCAACAAGCCGAAGGACAACACGATTAGCGGGTCGAGCGAAATATTTCGCTCCAACGAAATCCAATTGGAGCAACTCGGCCTCGGCGGCGATTTCCACTATGACAACGTGCGCGCACGATTCATGACTCAGTTTGGGATGTATTCCGCAACCACGCCACGCAACGACCCCAGTCCGGCGAAGGGCCAGTGGGACCTCGACACTGCCTATCGCTACCTGGCAGAGGCCTATGGCGGTTACCACATCAATGCGCTGAACGGGATCAATGTAGACGCTGGCATTTTCCTCTCTTACATTGGGTTGTTCAGCTACTATAACTTCGACAACTGGGCCTATCAACCCTCCTACGTTTCCTCGAACACTCCGTGGTTCTTCAATGGTTTGAGAGTTCAGATTTTCCCCAACCCTCATTTGAAGATTGAGCCGTGGTTCATCAACGGATGGCAATCATACGGCTCAGCGAACTCGCGCAAGGGTCTGGGCGGGCAGATTAAATGGACTCCGAGACCGTGGGTGAACGTTATTTCCAATAATTACGGTCTTGGCCATGATGACCTGTACATACCAAACCGCGGGCGCGTCCATACTGACGACAGCATCGAGATCAAATATTACGACAGACCCGAGAAGACTCTCGACAAAATGGCTTTCTCATTCACCGGCGATATCGGTTGTGAATTTGGCCCCAGCACAACCACTTCGACAGGCGTATATCTGCAAGGCGTAGGCTGTCACGGTGACAGGAAGGACGCGAAGTCGGTCGGAGGTGACTATTTTAGCGCGGGAATCGATCCTAAGCAGAGCTTTATCGGCTACATGCTCTACAACCGCTTCTGGTTCGAGAAAGATCGGTACGGATTGACGCTCGGCGGAGGGCAGATCAACAATCACGGACGCTATCTGGTTCTGGACCCTCCCATCAACGGAGAGACGGCGGAGTCGGCGGCGATCAACACACCCTACTTTACCGGGAATCCCTCGGATCCGTTCAAGGCCTGGGATTCATCGATCACGTTTGACTACATGCCGAGGCAGTACATCACGTTCCGGTGGGAGTATGACTATCGCCATGCCAGCGTGCCTTATTGGTCGGGCGCGGGTGGAGTCACTCCACCGGGTTCGGGGGGAGTGCCTTATACCAACAACGGCTATCCCCAATTCTTCGCCTGCAACGATGGGAATACGTCCGGGTCATTGACCCTGAGCGGTGCGCAAACCGCCTGCTCGGCGCAAGGCAGCAGCGTATGGTTTCCCGATCTGCGCCGGGATGAGCAGTTCATCGACATGGCTATCATGGTCAAGTTCTAAAGCCGAAGGGATTTGTAATGCAAGATGCGATCTTTCTTGCTGTGACGATTCTGTTTTTTGCGGTGGCGCTCGCTTACGTGGTTTTTTGCGAGCGAGTGCGTTGAGGCGGATATGAGTTCTGAACCGATCATCATGCTGATCATTTGTGCGGGGCTGCTGGTGTATCTCGTGTACGCCATGTTGCGGCCGGAGAAATTCTGATGACAGCAAACGGATGGCTGCAAATCTTTTTTCTGTTGCTGGTGGTCTTGCTGATCACCAAGCCGCTGGGCGGGTTCATGGCACGGGTGTTCGGCCGGGAGCGGACCTGGCTGGATCCGGTGATGCGGCCGGCGGAACGGATGCTTTACAAGCTTACGGGGGTGGATGAGAGCCACGAGATGGACTGGAAGGAATACGCGCTCGCGCTGCTCTTGTTCAGCGGCGTTTCCATGATCCTGCTTTATGCGATACAGCGGGTGCAGCAGTGGGCGTGGCTGCCGTGGAATCCGCAAAAGCTGGCAGGAGTGCCTCCGGCGTTAGCGTTCAACACCGCGGCTTCGTTCACGACGAACACGAATTGGCAGAATTACTCGCCGGAGACCACCATGAGCTATCTGACGCAGATGGTGGGTCTGGCCTATCACAATTGGGTTTCGGCGGCAGCCGGAATGGCGCTAGCCATCGCATTCATTCGTGGCATCGCGCGGCGTGAGCAGAAGACCATCGGCAACTTCTGGGTGGACTTGGTTCGCGGCACCTTGTGGGTTCTGGCTCCGCTGTGCCTTGTGGGCGCGCTGGTGCTGGTGTCACAAGGTGTGGTGCAGAACCTGAAGCCCTATGACACCGTGCAGCTGGTCGATCCATACCAGACGCCGCAGCTGGGCTCCGATGGAAAAGCTGTGACTGGGCCTGACGGTAGGCCGGTCATGCAGACGGTTGGTCAGCAGGTGATCGCGCAAGGGCCGACGGCTTCGCAGGAGATTATCAAGGAACTGGGGACGAACGGTGGTGGCTTCTTCAATGCGAACAGCGCGCATCCGTTTGAGAATCCTACGCCGTTCACGAACTTCCTGGAGATGTTCTGCATCCTGGCGATTCCCTCGGCGTTTACTTACACCTTGGGAAAGATGACCGGCTCGCCGCGACACGGATGGGCGGTATGGGCAGCGATGGCTTTGCTGTTCCTGGCGGGAGTGAGCACCGCGTATTGGGCGGAGGCGCGCGGGAATCCTTTGCTAACGGCGGCGGCACAGCACAGTTCGCAGCATTCATCGTCTCCTGAGCAATCCGTGGCCAACCTCGAGGGGAAAGAAGTGCGGTTCGGCGTGGCGAACTCGGCACTGTTCGCGACCGTGACCACCGACACGAGTTGCGGCGCGGTCAACTCCATGCACGATTCGTTCACGCCGCTCGGCGGAATGGTTCCCTTGATCAACCTGATGCTAAGCGAAGTGATCTTCGGTGGAGTGGGCGCGGGGATGTATGGAATGTTGGTCTTCGTCATCCTTTCTGTATTTATTGCAGGATTGATGGTCGGGCGCACGCCGGAATATCTGGGGAAGAAGATCGAAGCCTACGACGTGAAGATGGCGATGCTGGTGGTGCTGATCTTTCCTCTGGTGATTCTGGTGTTTACGGCTATTTCGGTTTTGTACAGCTTTGGCACTTCTGCCATCTCGAATGCGGGGCCGCACGGATTCACCCAGGTGCTTTATGCCTTTACTTCCTCGGTGGCCAACAACGGGTCGGGTTTCAACGGATTCAGCGGGAATACGCCCTGGTACAACACGTCGTTGGGCTTGGCGATGCTGTTAGGGCGTTTCATGATGATTCTGCCGATGTTGGCGATTGCCGGCAATCTGGCGTGCAAGAAACAGACTCCGGCAACGCTGGGTACTTTCCCCGTCACCGGACCGCTTTTTACGGTTCTCCTGATCGGCGTGGTGGTGATCGTCGGAGCGCTGACATTTTTCCCGGCGTTGAGTCTGGGGCCGATTCTCGAACACCTGCTAATGATGGCGGGCAAGACTTTTTAGGCAGGCTTTCTCAGGAAAACTTTCTTAGGCAAATATGGTAAGCAAGAAATCAAAACGCAGCCTGTGGGACATGAAGATCGTGCGCCGCGCGGCGTGGGATTCGGTAGTTAAGCTGCATCCCGTCACCATGATGCGCAATCCGGTGATGTTCGTGGTGGAAGTGGGCAGCCTGGTAACCACCGTGTTGCTGATTCTGGAGCGAATGCAGGGGCAGCCCGGGTTCGGATTCAATCTGCAGATCACGCTGTGGCTGTGGTTCACGGTGTTGTTTGCGAACTTTGCCGAGGCCATGGCGGAGGGCCGCGGCAAAGCGCAGGCTGATGCGCTGCGACGCGCGAAAGCCGAGACGATGGCGAACCGCATGCTTTGCGATGGAAAAACAGAGACGGTGCCGGGATCGAAGCTGCGCTCGGGAGATATGGTACTGGTGGAGGCGGGCGAGTTTGTTCCCGGTGATGGCGAGATCGTGGAAGGCGTGGCGTCGGTGGACGAGTCGGCGATCACGGGAGAATCGGCACCCGTGATTCGCGAAGCCGGCGGCGATCGGTCGGCGGTGACCGGCGGAACGCGTGTGCTTTCGGATTGGGTGAAGGTGAAGATCACTTCCAATCCTGGCGAAACGTTTCTGGATCGCATGATTGCGCTGGTGGAAGGTGCGGAGCGGCAAAAAACTCCAAATGAAATTGCGCTGAACATCCTGCTGGCGGGCCTGACGATCGTGTTTCTGCTGGCCGTGGTCACGTTACAGCCGTTTGCTATTTACGCAGGCGCCCCGCAGACGGTGTTCGTGCTGGTGTCTTTGTTGGTGTGCCTGATTCCGACCACGATTGGCGGATTGCTCTCAGCGATTGGCATTGCGGGCATGGACCGACTGGTGCAGCACAATGTGCTGGCTATGTCGGGACGCGCGGTGGAAGCCGCCGGCGATGTGAATACGCTATTGCTCGATAAGACGGGAACCATCACGCTGGGCAACCGCCAGGCTACGGAGTTCGTGACGGCGCCGGGCGTGACCGAAGCGATGCTGGCGGATTCGGCGCAGCTTTCTTCGCTGGCCGATGAAACCCCCGAGGGCCGCTCCATCGTGGTGCTCGCCAAAGAGAAGTACGGATTGCGCGGGCGCGAAATAAGTTCGCATGATGCGCAGTTCATTCCTTTCAGCGCAATGACTCGCATGTCGGGCGTTAATCTCGATGGGCGAGCCATCCGCAAGGGCGCGACGGATGCGGTTGCCAAGTATCTGGAGGAGCAGGGCAGTTCGCTTCCCATGGAAGTGCGCGCAGCGGTGGATGTGATTTCGCGCTCCGGAGGGACGCCGCTGGTGGTGGCGGAGAATGGCCGTGCTTTAGGGGTGATTCATCTGAAAGACATTGTGAAGGGCGGCATGCGCCAGCGTTTCGATCAGCTGCGCGCGATGGGAATCACGACGGTGATGATCACGGGGGACAATCCCTTGACAGCGGCGGCGATTGCGCGCGAGGCCGGGGTGGATGACTTTCTGGCGCAGGCTACGCCGAAAGAGAAACTGGACTTGATTCGCCGCGAACAGGGGCAGGGAAAACTGGTCGCCATGACTGGCGACGGCACCAATGACGCGCCGGCTCTGGCGCAGGCCGATGTAGGCGTCGCCATGAATACAGGCACGCAGGCGGCGAAGGAAGCCGGCAACATGGTGGACCTGGATTCGAATCCGACCAAGCTGATTGAGATTGTGGAAATCGGCAAGCAGTTGTTGATGACGCGGGGCGCCCTGACCACGTTTTCGATTGCGAATGACGTGGCCAAGTATTTTGCCATCATCCCCGCCATGTTCGCCGGGACGTTCCCGGTTCTGCAGGCGCTCAACGTGATGCGGCTGGCGACGCCGCAGTCAGCCATATTGTCGGCGGTCATCTTTAATGCGCTGATCATCGTGGCTTTGATTCCTTTGGCACTGCGTGGCGTGAAATATGTTCCGCAGGGAGCAGCCGTGCTGCTGCGGCGAAATCTGCTGGTGTACGGTGTGGGCGGAGTGATCGTGCCATTTATTGGGATCAAGCTGATCGACTTGCTGATTGTGCGGGCAGGGTTGGCGTAGAGGCGATTATGAAGAAGAATCTGATCATTTCTGTACTCATGACGGCGGTAACGACTGTATTGTTTGGCCTGCTATTTCCTCTGTTGATTACGGGACTGGCGCAGGTTTTGTTTCCGAAGCAGGCTAATGGACAGCTGGTGACGCGGAATGGCAAGGTGGTGGGATCGCGATTGATCGGGCAGTCGTTTTCCTCTGCGGGGTATTTCCGTTCGCGTCCCTCTAGTGCCGGAACTGGCTATGACGCGGGCAATTCCGGCGGATCGAATCTTGGGCCAACCAATCAATTACTCGTGGCGCGGGTGCAGGGAGATGCCGATCGATTGCAGGCGGAGAATCCCCGGGCTACGATTCCCATGGATTTGCTGACCACGTCTGGTTCGGGACTCGATCCCCATATCTCACCGGAAGCGGCGGAATTTCAAGTGCCGCGCATCGCGAAAGAACGTGGGCTGAGCGAAGATGTGGTCCGTGAAGCCGTTCGCCAGCATACGGAGTCGCGGCAGTTCGGATTTCTGGGCGAGCCGCGGGTCAATGTGCTGGAACTGAATCTTACTTTGGATGAGATCTCGCCCAAGCCAGTAACCCACTAAAAGTTACTTAAGAAACCTGCCTGATCAGTCCTGCCTGCCCCAAAAGACCTAGCAAGAAACTAAAGATATCTATTGTGTTTATACAGGTGTGGATAAGATCGAAGCGGATACGCTTCGGGATCATCCGTCGAGGAAAGCACTATGAAAGCACACAAGCGATGGTGGAATTGCGCGGTAATGGTGGCGGGTTTGGCATTCATGCTGCAGTCAACGTTTGCGGCAAGAGCGCAGGACGCGCAGGACACGCAGAATGCTGATGTCCAGGATCCTCCAAGCCGCATCGCCCGGCTGAATTATATGGAGGGATCGGTCTCCTTCCAGCCCGGCGGTGAAAACGACTGGGTTACAGCGGTGCTCAATCGTCCGCTGGTCACAGGGGACAATCTTTGGGCAGATGAGGGTTCACGAGCTGAGGTGCACATTGGATCAACCGCGCTCCGCCTGGGTCCGAAAACTGGGATTACATTGCTCGAGGTGAGTGACCGGATAGCGCAGATTCGGCTGGCGCAGGGGTCTTTAATCGTCAAGGTCCGGCACCTGGACGACGAAGACTCCTATGAGATCGACACGCCAAATGTAGCGTTCGTCGTAATGCAGCCCGGGGACTACCGTCTTGATGTGGATCAAGACGGCAGTCGCACCGAAGTGACCGTGTGGCGCGGACGTGGCCAGGTCACGGGAGGTGGAAATTCCTATCAGGTCGTGGCGAATCAGTACTCCGTGTTTACCAGCGCGGGCAGCGATCAACTGAAGTACGATGCCGGGCAAATGCAGCAAGACGACGGATTTGACAACTGGGCATTCGATCGCGACCAGACTGAAGATGGGTCGGATTCCGCAAACTACGTTTCGCGCGACATGACCGGATACGAAGACCTCGACCAGTACGGCAGCTGGAGTTATGTGGAAGGCTACGGCACAGTCTGGCAGCCTGCAGGAATCGCGGTAGGATGGGCGCCGTATCGCTTCGGACACTGGACCTGGGTAGGGCCCTGGGGCTGGACCTGGGTGGAAGATGAGCCTTGGGGATTCGCTCCATTCCACTATGGAAGGTGGGCTTTCTCCGGGACCGCGTGGGTGTGGATTCCGGGACCGAGCATGGTACGGCCGGTGTACGCGCCGGCGCTAGTGGCTTGGGTCGGGGGAGGGCCGGGATTTCGTTTCTCGGTTGGCGCAGGAGTCGGCTGGCTCCCGCTGGCTCCGGGGGAAGTGTTTATTCCGGGCTACCACGTGAGCCGAGCTTACGTGAACAGAGTGAACACCACCAACACGGCAGTGAACGTCGCGCGGGTCACCAACGTCTACAACACGGTAGTCGTTAACCGCGATGTGAGCACCGTCACCTATGCGAACCGGAACGTGAACGGGGGCGTAACCGTGGTCTCTAACGATACGTTCATAAATGCGCGACCGGTGGCGCGGAATGTGGTATGGGTTCCGTCCAAAGAACTCGCAGCTGTACCCGTGTCGCACGCGCTTGCGGTCGAGCCAGCGCGGAGCAGCGTGATGGGTACGGGCAAGCCCGCGGCGAACCAGCCGCCGGCAGCCGTGATGAGTCGGCCCGTAGTGGCGCTGAGAACACCGGCTCCCATGCCCAACTCGTTCGACCGCAAGCCGACGGGAGGAGGGCCCTTAAACCAGCAACCGTCGAGCGGACAATCATCGATGGCGCAACCGCTGGTTCGCCAGGTAGCGCCGGGCCGCCCAGTGCCGTTGGCACGGCAATCGCAGCCTCAATCGCAGAACGGGTTCCATCCGTTAGGAGAGGGCGATGCGGGGAGCACCCAGGCGAAACCGCAGCCTCGTGTGTGGGAGGAGCAAGGGACTCCCGAGCCTGAGAAAAGTACTCAGTCAGAGCCCGGAAACCGGAGTGCGCAGGCTTCTGCCTCGCGTCCGCAGCAGCGAGGTTTTCAGCAGCCTGCACAGCAGGTGTCGCGTCCGCAGGTCAGGCCCGTTTCGGTGCAAGAAAGAAAAGATAACGAGCAGCAACAGAAGCCCGCATCTCCGGCGCCGCAACGGCAACAGAATTCGCACCCGCCAGCACCGAAGCCGGAGAGCCCACCCAAGAAGTGACATTGACGTAACCTGGCTGCCTGCGGTCTGATAGGGTTCGCATGCAACACGACCTGCAAGCGGACGAAGTGAAAGTAGAAAAAAAGAGCGTAGCGCCGGAAAGACGGGTGCCCAACCCACTCCCGGCGCCGTTGTTTTTCACGATCCTGCCATGAGCCAACAGATCATGACCGAGCAGAATCGTCCTGCCATCAACTGGATGGATGTTCTCTGGCTGCTGTTTCTGGCTGGGCTGGCAGCGCTGCCGCCGGTGGCGGAAATCCACAAACAGCTCACGCTGCTGGCCATTGGAGTGGTGCAATTCAGCGAGGGCTGGCTGCTGGCGCGGGCTCCGCGGCGGGGCGCGGCGTATATCGTCCTGCTCAAGATTGCGCTGGCGACTTTGCTCATCGATCACACCGGTGAGGTTGGAATCAACAGTAGCTATTGGCCGATTTATTTTCTGCCGGCGGTCACCGCGGCGGAGTACTTCAGTCCCGTGTTGACGCTGTTGTGGACGGCGCTGACCTCTGCTGCGTACTGTTCGTACCTCTATCCTGCGCTGCAGGATTATGAAATGACAAGAGAAGGTTACGGAATCCTGGCCATCCGCATTCTTTTCTTTTTCCTCGCAGCGATGGTGGTGAATCGGTTCGTGGTGGAGAACCGGCGCCAGACGAAGCTCTATCAGGAATTGGCGGAGACCCTGGCTGAGACCAACCGTAAGTTGGAGCAGGCCCAAGAAGAGGCACGGCGTTCCGAGCGGCTTGCGGCTCTGGGGCAGATGTCCGCCGGATTGGCGCACGAGATTCGAAATCCGCTCGGAGTAATCAAGGGATCGGCGGAAATGCTGCAACAGAAGCTGGGGGAATCGAATCCTCTGGCCAGCGAATTGGCAGGTTACATCTCGAGTGAGACGAACCGTCTGAGCGCGCTGGTGACGCGGTTTCTCGATTTTGCGCGGCCGCTGCATGCGGAGCTGATTCCGCAGGACATTACTGCGGTGCTGGACCACGCGCTGCATTCCGTATCGCTATCTTTAGCGCGGAAAGACAAAGAGAAAGACAAAGACGAGTTCGTACGGGTGGAACGCCAGTATGAGGCGAACTTGCCCCTGGTTCCCTTGGACGAGAGTCTTTGTGAGCAGGCGTTCGTGAATCTGATACAGAATGCTTATGATGCGATGGGGGGTAGCGGCGGCACATTGCGGGTGACGGCGGCAAGGGCAAACCGCGCCAGCCGGGACGGGGTGGAGGTGCGGATCGAAGACACCGGGCCGGGAATTCCGGCGGAACTGCGAGAGCAAATCTTCAATCCGTTTGTGACTACCAAGAAAACGGGTGTGGGGCTGGGGTTATCGATCGTCTCCCGGATTATTGATGGACACCATGGAACGATTCGTGTTGAAAGTGGTGGTGAGGCGAGCGATCACCGGGGGGCCTGCTTCGTGGTCTTTTTCCCCGAGAACGACGACGCCGCCGCGGCGCGAGCATCTTAAGTGAGTGGCGTTTGACTGAGTAGTGGTTAGGCTATCTGAGATCGAGACAGTGTCGGACGACTACCAACCATCATGCCAACAGTTCTAATTGTCGAAGACGAGGCGAAGATGCGCCGCCTGCTCGAATTGAATCTCGGGGAAGACGGCTTCGCGACGCTTTCCGCCGGAGACGCCGAAGCCGGGCTGAAACTTCTTCGGGAGAGCACCGTCGATCTGGTGGTGACGGACTTGAAGTTGCCCGGGATGAACGGGCTGGAATTCCTGCAGGCGATCAAGCGGCAGAATGCGGCGTTGCCGGTGGTGGTGATGACGGCTTTCGGGACGGTAGAGACGGCGGTGGAAGCCATGAAGGCCGGAGCCAGCGACTATGTGCTGAAGCCGTTCTCGCTGAGCGAAATGCGCATGGTGATCCGCAAGGAGCTGGACGTCCGCGATCTGCGCGAGGAGAACCGGTCGCTACGCGAAGCGCTGGGCAAGCGCTATGTCCACCCCAACGTGGTAGCGCGCAGCGCGAAGATGCAGGAAGTCCTGGCGACGGTCGACCGCGTGGCGCCCACGAATTCTACGGTACTACTGGGCGGAGAAAGCGGCGTGGGGAAGGACTTGATCGCGCGCGCGATTCACGAAAAGTCGCGGCGGGCTGCGGGGCCTTTCATCAAGATCAATAGCACCGCGATTCCAGAGAACCTTTTGGAGAGCGAACTGTTTGGGTATGAGAAAGGCGCTTTCACGGGCGCGAACGCGAGCAAGCCGGGCAAGTTCGAGTTGGCGGACAAAGGAACGCTGTTTCTGGACGAGATCGGCGATGTGCCGCCGGCAATCCAGGTGAAGCTGTTGCGCGTGCTGCAGGAGCGGGAGTTTGAACGGCTGGGCGGCACGCGCACGGTGAAAGTGGATGTGCGGCTGATCGCGGCCACGAATCGTGATCTGCGCGAAGCGCTGGAGCAGGGTACGTTTCGCGAAGACCTCTACTATCGTTTGAATGTCGTTCCCATCGACATCGCACCGCTGCGGCAGCGCAAGGAAGACATTCCTGACCTGGTGAATCTTTTCATTTCGCGCTTTGCTGGCGATTCCGGTAAGCCGGTGAACAGTATTACGCCCGAGGCAATGCAGATTCTGGTGAACTATCACTGGCCGGGGAATGTGCGTGAACTGCAGAACATCATCGAGCGGGCTTGCGCGCTGGCGAAAGGCACGGTGCTCGAGGCGCGAGATATTCATCTGGATGTGCGTCCGGCGAAGGTGGCGAACGGTGCCAGTGGATTTCTCCCGGAGGGTATGACGCTGGAACATTGGGAGGATGAAATGATTCAGGAGGCGCTGCGGCGTGCCAACGGCAATAAGAGTCAAGCAGCGCGGCTACTGGGGCTGTCGCGGAATGCACTCCGTTACAGGCTGTCGAAGATTGGGATTGCGGATGAGGGAGAGAAGGAAGCGTAGGCTTCCCTTGGCTGAAAACCACCGCCTTGGCTCAGGGCGGCCACCAGCTTTGGAGTTCGCCCTCTATTTCTGTCGAAGACTCTCGCCTTCCGATCTGAAAACAAATGAGTTACGGGAATCCTGCCGTCCCGGCTTTGGCATGGCAGTTGCTTCTTCCTATAACGTGCTAATCCTTCGGATCTAGGGTTTGAGTAGATGTGGGATGCGTTTGGGAAGAAGAGGTGGGTTATGAAGAACCGATTCATAGCAAGGTTGGCGATCTTAACTCTGGCGCTGGCTGGTGGGCTCTCGATTAGCGCGCAGGCGCAAACTACTGAGGAGGGTCCTGGTCCCTCGGAACAGCCTAGCGCCCCGATGGAAATGGGACAGGGTCAATCTGCGCCGCCGTCTCCCGGTCAACCGCCGCAGCCTGGGCAGCCTCGGGGCGGTCAACCTCCACAACTGGGGGAAGAAGCCCAGCCCGGTGGACCATCTGGTGAGGGTCCTGCAAAGACTGATCAAGGCGTGGGCCGGGTTAGCATGATTCACGGCGAGGTGTCGACGCAGCGGGGGGACTCGGGCACCTGGTCAGCCGCTGTATTGAATCAGCCGGTGGTGAACGGCGACAAAGTCTCCACCGGACCTGGCGGGCGGGCCGAAGTGCAGCTCGACTACGCCAACATTATTCGCCTGGGTTCGAGTGCGCAAGCCAACCTCGCGAACTTTACCCACAAGTACATCCAGATTCAGCTTGGACAGGGCTTGGCCAATTACTCCGTGTTCGACGAGAGTGAGGCTGAACCGGAAATCGACACCCCCAACGTGGCACTTCACCCCGCGCATAAGGATGGCGTGTTCCGCATTGAAGTGCGGCCCGACGGGGACTCAATCATCATCGTACGCAAGGGTGAGGCGCAGATCTCAACCCCGCAGGGTATCGCCGATGTTAAGGAAGGTGACATGGCGACGGTGCGGGGTTCCGGCGCCGACGCGAAGTACAAGATCAGCCCTGCTCCCGACCGGGACGACTGGGATCGCTGGAATAGCGAACGCGATCACATGATCCACCAAGCGGCTGCCTGGCACCACACGAACAAGTATTACGTTGGGTCGGAAGACCTGGACGCTCATGGAACGTGGGAGGACGCGCCGGACTACGGACAAGTGTGGGTTCCGAATGAGCCGGATGGTTGGGCTCCGTATCGCGATGGCAACTGGGTTTGGGAGCCTTACTATGGTTGGACTTGGGTTGGCTACGAGCCCTGGGGCTGGGCGCCTTATCACTATGGGCGCTGGATGTGGTACGGCAATTCGTGGGCGTGGTGGCCGGGACCGGTGTGGGGCCCGGGCTTCTATCGTCCGTTCTGGGCGCCGGCGTATGTGTCGTTCTTTGGATTCGGAGGCGGTTGGGGTTTTGGCTTTGGTTTTGGGTGGGGCGGGTGGGGCGGCTTTGGATGGCTGCCGATTGGGCCTTGTGACCGCTTCTTCCCGTGGTGGGGTGGATATGGCGGGCGGTTCGGAGTGGTGGGCTTCAACAGATTCGGTGGCCTAAACCGTTTCGGTGGGATCGCGCCACTGCATGCTGGCACGCGGTTCTCGAACCTGGCACACATCAACGATGCGCACATCGGAGGCGCGCTCTCGACGATGGGAGCGGGGAAATTCGGGGCAGGCCGGACGACGGCCGTGGCCGCTACGCACGCGCAGTTGAATGGCGCTCGCATGATGACTGGCAATCTGCCGGTCGTGCCCACGCGCGCCAGCTTGTCGGCGAGCGGACGGGCTGCTGCACCTTCGACGATTCACAACAGTGCACCGCAGCATTTCTTCGGTACGCAGAGCACGTCTCACCGGGAATCGTTCCAGCAGCAGACGGCGCATCTGCAGCAGTCCATGCAGCAGAGCCACTTTTCGCCAGTCGCGGCTGGCGCACGTGCGACCGGTCCCGGCTCTACGGAGTCTCGGAGCACATCGGCAGCCGGAGTCGCGAAGCCGAGCGCTGGTACTGCGTCTGGCAGGGAAGTGAATAGTTCCGCGAGCTCGACCGCTCCGGCGTCTTCCGCAAACCGCGGGGAACAAGCGTCGTCAACCCGCGGCGAGCCGAACCGCAGCGAGTGGAAGACGTTCACGCCACCCTCGCGAAGCAGCGAGTCTGCGGGTCGCGCCGCGAGCGCCGCTGAGACTTTAAGGGGGGCCGGCGGCAGCTACTGGAATCGGACGGCGCCGGGCTCAAGCTACTCGCGCGAATCGGGTTCGAACAATTACGAGCGTGGTGGCAATTCTCGTCCGCAGCTCAACATGAGGCAGCCCATCGTACAGCCTCGGTCTTCCGGTGGTTACGGCGGCTATCATGGTGCGCCGAGCTACAGCGGCAGCCACGGCGGTTACACAGGCGGAGCTTCTCATAGCGCACCAAGCTCGGGAGGTGGCAGCCATTCCAGCGGCAGCGGCCATTCGGGAGGCGGAGGGCATCACTAGATTCACAGACTTGTCGGCAAGGTTGTAAGGAAGGTGAAGGTCAGAGGCGGGAAGGGCGTGCTAAACGGCACGCCCTTTCTTTCTTTTCTTTAGGGAGATCGCCCGGTGACGATCCAGGGCGGCTGCTGAAACAACCCTGCTTACTTGCCTAAGGTAAAAACGGAACAGTGATCGCAGCGCTGGAACCGCTGGGCCACCCAGAATCAGAATCTTCGGCACGCTGCTAAGGGTGGGCATAGACGGGGCTGTCAGGCTCCGGGCGATCATAGTCGCGGCCGTACTTGTTCCTGTGAGCGAGTTCGAGATTGGATTCGGCCAGGTTGAAGGTTCCGAGGAAGGTCTCGCCGGGGCTCACGGTGATTTCCCGTCCCGCGGCGAGCAGCGCATCCGGCGACACCGACGGATGGAAAACGTGCATCTGGTAGCGGCCGGGGACCACGCCGGCCATGCTGATCTCGCCGTGCCCGTTCGATATCGCATAGTACGGCGTGTTCAACGCGATCACTACGGCGCTCATCTGGGCGTGAATGTTGCAGAAGATGAAGGAAATGCCGGGCTTGTCGAATTTGACAAATTGAGTACTGCCGCTCTCATAGAGTCCGAGGTCGAAGCGCTTGCCGTCGAACAACGAAAACACGTTGTGGAAAAAGGGATCCTGGTTGGGGAACTCGACCTGCCCGCCCGCTGGGATCACCAGCAGGGAAGGATGGAAGCTTTTGTCCTTCTGCACCAGCTTGGGGATTTGTGAACTCTGCTGCGGGGGCAGCGAAGGCGCAGGAGTCGCCCCCAGAGGTGTGAGCCAGACCACGACCGTCGAACCGTCGTTTACGCGGCGTCCGTTTCTAGTGAGTTGCACCTTGCCCTTGAGATCCACGGCCTTGAGATCCGCATTTTGCGCCACCGCAAAGACAGACACACATGGCAGCAACAGGATGCACCACACGGTCCGGGAATGAACGAAGCGAAGCATCATCAGAACAGTATCCCCATGGCAAGATTGATTTGGTTGGTCACGCTCGCACTGTCATAGACGGGGAACGTGTGCAAACGTCTGAATTCCGCGGAAAGCAACAAGTCAGACCGCGGCCGATAGACCAGGTTGCCGAGCGCGCCTCGATTGCGTCCCAGAATCGGGCCGTTGTTGTTCGCATCCAAAGCGAAGCCCCGCACGTCACGAGCAAATGCGTTGTCCTCAGCGAATGCCCCGTTCAACTCGATCTTGCTGGTAAGTTGGAACTTGAGTTGACTCCATCCCCCGGCCGAGTCAAGGCCACGAATGGGCGTCGTGGCGTACGCCGAATTGCCGCCGTACAGAATAGTTTGGCCGATGGCGCCACCGAGGCCTCCCACTGCGCGTCCCCGATAGAATTCACCGGTGAGAGTCAAGCGGCGGAGAATCGGAATCTGCCAATCCATCATGCCGGCCCAACCGTCAACGTCGCGGCCCCATGACCAATCTTGCCGGCCGTAATAGCCCGCCACGCCAAAGCTCAACGGGTGTTCAAATACCGGCTGGGACCATGCGGTGCGCATAGCATAGGCTGGTTGGCCTGAAGTTTCCCCAGCCGTCGCCGAGCGGAAGTAGGAGTTGCTGGGAGGTTCCCAATCGAGATTATCCAGAATTCCACCCTGCAACGTCACGGTCTGTTGGTCGGAAAGATCGAAGCGATGTTCGACGCGAAGCTGGGGCGTCCAGCCCCACAGGTTCCCCGCATTGGCAAAAGCAGGTACGGCGAGCGATGCAAAGGACGTAGGAGATAGCGGCGAGATGAACAGGGAATCCTGCCCCGCAATCACCGAGGTATGTTGCCAGTCGAGCCGCACGCTGGCGGTCTGCATGCGCACGATACCAAAGTTCACGCCGTTGTTGGTGGCGGGAAAGCCTCCGGCAAAATCCAACTGCACATTGGCTGAACTCTTCGCGCCGGCCAAAGTCGGTCCAAAAATCTCCAGGCCTATCTCGGTTTGGCGCAAGGTGGCGCCAAAACTTGCTTGAGAAGTCGTACCCATTGCGGGTGGCTGCGCGTAGTCAGGCAGGTCCAGGTTGTCTGATGCACCGACATTGCGAAACGCATTCATCAGCACAATTCCGGAAAGTCGGGCGCGATACTTAGCGGCGGTTTCCACCTTGGTCTGGTATTGCTCGTCAATCTTCGAGCCCAGCAACTGCGCGGATTCTTCCAGCTTCTGAACCCGGCCTCCGAGGTCCGCAACGGCTGTTGTATTGGAGGTGCTCGCGGAGGCCGGCGCAGTGGATTCCGCCGGAGCGGGTGACGGCGAAGATGAGCCTCCATTCCTCGAAGCCGCAAGCGGGGCAAGAAGCTTACGCGTGTCTTGCAATTCCTGACGGAGCTCCCGCATTTCGGCGCGCGACTGCGCATTCTCGGCTCGCATCTGCTCGATCACCGCGCGTAATTCGCGCACTTGCGAATCGAGTTCATGCAGCGAGGCGCCCTTGGAGGGAGGTGCCAACATGGGCCCGCCCTCCTGTGCCCAGGCGCAGGAACTCAGAAGCGCAAAAGCGGTTGCCGTCAGGGCGCCTGTACGAAGCCCAATGGTTCTAGCGTTCTTCACACATCCTCCTGCGCGACATGCGGATCGTCGTGAAATCAAGAAAATGGGAACGGGGACTACGTATCCGAATGTCGAATTGAATTTTCAGTCGCTCTATCGTTGCTTACAGGCAAAAAGGAACGGGCTGTCAGCTCGTCGTCGCCGGCTTCCAGGGAACCTAGTGGAGCGCGTCCGGGGATGACGATGCGAAAAATTGTTCGAGCATCCGGGGTGCGTTCCATCAAGACCTGGCCACCGTGATCTTGCACAATCTTCTGTACGACTGTAAGTCCGAGTCCGGTGCCGTTCTCTTTGCCGAAGCTTACAAAGGGATGAAAGAGCTTGTCTTGAATCGGTTCCGCGATGCCGGGACCGTTGTCGGAGACCTCAATCGTGACCGCGGAGCCGGTCCGGCCGATCGTGACTTGAACTCTGCCTTCGTTGCTGGGGGCCGCTTCGCAGGCGTTCAGCAAAAGATTGTAGAGGGCGCGCTCCAGCTTACGGGGATCGAACCAGGCCAAACTCTGGCCGTTGCTGTTGATCTCGATCAGCGTGCCCTGATGGCGCGGATGCAAACGCACCGCCTGCATGGCTCGCTGCACTGTTTCAACGACGCTAGCGTAAGTTGGGTTCAGGGATTCTCTGGTGCGGGCGAATTCGAGCAGGGAGTCGATGAGGTCGGTCATCTGGTTAACGCCCGTGCGGACCTCCTGATAAAGTTCCTCGCGCTGCGCAGATGTCAGGCGGCCATCACACAGAAACTCAGAGTTGGCGACGACCGCAGCCAGAGCGTGACGAAGGTCGTGAGAAATTGAACTCGCCATGCGTCCGATCGTAGCCAATTGCTCAGACTCCAGCAGAGCCTGTTGAGTCTTGAGCAAGCTGGCGCGCATGCGGTCGAAAGCGGAGGTCAGTTCCGCGACTTCGTCACTGCCTCGGGGATCAAGAGGATGGTGAAAATCTCCGTGCTCCAAGGCGCGAACACCCTCAACCAGGCTGCCCAGCGGGCGAGTGAAGGTGTGCGAGATCAGGAACACCAGGCCACTGCCGATCAGGACCGCTGTGAGCCCGAGCAGCAACAGCAGGCGATTCAGGTTATCGAGGAATTTGGCGGCCTGGTCGTAAGATCCCAACACGGTCAGGCGCACCGGAGGTTTCTGCTGGCCTGACAAGTCGAGTGACGTAGCCACAAAATTCTCTTTGCCAACTTCAACATCCCGAGGCGCGCTTTGAGAGGATCCTGCGGCCAACGCGCGCACGCCCGGGCTCTGGGCCTGAAGCGGCGTCAAAGTGGTGGCGACAATTTCATCGCCGTAGGAGAAAGCCACCTGGCTGGCCGAGACCTTACTGACCTCGCTGGCGAAGCGATCGTCGATTTCGTAGCCGATGATCAAGAAACCCAGCAGCGGGCCTTCAGTCTTCGATCCGAAGTAAACCGGCTTTACGAAAGTTTGGTAGAGATGGTGCGCGCCAAACCACCAGTGGCTGGAGTCCTCTTCGTTCAGCGATCGATCGAAGTACTGCTGCGCGGCCTCGCGGGTGAAGCCCTTTGATCTTGTATGAAGGGCGACCACGTTGCCATTGCGGTTGACCAGAACCAGAAGATCGCTGCTAGTCAATTGCCACACGTCTTTTGAAGCATCCTGGATCGTGGCCGGGTCGTGCGCCGTCATGATCGCTCGCGTGATAGGCAGATAGGCGACCAACTCCGCAGAGCCCGTCAGCATGACTTCGCGGTCATGCTGAAAATTCTGGAAGGTAGTGACCGAGTTCCGCAGATCCTGTGCGATTCCTTGCCGGACGTGGCTTCGCACGCTGTCCCGAACCACCAGAAGACTCATCGCCGTGAGGCCGGCGGTGATCAGCACCATGGAGAATAGAAAGCGCGTGCGCAGGCGTGTTCTCGGTACCAGTGCGCTTCCAGAATATCCTGGGAAACTTTGCGAAGCGGGTTCTGATGAAGGGGCCAAGGGATCTCAGCGGACAAACTTGTAACCCATTCCGTGTACAGTGCGGAAGTGTACCGGACTGGCCGGGTCGCGTTCCAGTTTTTGGCGAAGCTTCAGGATATGGTTGTCCACTGTCCGCGTCGAGGGATAATTCTGGTAGCCCCACACTTCGTTCAGCAATTCGTCCCGGCTGATTACGCGGTCGGCATTTTGCACCAGAAACTGCAGCGTCTTGAACTCTTGCGCGGTCAGGACCACAATCTTGCTGTCACGCAGGACTTCCATTTTCTTGAAGTCGATCGAGATGCCGTCGAAACTCACCACATTGGCATGCGCCGTTCTCGAGGTATGCCGGAGGGCGGCGCGCACGCGCGCCAACAACTCCCGGGGGCTGAAGGGCTTGGTTACATAGTCGTCGGCGCCCAACTCGAGCAGCAGAACTTTGTCGGAGACATCGCTGGTTGCGCTGAGAACCACGATGGGTAAAGTAGGAGCCTGGGCCTTGACCTCCTTGCACAGATCGCTGCCGGAAAGCTTGGGCAAGCGAAGGTCGAGAATAATAACCGCTGGCGGGGCTGCCTGGAAGCTCTCCAGCGCCGACCTTCCATTGGCTTGAACCTCAACCGTGTATCCCTCGGATTCAAACAGCCGCTTTAGTGCCTTCTGGACAGCGGGATCATCCTCGACTACTAGAATTTTTCCCATCGGTCGCACAGAGTTTATCGGATCTGCCGATCTGGCCGTGCTTATCGGTGTTGCAGTTTGACCCATAAAGCCATCCTCACGCGATTCGGGCCGTCCTTCAGGACTGGCGCTGAACTTGCCAGATTGCCCCATGTGGCCCACAACCACTGAAAGCTTACAACGTTTCTGACCATTTTCGGTGCGATAGCAAAGGTTTGACAAATTTTTTACATTTACACACCGGAGCAAGAAGGTCCTACGGCAAAACACTTGCAACAGATAAGGCTGGCGATGAATTTAGCTTCCGAGGGTCTTGAATGGCCCGCCAACCGATTCAGCGCGGGCTGCCGTAGAATAAAAGACAGCTTGCCGGTTTCAGCTGAACTCGATCATTTGCGCATCGTCCTGGTAGACGCGCGCAATCCTCTCAACATCGGCGCAGCCGCTCGGGCAATGAGCAACTTTGGTTTTCACCACCTGCGGGTAGTCAATCCATACGATGTGGCATTTGAGGGTGCCCGTTCCGCCGTGGGCGCCGCCGCCGTACTCGCCAGTGCCGAGAAGTACGAAACTGTAGCCGAAGCGGTGGCCGATTGCTCGCTGGTCGTCGGAACCACAGCAATTGGCCATCGCGACCTGCAGCATTCCCTCCAGCGACTGGAGGCCGGGGTCCCCGTGATTCGCGCGCATCTTTCAGCCGGGCCTTGCGCTCTGCTGTTCGGATCGGAAAAATTCGGACTCTCGAACAAAGACATGAGCCACTGTCATTGGCTGATGCATATACCCACTCGCGAGGAGCACGTCTCGATGAATTTGGGGCAGGCGGTGGCGGTTTGTTTGTACGAATTAATGCGTGATCCGGGCGCGCTGGCGGAGCCTGAGAAGGGAAGTCCCGCCTCGTCGGCCGAAGTAGAACGAATTACCGAGACCTTGCTCACAGCGCTCCGTGCCAGCGGCTACCCGAAGCTGAATTCCTCGGACTCTTTTGAGGGTGCAGTCCGGCGCTTAGTGCGGCGGCTCCAGTTGCAAACCGGCGACGCGGAATTCCTGCTCGGCATGCTGCGGCAGATGGTTTGGAAGATGAAGAATGGTTCCGAGGCAAAAAGTTGAGCCTATTTTCTCAAGGACTCGTTTCCGCGGGAAGAACCTCGGTGGAAGTTTTTCGAAACTGAAAGTGCAGAACCCACTCACTGGCGGCCGCCTGTCCGTCCACCTGGGGGGGATTGAACGTCCAGCGGTGTGCCGCTACGAGCGCCCGATTCGCAAAGTACTTGCTCGGCCCGGCAGATACCAACTCTGCCTGCGAGACGTTCCCGGACGCATCCACCGAAACTTGGACACTGACTCTCAGCCGGCCCTCGATCGTGTTCAGGGCGTTCCGCGAAACGTCGGGCATGACCTGCTGAAGCACACTGCCTCGCACTACTCCCTTTTTCGGGGGACTTCCCTTCGCGGTAAACGGCGCTGGCGGTGCAGCGGCGGGAATGTCAGATGGAGGTTTTGCAGGGCGATCTTCCGCAGCTGGAATCGACGGTTGATGGACTAAGAACTTGCTTCCAACCAGGGCGACGAAGATCAGTGCTGCGACGACGATGGGTACGACGATCCACCGCCTCGGACGCTCTTGCGATGGGCGCGCCGAGATGGCCTTGGCACCGACAGGAGCCTGGGTTCTGAGAGTCTGGGTTCTGGGAGCCTGGGTTTGGACAGCCCGTGGCTGAAGCCGGCTGAGGATGTCGCTCGCCGTGCAGCGCCGTTGGGGATCGATCTGCAGACACTGCCGTGCAATTTCACGGAGAGGTTGCGGAATGGTTTCGGACACGACAACCGGTTCCCGAGTGGCGTTCTTCAACTTAGGTTCGTTCTGGGTCAGGACGGCAACCAGTGTTGCCCCGAGCGACCAGATGTCGGCTGCCGGCGAGGGTCCGGCAGTTGCCATCTCGGGTGCGTCGTAGGCGCTGGGCACGCGCGCATCGCCGCGCTCCCCGGTCTTTTGAACTCCGTCAGCAGAAACCTTCAACTGATCGTGGACCGCCATAATGTTCGAGGGTTTGATGCGGCTGTGCGCAAACCCAGCCCGATGCAGGGAAGCCAGGGCTTCCGCCGCAGGCCGGAGCATCTCCGAAGCCTCAGCCGCGGCCAGCGGCCGGACCGGAAGAATCTCTGCTAGATTCTCTTCGGCGTATTCCATGACCACATAGAGCAGCCGGGTGTCGTCGATCTGGCAGCGTCCCCACTCAAGCAGCCGAATCAGGTGGGGATGGGAAAGTCTTGCGGCGCCGGCCCAACTAGAGAGTTGAGCGTTTTCGTTCAGGCTTTCCCTGGGAATGAGCTTGACCGCCGCCTTCGGCGATTCCTTTCCGGACCGCTCCGTAAGAAATACGGCGCTGTGGTCCGAGCCTCCCAGCCATTGCCGCAGCGGGAACTTTCCATCAACTGCTCGGCCTTCCCAGGTTTTCCAGAGTTGGGTCGGAGTGCTCATAGGCGAAACTTGGCGAAGCGCTATTCTATTCCAGCAGCGGCGTTGGCGCTGTTGAAATTGTGTGGTAAAAAAGGCGCCTGCGGCCAGCACCCGCTCTCCGGCGAGGCCGCATTAAGCGCTTGGTAATATGTTAGATTGAAAGAAAGTGGGCGCATAGCTCAGTTGGCAGAACAATGCCCATTTTAAGAAACCAGTAGGCGGTTTTTTTGGCATTTAGAGCCTTCTTTCCCTGGCGTAATCTGCACTCATTGAGAATCGGCGATCAGGGTCAATGAGTGTAATAGCGATCTAACACCGATTGACGAGATTTGCGTACCAGTTGGAGCCTCAGATAACTTCCGGTTAGCTGACAACCTGGGAGTTAACCGACAAGGGAATCTGATTCACCGAAAAAGTATCGGACTGTTTCTGTGGCAGTCTGGAGCAATGTGGGATGTCAACGGCTACGGGACTGGCCACCGGGGACACATCGCCAACCCCGCTTCAAGGCACCGTCACCAGAGGCAACTCGATGAAGCTCGCTTCACCAGGCGAGTGATATACGCGCTGCACCGCGCTCCGAAAGTCTCCCGGCTTAGCCCAGAAAATATTCGGCACGAACGTCTGCGGATTCCGGTCATACAGCGGGAACCAACTCGACTGAACCTGCACCATCACGCGATGTCCCGGTAGAAACACGTGATTCGCTGTGGGCATGGTGAACTTGTAGAGGAGCGGTCGCCCAGCCGCGATTGGCTTCGCCGTCTCTAGGTTGTCGCGATAGCGCCCGCGAAAAATGTCCGCGGAGATCATCAACTCAAATCCACCCATTTCCGGCTGCCCCGCTACTTCGTCAGGATAGACATCAATCAGCTTGACCACCCAGTCCGAGTCCGTGCCGCTCGTCGAAGCAACGAGATTAGCGATTGGTTGTCCGCTGATCTTCATCGGCGCAGTCAGCACATCCGTCATAAATGTGAGCACATCAGGACGGCCTGAGGCTTCCCGCTGATCGTCAACCAGCCACTCCGACCAAGTCATTCCATTGCCGTAACCCATCGGTTGAACTGGTCGCGCCCGGTAGGGAACTGGCTTCGCCGGGTCGGAAACATACTCCTCAAAGGCCTTTCCACCTGCTTGCGGTGCTGAGAAGCTCAGCTTCATTCCATCACTAAGATACAGCGCCGTGGTCCGAACCGAGCAACCACTCGCACAGCCCGCCGGCCATTCCTGAAGCTTGAGCCATTTATTGGTGCCTGTCTCAAACGCACTCACCGGCGGAACTGCCGCAGCCGGCGTGTCATCTTTCAGATAGTGATCCAAGAACGGACGCAGAATTGCCCGCTGAAAATAAAGCCCCGTATCGCTGCTGAATTTCAGCGTACCCAGCGTGCTGGCATCCTCTATTTCCTGGCCGTGATGCCACGGGCCCATCACTAAGAATACTTTGTCATGGTTCGTGTCTTTCGGTTTGATGGCCTTATAAACCGCGATCGCGCCATAGATATCCTCCTGATCCCACAAGCTGTGCACCAGCATCACCGGAACTTTCAGCGGCTGCCCGGCCAGGATTCGATCCATCGCCTGATCCTGCCAGAAGGCGTCATAGCTGGGGTGATCTAGCACCTTCCGCCAGAATCCGCTCTGCTCCAGCCCATGTTGCCGGCCCATCTCCCCCGCTGATCCCGCCGCCATGAATTCGTCATAGTCGTCGAAGTGGCTTCGCCACCATTTGGCGTCGTTCTTGCGCGTCACTACCTGTTCATAGATGTACGACATGTTCTGTTCGCGAAAGGCGCCGTTGTGAAACCAATCGTCGCCCATCCATCCGTCCACCATCGGGTTCATCGGCACCGACACCTTCAGCGCCGGGTGCGGATTGATTAGCGCCATCAGCGGCGTAAAGCCGTCATACGAGATACCCAGAATGCCTACCTTGCCATTACTCTCCGGCGTATTCTTCACCAGCCAGTCAATCGTGTCGTAAGTATCAGTGGCATGATCAACCGGCGTCGGATTCTGCGGCCCATGCAGTGGCCGATTCATCACGTAGTCACCCTCGGAGCCATACTTGCCGCGAACATCCTGAACCACGCGTATGTAGCCGCCTTCGAGAATCACGTTGGTCGCGTTGTCATAGCCATAAAGGTTCGGTCCCAGATGCGAACTATGGATGTGCGTCGTAAGTTCGTCGGCGCTGTAGGGAGTGCGCGTCAGCAGAATCGGCGCGTTCTTGGAGCCCTTCGGTACCAGGATGACCGTATGCAGCTTCACCCCGTCGCGCATGGGGATCATCGCTTCGCGCCGGATGAAGTCAAAACTATCGGTAACAGGCTTGAGTTCGGCGGGCGCTTCACTCGGATAGTTGGGATACTGCGGCGGCGTTACAGTTTGCGCCGACAATGGTTCGGCGAAGAACAAACTACCAGGCAAAAGAGAGGAACAACCGCCAACGGCAACCAGGAAGCATAACGTCCACGAACCGCACCACCTAAAACCAAAAGGCCTGCCCAGCCTTCTCATAAATCGGCACCTCGCGCCACAGAAGAGTGTACTGGCGGAAGACATTGAGAACAACTATTGTTCAGACTGCGGATCGCGAATGGATCTCTTGGGGAACGGATGACCCCACTCGGGCATCATTTGCTTTTTCCCATGGGCTTGCGTTGTCCGATGCCGGTCATGACGTGCAGATCTTTCTGACTGCTGAAGCGACATACCTGATGCGCAAAGAAACCGTGGATGTGGTCAAACCCGTCGGCTGGCCGCCGCTCGCCGAGACAATGGCTAAAATTGTCTCCAAACGCATCCCCGTTTTCGCTTGAGGAGCCTGCTCCCGGGCCCGTGGGGTCACGGACGCAGACTTAATGAATTGGGATGCCAAATGGGGCAGCGTCCCGATCTACGTTTCGTTGGTGGAATGGGCTGACCGCATTATAAGCGATGACCGGACTGCGCTTTTTTGATTCCCTAAAGAACTGTGTTTGCCAGCGTCTGAATTCAATACAATGCTCTGGCAGCGGCGTCAACGTCGCCGACCTGTACCGGTTCAGGCATGGCAGGGAATTCATGAAACACTTCAGGTACGCTCCCGTACTCTTGCTCCTATGTTGCTTGCTGGCGCTTCCAGCCTTGGCCGCCACCTATCCGCATATCAGTTTTCATTCCAAGCTGCTCAGCGACGACGGAAAGCCATTGAGGGGACTCCAGATCGTCACCTTTTATGTTCACGACAGTGCAGACCGCAGCGGCGACGCGCTCTGGATCGAAACTCTTCCAGTTGAGGCGCGCGAGGACGGTGAATATTTTGCTGAGTTGGGAGCCGCCTCCCCACGTTTTGGTGAGAGAGTAATCAATGGCCACGCGCTTCTATACGTGAGTGTCAGGACTTCAAACTCTTCGGAACCGTCCCCGGCTGCGGTCGTCGTTACCATTCCTCAAGGAATCTGGGTTGATTGCAATCCGGATAACAGCGCAGGCAATTGCGATGGCATCTCCAGTCTGACGTCCGAGGCTGAACTGCAAACCATCGCCGCCGCTAGATTCCGGTACGTCTTCAACGACTCCAACTTGTGGGGCACTGAGTCCGAAATCGCATCCTGGGCCGATCAGGCAAGCTGCTCCAGCCTCAAGATCATCTGGTACATCCCCCTGGACTTTGCTCTGTATCAACGTACGAGCACCAGCAACTACTCCCTTATCAGCAACGATACAGAATTGGCATCCAGCTTCTGCAGCGGTTGTACGAACGCCACCTTCACCACCAAACTAGTGAAATGGTTCGCGACCTTCTCAGCCACGGACGGCTACTATATTGATGATGAGTATGTGAACATGGCCTCGCAGGGTGAGATTCAGAATTACAAAGGCAGAACCATCTCCGAGTCCGCCATCGAAGCCGATATTGCAACCTTGTATAGCACCGTCCACGCAGCCGACCCAAACCACAGCATCTATGGCGCCGAAACATGGAATAGCGTCAACACCGCCAACGAGGGCCAGCTTGCAGGATTTCTCGATCCGATCGAAGCCGACCTCAATGTGATGGGAGCCGACTACTACCCTGTCGGCACGGGCGAGGCCGCCAGTAACGAGGCCTCGGCTGCCAGTTGGCTAGATACGATTGCAGGCAATCACAACAAGTCCACGTTCATGAATCTCCAGGCTTTCAGCTGGGAGGACTTTGCCCCTGGTGCCTGCGCTTCGAAGTCGATTTGCATCTACCCCACCGTCAGCCAGTTGCAGACCATGCTCACCGATGCGATAGATCCCAGCAGAGCACCATCGGTCCTTGTCTGGTTCGACTACGGGGATACGGTTGCGAACGGTCAATGGAGCAACCTCGTCTCCGCTGCCAACCCACAGTAACTCCGTCCCACTCAAAACCCCTCAATAAATGCCGTGGATGACGCATATCGAAAAATAATGCTTGACAACGCCAGCTGCGCTCCCTAACCTTCCACGATTATAGTAAGGTTGCACAACACTCGTGTTGACTTGTTTAACTCTGCTGAGAGCGCGTAACGCATAGGGGGGCGCCTGCATGAGTTTCAAATACTTCCGCGGTTGTGTTGTCGTCCACGTCAGTCGCTTCTGCTGTATAGCCCAGCACTTGAAACCAATGTGTCCCCTGGAGACCCGAATCCCCATGTCGCGTGCGACGTTTGTTTCACTTCTTTCGTCCGATGTGCGTCGGTCCTTCTTTGCCCTGACTCTCGCTGCTCTATTCTTGGGGGTTTCGGCCTTCGCCCAAAACACGAATGGCCGCGTGATCGGAACGGTTACCGATTCGCAAGGCGCCGCCGTCGCCGGCGCAAAGGTCACCGTGACCAACACGGGCACCAATGTCCACCGAAATACGGTGACCGACAGCGCCGGAACCTACCAGGTGCTGGACGTTCCCATTGGCGTGTACTCGGTCACGGTCGAGGCCTCGGGCTTCAAGAAGGCAGTGACGGAGGCGCAGGAACTCAGCATCAACCAGTCCCTGCGCGTCGATGTGCGCTTGAACGTCGGCGCCATCAGTGAGACGGTGCAGGTGCAGTCGGAAGCGGCGCAGGTAGAAACCGTGAATCCGACGATCGGCGGCACCGTCGCCGGCGCGCCCATCCAGGATCTCCCGCTCAATGGCCGCGAGGTGTTGGACTTGGCGTTTACCCAGCCTGGCGTGCTTCCAGCGCCCACGAACGCTTTTGCGTACGGGTCGGAAAAGTCCGGTGCGTTCCCCGAGGGTTTTACGGTAGCGGGTGGTCGGCCGGACGCAGTGACTTACTTGCTCGATGGCGGCCTCAACAACTCGGTCACCAGCAACAATGTGGTATTTGATCCTAATCCCGACATGGTCGCCGAGTTCCGCATCCTGACCAACAACTACACCGCGGAATACGGTCGCAACGGAGGCGGCACGGTCACCGTGGTGATGAAATCGGGCGCCAACGATCTGCACGGCAGCGTGTTTGACTACCTGCGGAACGAAGCCTTCGACGCCAACAATTACATCAACAACGAGATCGGCCAGCCGCGCTCCGTGCTGAAGCGCAACCAGTTCGGGGGCACGTTCGGCGGTCCCATTCTCAAAGATCGTCTATTCTATTTCCTCGGGTATCAGGGCCAACGGCAAACCTCTATTTATTACGGAACAGAGATCACCACCTACACTCCAGCTGAGCTTACCGGAAATTTCTCCCAGGCGGCAAACGGCGGCCCCGATCCCAATGTGGTCGCCTACCTTTCGGCCCATCCCTACTTCATACCCGCAGGGGGAAATGCGGCAAACGCAATTATCGATCCCACCAAGATCGATCCCGTCGCTCAGAACTTCATCAAGGCCAACCTCATTCCCACATCCCCTAACGGGCAGTTGTTTCCCCAAGGGACCGCCATCGACAACGTCAGCCAATACTCCGGGCGGCTGGATTTCTACGCCACCAACAGCGACCGCCTCGCGCTCAGCCTCGGCTCCAACCGGGAACCGACAGTGAACCCCCTGGTGAACGCGACGGTCCCGGGCTTCCCCGAAGATACGACGACAACCAATCAATTTGTGAATGTCGGTTACACCAAAACTTTTTCGACCGCTCTGCTCAACGAAGCTCATGTCACTGCGCAGCGCTTCTACCAAACCTCTGCGGCGGGATCGCATCCTCCGACACCCTCAGAGCTGGGAATCAGCATCAACTCCGACCTCCCGTTTGCCCCTCCCATCGTCACAATGTACAGCAGCAATCTGGTTCTTGGCTTCGATCCAAACTTGCCACGCACGAAGGCAGATAACACCTATGGAGTTTCGGACACGCTTACTTGGTCCCGGGGACGACACACCATCAAGACCGGAGGCAGGTTCGCCGTCATGCAGGAAAACTCGCTCTACGCTTACGCAACCAACGGATGGTTCTTCTTTTACGGATCCCAAACCGGGGTTGGCTCGGGTACTGATCTGGCCGACTTCCTGTTCGGAGTCCCCGACGAATATCAGCAATACCCTCGAGCCAATAACAATGAGCATCAAAAGCAATACGCTTTGTTCGCGCAGGATGAGTGGAAGGTAACTCCACGCTTGGTTCTCACTCTCGGAGTGCGCTGGGAATACACCAGCCCAGAAACCGACATTCACGGTCACACGTTCGATATTATTCCTGGGCTGCAGTCGACTCGGTTCCAGAACGCACCGCCAGGGCTGGTGGTCCCTGGAGATCGGGGAGCACCCACGGGCTGGTATTTTCCTGACCATAAAGATTTTGCCCCGCGCTTCGGCCTTGCCTGGGATCCGTTCGGCAACGGCAAGACCAGTGTTCGCGGCGGCGGTGGCGTGTTCTTCGACACGTTGAATGGGTGGATGTCCGATTGGAATAATGGCGTCCTCCCCTGGTGGTCCTCGTCCGATCTCTTCTTCCCAACCGCACCCGCCAATGGCCCGAATACGAGCCTGGCGATGCCGTATCAGAGCGCGTGCGTCTTCGACGTTAATGGCAATTGTTCCAGCATCGGCCAGCCCGACCCGTTCCCCTCAACCATTCCTCCACCAAATCTCAACTTCGCTACGGCCGGTTATTTGCCTTTCGGCTACGGCGATCTGTTTGTCGATCCGCACTTGAAGACGCCATATATTTACCAATACAACCTGAGCGTGCAGCGGCAATTAGGGAACAGCCTGATGGCGGAGGTCAGCTACGTCGGGAGTTCCTCCCACAAACTGCTCACCTGGATCGATATCAATCCGGTTATTCCATCCACTTGCGCGCAGCCTCTTGGTTGTAACCGCCTGTTGAACGTTGATCTGGGACTGACGCCGGTCAACGGCTACGCTCCTTTGCAGGACACTTTCCAAGGGCGGAATAACGCCAATTACAACGGCCTGCTGGCCAGCCTTATGAAACGGACCGGCAACTGGCACAACCTCGGCGAGACGTATTTCACACTTTCCTACACCTGGTCTCACAATCTCGACAATGGATCCGGCTTCAACCAGCGTAGTATGCAAATTCCCTATTTCAGCCCGCATCAGTTCTATGGCAGCTCTGATTTTGATATGAGGAACAGAATCGAACTGAGCGGTGGCTGGGATCTGCCCTTCGGCCACCTCTGGCCGAAGGGTCCCAAACAATTGACCACCGGCTGGAGTCTCTATCCCATCACTTACTATCAATCGGGCGTTCCTTTGGATTTTTATGCCGACCCTGCGAGCCCCAGTGAAAGCGACCCCGGTCCCTCCGGCTATGGGGATCCTCAGTTGACACGGCCAGACCAGGTCGTTCCTTCGATACAGAAGTTTAATCCGCGGAAGATTCAAACCTTTAACAATCCCTCAGCAGGTGTGCAGACGACAGGAAACTTTTTTTTCAATCCTGCTGATTTGGTCGCAAACTCATGTATTGGCCCTGAAACCTGTCCTGTGGGCTTCTACGGAACATTTCGGCGCAACTCTCTCGTCGGGCCAACCCGAGTCAATTTTGACTTAACGCTGGAGAAGGCCACCGACCTCGGAGAGCGTTTGAAGATGATCTTCCGCGTCGACGCCTTCAATATCTTTAACCACACGCAATTCCAGAATCCGGGCAGCACGCAGGTGAGTGATCCGAACCTGGGTTTGGTTTCGACCACGTTCGATCCTCGAATTCTGCAACTGGCTTTGCGGTTCACGTTCTGAGTCCCGCCAGACCGCAGCGAGTTGTGGCTACGCGGGACTTGCCGTAACCGTGATGTGCGCAATATTTATGTTCAATACTTCCAGACGCGAATTTGTCCTGACCCTGGGTGCATTTGCGCTGTTCCCGTTCGAGCGCACGGAACCCGATCTGATCCTCTACAATGGCAATTTCTGGACGGTGGACCCTCGCAACCCGCGAGCCCAGGCCGTCGCCATCAGCGGAGGCCGGTTCCTCGCAGTCGGCTCCAACGACGATGTTTTGCATCTCGCCTCCGGCCGCAGCCGCAAAATCGACCTGAGCCAGAAAACGGTTCTTCCCGGTTTCATCGACGCGCACACTCACCCTGCAGAATCGGGACGGCTTCATCTCCGTCAGGTAGATTGTGACCTCCGCTCAATCAGCGCGATCCAGGCAGCGCTGCGCGAACGTGCGGGGAAAACGCCTCCAGGTCAGTGGGTCTTGGGCTTCAAGTATGACGATACCAAAACCTCCGAGGAACGGCGGCTCACGCTCCAGGATTTGGATGCAGCGGTTCCCGATCATCCGGTACTTGTTACTCATCGTGGTGGTCACGAGGCGTTCGCGAACTCCTTGGCTCTGAAGCTGGCTGAGGTTGACGAGAAAACGCCTGATCCCACCGGTGGACAATTCGAACACGATCCCGAGGGACATCTTACCGGCCGCATCAACGAACGTTCCATCGAGACTTTCAACCGAGTGATCCCTTCCACCTATACCCGCGACGACTACCGGGAAGGTGTCAAGCTGATCGCAAAGATGATGACCAGAACCGGAATCACATCCGTCGGCGATGCACTCGGCAGCCCGGAAGACTTACAGGCCTACCAGGATGCCCGGGACAGCGGCGATTTGCTCTTCCGCGTGTACTGCTTCATTCATTCATCCTCGATTGATCGCATGATCGCCGCGGGCGTCCGAACCGGCTTCGGTGACGAGTGGGTGCGAGTGGGCGGTATGAAGCAGATAGCAGATGGCGCGATCTCAGGGCGCACCGCGCGGCTCTCGCAACCATATGTCGGTCATCCCAATGACTACGGAACCTTTTCGGCGACCGAAGAAGAACTATACAACTACGGCCGCAAGGCCTATGCGGCAGGCTGGCAACTCGGTACTCACGCCAACGGCGATGCGGCTATCGAAAGAGTATTGAACGTCTATGAACGCATCAATCGCGAAATACCGCGAAACGATCCGCGCTTCCGGATCGAACATTGCACTTTGATCAACGACTCGATTATTCAAAGAATGCGCGCGTTGAAGGTGATCCCGACCCCATTCTCGACCTACGTCTATTACCACGGGGAAAAGATGCAGTACTACGGTGAGGAGCGACTCAAGCACATGTTCGCCTTGCGCACTTTCCTGGACGCCGGCCTGCGTCCGACTCAAGCGTCGGACTACCCGCCTGGAGAATTCCCTCCCATGATGGCGTTGCAGTCAGAAGTTACGCGCACCGATATGAAAGGCCACGTGTGGGGCGCCAACCAGCGCATCAGCGTCGAAGAAGCGATCTATGTAGGCACCATGAACGGCGCTTATGCCTCCTACGAAGAGAATCTGAAAGGTTCGATCGAGACTGGTAAGCTGGCGGATCTGGTCGTGCTCGGCCGTGATCCCTTCAAAGAAGATCCTTCCACACTGGTTACGATTCCGGTTGAGCGCACCTTGGCGGGCGGCAAGTGGGTCTACGAATCGTGATAAGTGTGCAGGCATGAGGACACGATGAGCCAGGAAAAACAAGACCATGAACTGGGAATGCTGCGGAAGATCACGCGGCGCGACTTTCTGAATGGCGTGAGTTTCGCCGTGGGGGCTTCGCTTCTGGCTACGAATCCTTTGTGGTTGGAGGCCTTCGGTGTTCCGCAGTCCCCCTTTGCCCCGGAGAAAGATCCCAACTATTATCCGCCGGCCAAGACGGGAATGCGCGGCAGTCACGACGGCTCATGGGAGGTTGCCCATGCCCTGCGCGACGGCACGGAATGGCCCGATCCCGTTGCCGACAACGAGTCCTACGACCTGATCGTGGTCGGCGCCGGCATCAGTGGTCTGGCGGCAGCGTATTTCTACCGCAAGTCCGCCGGAAATAACTCTCGTATCCTGCTCCTCGACAACCACGATGATTTCGGCGGACACGCCAAGCGCAACGAATTCCGGGCGGGCAGCCGCTTGTTGCTCGGCTACGGAGGAACTCAGTCGATCGAAGCGCCGGCCCATTACAGCAAGGAGGCAATCGGTCTTCTCAAAGAGCTGGGGATCAACGTGCAGCGCTTCTATAAGTATTACGACCAGAAGTTGTACGACTCAATGAAGCTGGGAGAATCCACCTTCTTCGATAAAGAAACGTTTGGGGTGGATCGACTCGTGCCCGAGGCCAACCTGCACTACTTCGGACCGACCTTCACGGCGGAGACTGCGGCTCAGTTGCCCATTGCCGAAGCCGCGCAGCACGACATCATTCGTCTCCAGGAAACCGCTGTCGACTACTTTCCCGACCTCAACCCGGAGCAGAAGCGGGCAAAGCTGATCAAGATCAGCTACAAGGATTTCCTGCTGCAATACGTCAAAGTGCATCCCGATGTGGTCAAAGTTTTCCAGACCGCGCCCCATGACCTATACGCCGTTGGGATTGACGCCGTCTCGGCTCATGACTGTGCCAGATACGGCTATCCCGGCTTTAAGGGGATCGCTCTTCCAAAGCGCCATCGCGAAGACGACCAAGAAGAGGAAGAACCGTATATCTTCCATTTCCCCGACGGTAACGCTTCCATTGCAAGAATGCTGGTGCGCTCGCTGGTGCCTGGCGTTCTCCCCGGCAGCACTATGGAAGACATCGTCACGGCCCGGGCAAACTACGCCCGACTCGACGATCCCGCCTCCCGGGTTCGCGTCCGCCTGAACAGCACAGCCGTGCGCGCGAGGCATATCGGTGATCCTGCGACAGCCAAAGAGGTTGAAGTCACTTATGTCCGCGGGGGACAGGCCCACCGCGTCCGGGCCGCCAACTGCGTGCTCGCTTGTTACAACATGGTGATCCCCTATCTGTGTCCAGAGATGCCGGAGAAACAGAAGCAGGGTCTCGCCTACTGCGTGAAAATTCCTCTGGTTTATACCAACGTTCAAATCAGCAACTGGAAGTCGTTCGAGAAACTTGGGATCAACGGAGTCTATGCACCGGGAGCATACTTCAGCAACGTGACATTGGATTTCCCGGTTTCCATGGGCGAGTATCGGTTCCCCAGTTCGCCCGATGAATCTTGCCTGTTGCATCTGCTCCGGACGCCCTGCAAACCAGGCCTGACCTGCAAAGAGCAATATCGGGCCGGGCGCTATGAACTGTTCGGCACAACCTTTGAAACCTTCGAGCGGAATGTTCGCGATCAGCTTGGCCGGATGCTCTCCGCCGGTGGCTTCGATCCCGCCCGCGACATTCAAGCCATCACCGTGAACCGCTGGCCCCACGGCTACGCCTATGAATACAACGCGCTGTTTGAGCCCCTCGACCGGCCCGCCTCCGAGCGCCCATGCGTGATCGGGCGACAGCCATTCGGGCGTATCCACATTGCCAATTCCGACGCTGATGGCCACGCATACACCAACATCGCTATTGATCAGGGGCATCGCGCGATTGCGGAAATCGCAGCCGGGCGGAAAGGAGAAGCTCCAAAGGCCTAGCACTTCATGCACAACGACGAAGCCAACCGCGCCCGCGATCGAGAACTGGGCATAGGCCGCGCCATCACCCGCAGGGATTTTCTGAATGGAGTTGCCGTGGGAGCAGGCAGTGCGCTCGCCAGTGCCTGGGTGCCAGGCCTCAGTTTCGCAGCCGAGACAGCCCGCTTTGCGCAAGACATGCCGGGATACAATCCTGCCGCCCTCACCGGTATGCGCGGGAGTCATCCCGGAACGTTCGAGGTAGCGCACGCACTGCGTGACGGCACATTCTGGGAAACCGCAGGCACACCGATCAACACCCACGAAACCTACGACCTCATCGTTGTCGGCGCGGGCATGAGCGGACTCGCTGCAGCATATTTCTACCGCAAACAGGCTGGCTCCTCAGCCCGCATTCTTATTCTCGATAATCACGACGACTTTGGCGGCCACGCGAAGCGCAACGAGTTTCGCCCGGGTGGCCGTCTGCTTCTCGCCAACGGCGGGACTGTCGCCATCGAATCTCCTTTCCCTTACAGCCAGGAAGCGCGCGGACTGCTCACCGAACTGGGCATCGATCCTCCCGCGCTGGAAAAAAGGTGCATGGACCGCGACGTATATCGCGGTCTCGGGTCCGGTTATTTTTTCGACAAGGAAACCTTTGGCGTCGACCGCCTTGTCACCGGTGTTCCCGGCGGTTTCTACGGTTCGCAGCCTACTGCCGGAAGCAAGGCCTGGCCCGAATTCCTGGCCAAAACTCCGTTCTCCCCTGAGGCCCAGCGCGACATCGCCCGCATTCAGGAAGAGAAAGTCGATTACATGCCGGGCATGCTCCAGGCGGAAAAGAAAGCCCGGCTTTCACACATAAGCTACAAGGACTTTCTTCTCACCGTTGTCAAGGCCCATCCCGATGTAATCCCCTTCTACCAGACGCGCACGCACGGTCTCTACGGCATCGGAATCGATGCCGTGCCAGCACTCGATTGCTGGGCTATAAACTTCCCCGGATTCCAAGGCCTGAGTCTCGATCGCGTTCCGTCTAAGGGACTCAGCTTCACAGCGCTCGGCGAAGTGACACCGCAAGAGCGCTATCACTTCCACTTCCCCGATGGCAACGCCTCCACCGCCCGCATGCTGGTGCGGTCGTTAATCCCAGGGTCTATTCCCGGCAGTACGGCCGAAGATATTGTTACGGCCAACGTGAATTACAGCCTCCTCGACCACAGTGGTTCGCCCGTCCGTATGCGTCTCAGCAGCACCGCCGTAGGTGTGCGGCACGTGGGCGACCCTGCCTCTGCCAAAGAGGTAGAAGTCACCTACGGTCGCGAGAACAAGGCTTACACCGTGCGTGGCAGAGGGGTCGTACTCGCCTGCTGGAACATGGTGATCCCTTACCTGTGCGAAGAGCTGCCTGCAAAACAGAAACAGGCACTGCACTACGGAGTGAAGGTGCCTCTCGTTTATACCGTCGTGGCCATCAAGAACTGGACCTCTTTCCACAAACTGGGCATTTGTGGTGCGTCGTGCCCCGGCATGTACCATTCGTCGGTGAATCTCGATCAGCCGGTGAATATCGGCGATTACAGGTGTTCGCATTCGCCGGAAGAACCGATACTGGTGCGGATGCTGCGCACGCCCTGCCAGCCGGGCCTGTCTGCCCGTGACCAGCAACGCGCCGGACACTACGAACTGCTGGCCACTCCCTTTGAAACGTTTGAGCGGAATATTCGTGACCAGTTGGAGCGTGTGCTCAGTGGAAGTGGATTCGATCCCGCACGCGACATTGAGGCTATTACCGTGAACCGCTGGCCGCACGGCTATGCCTACGAGTACAACCCGCTGTGGGACCCAGATTGGCCCGAAGGCGAACGCCCCTGCGATATCGCGCGTCGTCGCCACGGAAGGATTACCATTGCCAATTCCGACGCCGCTGCGGCCGCTTACACTGACCAAGCCATCGATCAGGGCAGTCGGGCGGTACAGGAACTACTCTCGTTGACCTGACTAATTCTTCCCTTGGAGATTACCGTTGATTGATTTGAGAGGGGTGGCGCGAAAACCGAATAAAGCCCGTGGCTCAACACAACACCTAGTATCAGGACCACGATTCAGTGCTATGGGGTTGAAAACTGACTCCTCATTCGACCCATACGTTCCGACCCACGCTTTGCTGAACTGGTGCGGAAGACGAGGCAGCCGCAGTAGTGAAGCTTGCAGGGGCGGCGGATGTCGATTTCGAGGTTGTCAATCGCTGGTCTGCTGGACTGGAGAGGACGCTGCCCTTACAATCGAGGGATGGATTACGTCTTTGCCTCCGCTGGGACGCAAGGGCTGAT
This sequence comes from Candidatus Sulfotelmatobacter sp., assembly GCA_049583505.1. GTDB lineage: Bacteria > Acidobacteriota > Terriglobia > Terriglobales > Acidobacteriaceae > Sulfotelmatobacter. The sequence goes on from JBAUVZ010000184.1 coordinate 106,116, forward strand.
GCCAGTGAAACGAGCAACACAGCGCAAGCTCATTGAGATGATCGTTCCCATTTGTTCCCAAGCATCTCGGATGACCACTGTAAGTGCTTGATTGTAAAAGGCGGGCGCGTAGCTCAGTTGGTAGAGCAATGCCCTTTTAAGGCATGGGTCGCAGGTTCGAATCCTGCCGCGCTCACCAGAGTCTTCAATGACTTACCGTCGCTGGCACGACGGGTTGATGTTTATTAGTGGATGATTAAGGAAATGGCCTCTGAAGCCCGCGCCAGCTGACCGTTTCCGCCGTTTGATTCGCTGCCAACTGTTCTGCTTCTGCCCTGCGATTCTCCGCTTCGATTCCGGCAGCGAGTTGTCCTATCGCAGCCGTCACCTGATGCTCGCGGTGATCGATGTAACTTTTTCGCGCGGTGATCCCGATCACATCCACCATGCCTCCCAGACACTACAATGAACCCGCACAAGAGGTATCCCCGCGGAGGTTCCCGATGTCCAAAAAGACGTTAAAACTCGCACTGGTTCTTTCCACAGCACTGATCTTGCTGGTTGCACTTTCCGCCCAGCAGACTCAAACCCCGCAGAAGGTAACGCCGCTATCTTATCCCGCCATACCGATCGAGGCCGCCAGACAGGCCAATCCCGTCAAGTCGTCGCCCGAATCCCTCGCCCGCGCCAAGAAGTGGTGGGACATGGACTGCACCATGTGTCACGGCAAGGAAGGTAACGGCAAAGGTGACCTCGCCGCCGAGATGAAGCTGAAGGTGGCCGATTTCACCGATCCCATAACTCTCAAAGACCGCACCGACGGCGAGATCTTCTACATCATCAAGAACGGTCATCAGGACATGCCGCCCGAAGGCGAACGCGTCAAACCCGAGGAAAACTGGGACCTGGTCAACTACGTCCGCTCCCTGGCCAAACCGAAACCCGACCAGAAGCAGTAGTTGCGGCTGCTGGCGTAACATCGCCATTACAGTGCGCCGGGATAAACCGGCATGAAGTAGAGGATGCAAGAGCCTTACGAGAAAGGAGTAGCGACCCACTCGGCCTCGAGTCTTGCGCTGCTACCGCGAGGGACA
>JBAUVZ010000185.1:0-11295 GCA_049583505.1 Candidatus Sulfotelmatobacter sp.
TCTGGTTCGCCAGCGGATTGCGAAACACCACGCCCCAGAAATGATGCGTCTCTTTCCCATAGCAGCATCCGGCAGCAAAGCATCCAATGCGTCCAATGGCATGTCCCAGCGCCAGCCCCGGCGCAAAAGCGTCGCAGGTTCCCAGAGCGGGCATGTGATGCTTGCGCACATACCACGCCGCCGCCGCAAACGCCGCAATCAGCCCTCCGGAAAAAACTCCTCCAGCCTGCAGTGTGGCAATGCTGAAAATATCCGCAGGATGCGCCGCATAGTAGCTCCAATCATTAATGATATAGAGCACCTTCGCGCCCAAGATCCCGCACAGCACCACCAGAATCCCAAGGTTCCAGGCCTTTTCGCTGTCAATCCCGAGCCGCTCGGAATTGCGCACACTGATCCATAAGCCGATCAGCACTCCCAGTGAAACCAGGAAGCCATAAGTCGGTAGGAAGAACCGCCCGAAATGCACTAATTGTGGATACACAGTTTGATTAGATGCGTAAAACTGGGATGCGCTACGCAAAACAGTGTAGCAGGACGGAGGCGGTCGTTGCCTTGGAGGGAGTTCGCGGGCGAGGGCGCCCGCGCCAAAAAAATCAAGCCGACCCACTGTGCCGTGTGACGGGCCGAGAATGAACCGTCAGGTAGACGTTGGGAACCCGCCGAGACCCTTTAGGCATCTCCGCATGGCGGAGCGTCGCACACCGGATCCTAGTTCGAGTCGAGTCCCCGTTCATTCAGCATTGGTTCAAAAATCGGTTACCGTCATCACCAACCCCGCAGGCCGACTTTCACCTGTGATGCTAGGAGAACACCCCGTGAATTAGCAATAGGGGACCCGCAAATAGTTGGCAGCGCACTTGCAACCAAAGTAACAATGCCGCAACACTCCAGGCTTGCAATTTCGTCCGGAATTCGCAGGATATGAAAGGCGCACCTGCACCTTGCCCTGGAAAGCAGTTGATTCGGGGGCTGATCTGCCAGTCGATGTATACTCTGATCGCCACGCTCCGAGTCTGAGTTTTTCCCTGTCGCCAGGGCCAGACTCGGGCAGAGGTTCAGTGATGTCGACGTCTCGCAAGTCCGCGATCGTCACGGCGGCAGTTCTCATCGTTGCACACGTGGTTCTGTTAGTATTTAGGTATGGCACCCCGGCAGCCTCGCTTTGGGGTGACTGGATCGTGGCGGCGATCATGCTCCTGGCAGCCGTCGCCTGCTGGTCTGCCTCACGCCGATCAGGCTCTTTTGGCAAGCGGGTTTGGCGCCTGGTTTCTTTCTCCGCCGTTCTGGTTGTCGTGGATCAGATCCTCTACACCTACTACTACGACTATCTGCACGCCTCCCTCGACGTCGTCTGGCCCAGCGATGTCCTCGTCTTTTTTTGGGCCGTACCTGCCACGATGGCGCTGTTTCTGACTCCTCGAGACCCCAACAGCGGATTCCGATGGCTCCGCATTTGCGACTTTGTCCAGGTCTGCGCCCTGGCCTTGGCCGTAGAACTGTCCACCATCTATGTTCCTTCGCGCTGGCAGGCCGCGTCGCATCTCATGCAGAATCGTACTCTGAGCGCAGGCTTGATCTTCTTCGGGCTTCTCGCCCTCAGCTTCCTAGTTCGTGGAGTGCTTACTCCGTATCAAACCGTCCGCAGGTTATTTCAAAGGCTCGCGCTCTTTTTCTTTGTCTTTGCCATCACCACCAACATTACCCTCCGCGCCATTGCTTCGGGCGGTTATCAGCAGGGCAGGTGGCTCGATCTGCTCTGGACCGCTACCTTTTCCTTGCTCGCAATCACCGCCGCTACCTGGAACGATAGCGAGCGGCTTTTACTGGAGACGGTTGCCCCCCGTTCCCCCGGTATGCAACTCCTGGCCCACTTTTCTCCATTGCTCATCCCCGCCATCGTTTTTCCCCTGGCCCTGGGGATCGCCCAAGAGCAGTTCCTCTGGTCCGTGGTCTTGGTTACGGTCTCCTTCGTCGCCGCTAGTGGCCGCCTGTTTGTGGTGCAGAACCAGTCGCTCCAGAACTCCCGCGAATTCCAAAAAAATCTGTCCCTTCTGCAAGGGATCACCGAGGGAACCACAGACTCCGTCTTCGTCAAAGACTTGCAGGGTCGCTACCTGATGATCAATTCCGCGGGGGCGCGGCTGCTGGGGCGGACAGTTGAGGAAGTGATCGGCAAGGACGATGCGGAACTTTTCGCTCCGGAAAACGGCCGCGAGATTATGGCGGCGGACCGGAAGGTCGTCGAATCTGGAAAGACCCAAACCTATGAGGAACTAGGAGTCTCGGCCGGTGTGGCGCGGACTTACTTGGCGACCAAGGGTCCGTATCGCGATTCCAACGGCGAGATCATCGGCTTGCTCGGCATTTGCCGCGACATCACCGATCGCAAACGCGCCGAAGAAGAGTTTCGCCAGTCCCAGCAGAAACTGCGCATTCACTTCGAACATACCCCGCTAGCGGTCGTCGAATGGGATCCCCAGCTTCGCATTACAGAGTGGAGCGCTTCGGCCGAGCGAGTCTTCGGATATTCGCGGGCAGAGGCGATTGGCCGGGATGCGAGTTTCCTCGTTCCGCCTGCCCTGCAGGAACATGTGACCAGGATGGGGCAAGAGATTCTTATGCTAAGAGGCGGAACGCGCAGCGACAACGACAACCTTACCAAGGACGGCCGGACGATCTCCTGCGAGTGGTACAACACGCCGCTGGTCGATGAGTCCGGACGCGTGCTCGGCGTGGCGTCCCTGGTTCAGGATGTGACCGAGCGGGTAGCGCTTGAGGAGAGGCTCCTCCAGTCCCAGAAAATGGAAGCGGTCGGCCGCCTCGCCGGCGGCGTTGCCCACGACTTCAACAACCTCTTGACTGTGATCATGGGCTACAGCCAGCTCCTGACCGACGGACTCCCCGCGGCCAGCCGCCTGATGGACGCCACCGCCCAGATCCGTTCCGCTGCCGACCGCGCCGCCGGAATCACCCGCCAACTGCTGGCTTTCAGTCGAAAGCAGGTACTCTCGCCCCGTGTCATCGATTTGAACGACATCATGATGAACCTCGACACCATGCTGCGTCGGCTCATCGGCGAGGACGTCGAAGTCCTCACCGTGCCCGGTCGCAACCTGGGCGCAGTCAAAGCCGATCCCGGCCAAATCGAGCAGGTCATCATGAACCTTGCTCTGAACGCACGCGACGCTATGCCCAACGGCGGAAAGCTAACTCTGGAAACCGAAAACATGGATTTGGACGACGCTTATGCCTCCGAACACCAGCCCCTGCAGCCCGGACGCTACGTGATGCTGGCCGTGAGCGATACCGGAACCGGCATGAGTCCTGAAACCCAGGCCCACATCTTCGAACCTTTCTTCACTACCAAGGAAGTCGGCAAGGGCACAGGCCTCGGACTCTCCATGGTCTATGGCATCGTCAAACAGAGTGGAGGCTACATCTGGGTGTACAGCGAGCTGGATCGGGGGACAAGTTTCAAGATCTATCTTCCCCGAGTCGATCAACCCGCGGAAGCGGTCGGAGTGCAGAAGCGCCCGGCTGGCGTCCAACGGGGAACTGAGACCATCCTCTTGGTCGAGGATGACACACAGCTCCGTCAATTGACATCCTCTGTCCTGGCTCACTGCGGCTACAAAGTATTGCCCGCCGGCGGCACCGAAGAAGGCTTGGCCCTATGCCGCGAAAATCACCGTAACATCCACCTGCTGGTCACCGACGTGATCATGCCCGGGATGAATGGCCACCAACTCGCCGAGCAGGTGAAACAGATTTCCCCGAGCACCAGGGTTCTGTACGTCTCCGGCTACACCAGCAATGCCATCGTCCACTATGGCGTGCTCCAGGACTGTGGTTCCTGCCCAAGCCCTTCTCTTTGTCGGACCTCGTCGCCAAGGTGAGAGAAGTTCTCGACGAGCCACAGCGGAAACGTTCCGAATAGCCCGTCGCAGGCTATCCCGCTTTACGCTTTTCCTCCAACACTTCATCCAGCGCATCTGCCAATAGATGCGCCCGCTTCTCATAATCGGTTGGCCCGCTGTCCTGCTTCCGCTTCAATAAGTGATATTCATCGGCGATATTCAACGCGGCCAGCACTGCCAGTCGCACCGTATCGATGGTATTCGTAGCCTCGGCCACCGCCCGCATCTTCGTATCCACATACTCCGCCAGCTTCAGAATGTATTCCGGGTCCGACCCCCGCAGGTTGTACGCCTGATCGAAGATCTCCACCCGCACGCTGCCGCTCTGCGCGTCCTTCAAGTTCGAATTCTTAGTAGTAGTAGCCGTAGCCATCGCCATAACCGTCCCGCTCCTGAACCCCTCCACCACTCCTGGTCATTCCGAGCGAAGGCGAGGAATCGTCCCTCCGTTCCACTCGCGGGCGCCCTCAGCTTGCCCGCTCCTCCGCAATCGACTCAATCTGCTCCAGCATCTTCTCCACCCGCCCGCGAATCTCTTCCCGCTCCTTCCGCAACTGCACCGCCTCCCGCTTCAACAGCACCAGTTGCTCCTCGCGCTCCTCCAGTTGCTGTCGCACGCGTTGTACATCGCGTTCCGCCGCCGCCTGAGCCTGCCGTGCCGCCTTATACATCTCGATGGTACGGTAAATTTTTTCTTCCAGCGCCTGAAATTCATCCACAGGAACCTGTTCCGTCATCCGTTCCACTGCATTCAACGCCATGATTGCACTTTTCCCTGAAGAATTTTCAAACTTTCCCGCAGTATACTCCACCTCCCTGTGGATCAAGCCATGGCCCGTTGGTGCCCATGCCCGCAGAAATTAGCTATAATGCCACGCATGAAACATCTTGGATTTCCCCTAATCGCCTTCACCGTTCTTTTAGCCACCACCGCCCTTCCCAGCGCCGCCAAAACGGTAGTCGAACTCAAGGACGCCCAAGGCAAGAGCGTAGGCACCATCATCCTGTTTCCGGCCGGATCAGGGGTCGGCCTCAAGCTTGAACTTCACGATCTTCCACCCGGCGAGCACGGCATCCACTTCCATCAAAACCCCAAGTGCGATGCCCCCGATTTCAAGTCAGCCGGTCCGCATTTCAATCCCGAAGACAAGAAGCACGGACTGGAGAACCCCGAAGGCCATCACGCCGGCGACATGCTGAACTTAACCGTCGATGCCAATGGCAAAGCCGATGGGAGCCTCGAGGACAAAGACGCAACCCTCGGCGACGGCCCCCACTCGCTCTTCAGCAACGGTGGCACCGCCATCGTAATCCATGCCAAAGCTGATGACATGAAGACCGATCCCTCCGGCAACTCCGGCGACCGCATAGCGTGCGGCGTAATCACAAAGTAAGACGCCAGGAGATGGTCATGTGGGGACAGTCGCCTCGGCTGTCCGACGAGCGAAGCGAGGAGCCGTCGCTCACTGCCCCCGCAGCTTCCCCAACTTTTCCGCGGCCGCATCCAGCGTCTCAAGCTTCTTGCAAAAAGCGAACCGCACTTGCCGCGCCCCATCCCGCGGATCGCGGTAAAAACTCGATCCCGGCACTGCTGCCACGCCGATGTCTTTCAGCAGATACTTAGTAAACGAAACGTCATCGTCAAACCCAAACCCAGAAATATCCGTCATCACGTAATAAGCCCCCCGTGGACGAAAACACTGAAACCCCGCCGCCTCCAGCGCCGGAATCAAATGGTCCCGCCGCACTCGATAACCCTCCGCCAGCCGCACATAATATTCCGTCGGCAAACCCAACGCCGCCGTGCCCGCCTCCTGCAGCGGCGCCGGCGCTCCCACCGTCAGAAAGTCGTGCACCTTCCGGATCGCATTCGTGATCTTCTCCGGCCCTACCGCCCATCCCACGCGCCATCCCGTCACGCTGTAGGTTTTCGACATTCCGTTGATCGTCACCGTCCGCTCCCGCATCCCCTCAAGCGACGCCATCGAAATGTGCTTCGTCCCGTCATACAAGATATGCTCGTAAATCTCGTCGGTAATGGCGAGCACATCGAACTCCACGCAAAGATCGCGAATCAATTCCAGTTCCGCCGACGTGAAAACCTTTCCAGTAGGGTTGTTGGGTGTATTGAGTATGATTGCCTTCGTGTTGTTGTCAAACGCCGCGCGCAATTCTTTCTCATCGAAAGTCCATTCGCCGCCGTCACTCGTCGGCGGCCTCAGCTTCACAAACCGCGGTCGCGCCCCGCTCAACACCGAATCCGGACCGTAGTTCTCGTAAAACGGTTCGAAGATCACCACCTCATCGCCCACATTGCACACCGCCAGCAAAGTCGAAATCATCGCCTCCGTCGATCCGCAACAGACCGTGATTTCTTTCTCTGGATCAACCGCAATCCCTTGCCACACGCCCATCTGCCGCGCAATCGCGTTGCGCAGATTCTTCGCGCCCCAGGTGATCGCGTACTGATTCACGTCGCCCTCAATCGCCGCCCGCGCCGCGTCCTTGATCTCCGCTGGAGCGGCAAAATCCGGAAACCCCTGCGCCAGATTCACCGCGCCGTAAAGCGCCGCCTGCCGAGTCATCTCCCGGATCACCGACTCGGTAAAATACGAAACCTTGTCGCTAAGAAAATGTTTGGCTTGATGGGATAGAGAAGTTACATCCGCCATAGCTGGCAGATTAGCACAGGAAGAAACGACCTGGCTCCAGTCGCGGTAGCGACGGCATTCATTAGCCCCGCACGTTGGTGCGGGGTAGACGAGCAAGAAGGGAACCGAGTCCCGTCAGGGACGGCACTACACTGGCGGACGACGCGAGCCCTAAGCCCGCTGCACTCCGCCCAACCCCTGCAGGGTCGCGACAATCTTCGCAGACCAGACCGCGATCTGCTCATCGCGCAGCGTCTCCTCATCCGATTGCAATCTCATACGCAGCAGAATCGAATATTTCCCGGCCTCAATCGACCCGCCACGAAAAATCTCGACCGGTATAAACGACCGCAGCGCATCCAAGCCCAGCCCTCTCACCGCCCGCCGTATGGGCTCGAACTCCATATCATCGCCAAACACAAAGGAGAAATCCCGCTCCACCGCTGGATATTTACCAAGCGGCGCGAACCGAACCGTGCGCAGTCCGATCGCATGCAACCGCTCCAGGTCAATCTCCGCCAGAAAAACGTCCTGCCGCAACTTCCGTTCCGCCTTCACGTCCTCGGCAATCTGCCCGAACTGCGCGACCACAGCCCCGTCCGTCAACGCCCGCGCCGATCGTCCCCGATGAAAATAATCCGCCGTCTCGCGATCGAAACTCAGTTCACGACAATCAAATGCGGCCAGCAAATTCTCTACATCGCCCTTGACCGAGCGAAACGCCTCCGCCGCCGCGGCCTGTTCACCCTTACTGACATCCAGCGCTCCACCGACGGGCAGCGAAGTCTTCACCGCAGTCAGCGTCGCCCCCAGGCACAGGCGTGCAGGCTCAACCCGCTCGCCGGCTGAGGTTTCGTATACCCGACCCATCTCAAACAACCGCACGTTTTCAGAATCTCGATTGAGATTCCAAGCCAGCATGTCGAGCATGCCCGGAGCCATGGAGGTCCGCATCACCGACGCTTCCTCACTAAGCGGATTCTCCAGTTCCAGCACTGCAGCAGAAGAAAATCTCTCCGCGTCGGCATGCGAAATAAACGTCAGCGACACCGCCTCGTTATACCCTAGCGCCAAAGCTCGCGCCCGCAAAGTGGCGTCCGTGGCCGCATTCGGCGACTCAACCACCGCGCCGCTGTAAGCCGGCAAAGTGTTTTCGAATTTGTCGTAGCCATGCAGACGCGCGATTTCTTCGATCACATCGATTTCACGCTCCACATCCAGCCGCCAGCTCGGAATCTGTACACGAAACTCCGCCATGCCCTGCCCTTCAGGTATCAGCGAGAAGCCGAGTTTCGTCAGGATGCGGAAAATCTCTCTCGTAGCCAGATTCCCGCCCAGGATGCGCTGCACCTCAGAAAGCCGCAACACCACCGGCGCCTGATCCAGCCTCGTCGACACCACATCGATGGCATTGTCAACCAACTCCCCGCCGCCAGAATCCAGAATCAGCGCTGCCACCAGATCGCATGACACAACCGTCGATTCGAAATCTGCCCCGCGTTCAAAGCGGTGCGAAGCATCAGTGTGCAGCCCATGCCGCCGCGAAGTCTTGCGCACCGTAACTGGATCCCACCAAGCCGACTCGATCAAAACATTCCGCGTCTTGTCGGTGATCATAGTGTCGAACCCGCCCATCACCCCGGCAAGTCCAACCGGCTTCTTAGCGTCTGCCACAACCAGATCTTCGGAAGTAAGCGTGCGCTCCACCCCGTCCAGCGTCTTCAACTTCTCGCCATCCCTAGCCTTTCGGATGATGAGCTTGCCGCCGTCGAGCAAATCCATGTCAAAAACATGCGTAGGTTTGCCAATCTCCCACAAAACATAGTTGGTGGCGTCGACGGCGTTGCTGATGGGACGCTGGTCGAGCAACTGCAACCGTCGGGCAATCTTCGCGGGTGAGGGCTTGACTTTGGTCCCTCGAATAAGCCGCGCAGAAAACCGTGGACAAAGCTGCGGTTCCTCGACTTGAATCGGAAAAGGCGCATCGTGCGACGACTTGGCTGACGGCTGAGAGCTGAAAGCCGAGAGCTGCTTCAGTGGCAAATCATGAATCGCCGCTGCCTCCCGCGCGACGCCGTAATGATTCATCGCATCGGGGCGATTCGTCCCAATCTCCATCTCAAAAACGCAGTCTGCACCGGACCCACTGATCCCTTCCACGGCAATCCCGACGGCAGTCAAGTCCTCAGCCAGTCGCCGGTCATCGACCGCCGGCTCAACAAACTCCCTCACCCATTGTGGAGAAATCTTCATTGCTCTTTACACCCACTGCTGCAGAAACCTAACATCCCCCTGAAAGAACAACTGAATATCATCCACGCCGTACTTCAACAAAGCGATCCGGTCCGCCCCCATGCCAAAGGCAAACCCCGAGACTTTCTTTGGGTCATACCCATTGTCCTTAACAAACTCAAACACATTCGGATCAACCATCCCGCAGCCCAGAATCTCAATCCATCCCGTCTGTTTGCACGGACGGCAAGGTTCCGTCCCGCGCTTCCCGCTTCCACCGCAGATGAAGCACGAAACAAACATTTCGGCGCTCGGTTCGGTAAACGGAAAAAACGACGGACGAAAGCTGGTCTTCACACTCGATCCAAAGAATTCCTTCATGGCATGATCGAGTGTCCCCTTCAAATCCCCAAAGGTGATGTGCGTGTCGACCGCCAGCCCCTCAATCTGATGAAACATCGGCGAGTGGCTCGCATCCGGAGGATCGTTGCGGTGCACCGTCCCGGGAATCACAATCCGGATGGGCGGCCACATCTTCTCCATTGTCCGAATCTGCACCGGAGAAGTATGCGTCCGCAACAGCAAACGCTCCCGCTGCTCCTTCCCCTGCTGCCCCGCGATAAACAAAGTATCCTGCGTATCCCGAGCCGGATGATTCGGCGGAAAATTCAAAGCTTCAAAGTTATAGTAGTCGGTCTCGACGACAGGCCCGTCAGCAACGGAGTAGCCGAGCTTCTGAAAGACGCGAACCATCTCGTTCGTCGTCTTGATGACGGGGTGCTCCGCGCCGATCGGACGACGGATGCCGGGAAGTGTGATGTCCACGTAGCTCTCACGCGTGAACTTCTCCGTTTCAGTGGAGACCTTGTTGCCTAGATGTACTACTTCCCTTGCCCGTCCTGTAACCGACCACCATGCTCTCCCGGTTGGGAAAGTGTCTTCAACTCGCTTTCTAATCTCATTAACGTGCTGTCCCACGTCACGCTTTGCATCCTTCGGCGCCGCCTTCAGCCAAAGATCGTTGATCTGAGTCAGAATCCCATTCTTCCGCGCCATCCATCGGTCGTACAGGGCTATTGCGTCTGCCTCAGTTCGCGCCTTGCCAACTTCCTGATCGAGCGCAGAGAGTAATTGAGCGGAGTCGCGTTCCAGCGCCGCCGCCGAATAGTCCGTCAATTTGGAAACGGTGTACATGGGTAAATAGAGCAGGGCCGCCGCATCCCAAGACGCCGCGCCCCAATCTGAAAAAGCTAAATGCTAAGAGCTAATTGCTAAAGGCTGGTTTTACGCGAGCGCGCCCTTGGCCTGTTCAACCAGGCTCTTAAATGCAGGCGCGTCCTTTACTGCCAGATCCGCCAGAATCTTGCGGTCCAGTTCCACCCCGGCCTTTTTCAATCCGTGGATGAACTGGTTGTAGCTCAACCCGTTCAGCTTGGAAGCAGCCCCAATCCGCACAATCCACAATGACCGGAACTGCCGCTTGCGCTGCTTCCGTCCAGAAAAACTGAACTTGAGGCCGCGCTCCACGGCTTCTTTGGCGGAGCGGTAAAGTTTCGATTTGGTGAGGAAGTATCCGCTCGCGCGGTCTAGAATTTTCTTGCGCTTGGCGCGGCGTTTGGTTCCGCGTTTTACACGTGGCATGGTTTTCCCCTTTTTGCTTTCGATGTACCGGCGGCTGGAGGCAAGGACGATACACCATTGCGGCGATCTCTGGCCTCTTCACGCGCCTGCAGGCTCAACCTCGGCCCGCGATGCGGACGCTTAGTCCGCGATTCCTTCGTGATACACGAAGGAAAAACTTCTACTGATAGGGAATCATCCGCTTCACTTTGCGGAGGTCGCCATCGCTCACCAGCGTGGCCGTTGCCAGGTGGCGTTTACGTTTCTTGGCCTTGGAGCTCAGCATGTGGCGCAGACCGGAATGTCCGCGCTTCACCTTGCCGTTGGCCGTCTTCTTGAAGCGCTTGGATGCGCCCTTGTGCGATTTCAATTTCGGCATAAGTCCTCGGAATCGGCTGTCGGCCGCCAGTTCCCGGCCGTCAGCTTTAGGTATCGACTGCTTACTGTTTTACTGCTCTGGAATCGTCAGGCGAGCTGTTTCGCCTGCGAGGCCGGGTTCGGAACCTCTGTTGCTGCTGCGGCGGGCGGCGCGGGTTTTTCTTTTTCTTGCGCCAGCTTTTTCTCCAGCTTCGCCTTCTGCTTGGCCTCTCGTTCTCGTTCCTTCTCCCGCTCCACCGCTGTTTTCTTCGGCGCCAGGATGGCGTGCAGCGTGTTGCCTTCCTGCCGCGGGCGGAACTCCACAATGCTCTGTGCTTCCACGTCCTTAATCAACCGTTCGAGTATTTGCCGACCCAACCCGGTTCGCGTCATTTCGCGGCCGCGGAAGAAGATGGTGGCTTTTACCTTGTCTCCTCCATCAAGGAAGCGGAGCACGTGATTCTTCTTGGTCTCGTAATCGTGGTCGTCCACATTGATGCGGAACTTGACCTCTT
>JBAUVZ010000186.1:0-12276 GCA_049583505.1 Candidatus Sulfotelmatobacter sp.
TCATGTTCCCCGTTTCCGGGCGGGAGTTGGCACCTGGCGGTCGGGATATATGATCCCGATCCGGTTGCCGTGGCGTCACAGGGCTCGTCCCTCAGCCACTCTGCATGAAATTCAGGTCTGCCCCGAAAGGCAAACTTGTCCCGACAATGCTAACAACGCCGGGAGTGGTTCGTCAACCAGCAATTTTTGATCCTGACTAGACTGGAAGGACGCCTGCTAGCGGCGGTCGCGGAGCGTCATCTCACGGGCCAGTTCCGCGGTAGTGACCCTCAGCCTCTGCACGAGGACCGACGCCACGGACCGGTAGAAGCGGGAGGCGAGCCTGGGGAAAGCTTCCAGGATTTCCCGCAGGTCGTTGGCCTTGATTTCGTCGACTTCGACGTCTTGATCTTTCGCAACTACGGCTGCAGTCGGCCTTACCCTGTTCCAGAAACGCCATATCGCCGCAAATGTCCTCGGGACCGAGCGTGGCCACAATCGCCCGCGAACCGGTCCCGGCCAGCTCCACGGATGCTTCGCCTCGCCGGATTATGTAAATGCTGCCGCCCCAATCACCCTGCCGGATGATCTCTTCGCCCAGCTTGAAGGCGCGCCGCACCGCCTTCGCCTGGATCAAGACCCAATCATCCGCAGTCAGATAACGAAGGCGATTGCCGGCCATTGTCTACTCCATCGGCGAGATCATGCACAATCTGTATTACTTGGGGCGAGATCCGATGGAGTAAGCAGTATCCGCGATCCGATGCCGGCAAACCTCATCGGCTGTACTGATTTTTCTTCTTGTCGGCGTGTCTCTCCAAGCCAAGTTGGATCAGCCGGTCGATCAAATTCGGATACTCTAACCCCGACGCCGACCAAAGCTTGGGATACATGCTGATCGCCGTGAATCCCGGCATGGTGTTGATCTCGTTCAAATAAATCATCCGCGACTTGTTCACGGAACCAGGCTCCATCAGAAAATCCACGCGCGCCAGGCCAGAGCAATCGACTGCCTTAAACGACCGCACGGCCAGTTCCTGAACCTTCTTTGTTTCTGCCTTGGTCAGCTTCGCGGGAATGATCAGCTCTGAGCCTTCGTCAAGATACTTGGCGTTGTAGTCATAGAACTCCTTGACCGGAACGATCTCGCCGGGGATCGAGGCCACCGGCTCATCGTTGCCGAGCACCGAGCACTCGATCTCGCGCGCCTTGCTTTTCTTTCCGCCCACACCCTGCTCGATGACGATCTTACGGTCGAATTTCGCTGCTTCTTCAATGGCGGGACCGAGTTCCTTGCGGTCGTGCGCCTTGCTGATTCCCACCGACGATCCCAAATTCGCCGGCTTCACAAACACGGGATATTTCAGCTTGCTCTCCACGAACTTCTGAACATTCTTCGGCTCCTTCTCCCACGCGCTGCGCAGGATGGTGACGTGCTTCACGATGGGGAGTCCGGCGGCAGCGAACAACGACTTCATAATGTCTTTGTCCATGCCCGCCGCCGAGCCCAGCACGCCTGCCCCGACATAAGCGATGTCAGCCAGTTCGAGCAGCCCCTGAATCGTTCCATCTTCGCCGAAGGTTCCATGCAGCACGGGAAAAATCACATCGACGTTGATGGCGCGGTCGCTGGCGCGCCGGGTAAGCGCCTCATCCGTCTGAAAAGGAACCAGCCCACTCTGCCGATGCACCGGCTCCGGCGGGACCACCACCGACTCTCCCCGAGCCAGCACCGCCGCGGCCGGAGTGGTTTCGGGATCACCCGCCCGAAGTTGCCGCGGTTCCAGGATCAGCTTGCCTTGCAGCAGGTTCTCGGCGTGCTCTGCAGTCAGCCAGCGGCCATCCTTGGTAATGCCGATGGGAACGACCTCGTACTTGTCTTTGTTGATGGCGTTGAGGACTGAAGCAGCCGAGAGCAGAGACACTTCATGCTCTCCGCTACGCCCGCCAAAAAGAATGCCGACCCGAAGCTTTTTCATAAGCTCTACAAGATCTTCTTCCCGAACGCCGACAGCGCCAACTCCACCGCCAGGTCCGCGGTCCGGTTGTGTTCGTCGATCACGGGATTCACTTCGACGATCTCGAAACTCAGCATTCGTCCGTGATCGGCGATGATTTCCATCGCCAGGTGTGCTTCGCGATACGTAGCGCCGCCGCGCACCGGAGTGCCCACGCCGGGCGCGTCCTCGGGATCGATCCAGTCCATATCGAGCGAAATGTGATAGCCCGCAGTCCCGCGTCCAGCCATGCGCAAGGCTTCTTCCATCACCGTGCGCATGCCGCGCTCGTCGATGTCGCGCATCGTGAAAACGCCGATGCCGGCGCGCCGCACATTTTCCTTTTCGACGGCATCAATGTCGCGCACTCCCACCAGCACGCAGTTCTCCGGCTTCACCTTGGGAGAAAAATCGAAGATGTTCTGCAGCTCTGCCGGACCGAGTCCCATGAGCGCAGCCAGCGGCATCCCATGGACATTGCCGCTCGGAGAGGACTCGGGGGTGTTGATGTCGGTGTGCGCGTCGATCCAGATAAGTCCGATCCGCTGGTTCTGCCGGCGATAAAATTCCGCCACTCCTGATACCGTGCCCGCGGCCATCGAATGATCCCCGCCAAGGGCCAGCGGGATTTTCCCCGCTTCGAGCGTTTTGAGCACCAGTTCCGCATGCTTGGTGCAAGTTGCGGTGATCTCCTTCAAATACTTGGCATGGGCGTCGCCCTCTTTTTTCTGCTCTGGAATGGCGACGGCCACGTTGCCGCCATCCTCAACTTGATGGCCCAGCGCTTCCAGCCGCGCTTCGAGCCCCGCCACGCGGACGGCCGAAGGCCCCATGTCAACGCCCCGGCGGGACTGGCCCAGATCGAGCGGTACGCCGATTACACGAATCTTCTTGGGAACGATGGTGGTGGAGGTTGTGGTTGTCATCATAGGTCCAACATCACGATCACGGATATAACCGGTGCAGCATCCGCGGGAACGGAATCGTCTCCCGCACATGTTCAAGCCCGCAGATCCAGGCCACAGCCCGCTCAATTCCCATGCCGAAGCCGCCGTGCGGGACGCTGCCATACTTGCGCAGATCCAGATACCACTTGAACGCCTCCTCCGGCAGTCCGTGCTCATGAATGCGCTGCACCAGCAATTCGTAAGACGCCATCCGCTGCGAGCCGCCAATGATTTCGCCGTAGCCTTCGGGCGCTAGCACGTCAACGCAAAGCGCCAACTCGGGCCGCTGCGGATCGGGCTCCATGTAGAAGGCCTTGACCTTCGCCGGATAACGATGCACCATCACGGGTTTATCGAATTGCGCCGAGAGGTAAGTTTCGTCAGGCGATCCCAGATCGCCGCCCCATTCGAATCTCGCCTCCAGCGCGCCCTTGGCGTGGCCTTCCTGCAGGTTCTTCACGGCATCGTCGTATGTGATCCGAGGGAAAGGTGGTTCAATCTTTTCCAGCTTGGAAAGGTCGCGGCCAATGGCCTGCAGATCTGTGCGTCGACGCTCCAGACAGCGCTTCACGACGAAGCTGATCAGGCCCTCGGCCAGATCCATCAGGTCGTCGAGTTCAGCATAGGCCACTTCCGGCTCAACCATCCAGAATTCGGTGAGGTGACGCCGCGTCTTCGATTTCTCTGCGCGAAAGGTTGGGCCGAAGGAATACACCTTGCCCAGCGCCATCGCCGTGGCTTCGATGTAAAGCTGGCCGGACTGTGTAAGGTATGCCTGCTCCTCGAAGTAATCGACGGGGAAAAGCGTACTCGTGCTTTCGCAAGCTGCCGGCGTAAGGATGGGCGGATCAGTGAGCGTGAAGCCACGCTCGTCGAAGAAATCGCGCACCGCCTTAATAATTTCCGCGCGTACCCGCAGAATCGACGCCTGCCGCTGCGACCGCACCCACAGATGCCGGTGCTCCATCAGGAAATCCACGCCATGTTCTTTAGGCGTGATGGGATATGGATCAGACTCCGGTACGCGCTGAATGACCTGCACATTCGCCACGTCGAGTTCGTACCCGCCGGGCGCGCGTTTATCGGCGCGAACCTTGCCCTCGATAATTACGCTCGACTCCTGTGTCAGCGTTTTTATCACCTCGAACACTTCAGGCGTGACCGCATTTTTCGGCACCACGCCCTGAATCACGCCAGAGCCGTCGCGAAACTGCGGAAACAGCAGCTTCCCGCTCTCCCGCAGGTTATAAAGCCAGCCGCGGAGTGTAACCGACTGCCCTTCATGCTTCCCGATCTCCGAAATAGTAGTTACAGGCGAGGACATAAGATGATTTGTAATTTGGTAATCGGGTAATTGGTAATTTGAAACCAATTACGGGTTAGAAGTTTCCAAATTACCCAATTGCCAAATTACTCAATTACTAAATTTCTAAGCTCCCTCCAGCTTCTCGAACGTCGCCTCGAACTTCTCCAGCGGATTCACCTTCTCGTCGTCTGCCAGTTCCAGCATCAGGGGCGGCGTTTGCGGCGCGGAACGCAGCAGTTCCATTGCTTCTTTCCAGTCGATCGTTCCCTGTCCCGGCCACAGGTGCGAATCGTTGAGTTTGGCATTGTCGTGAACGTGCGTCGAGCAGACCTGGTTCCGCACAAGCTCGAAGGCCTCGCGCACTGAACTCATCAGGTGGGCATGTCCGAAGTCAAAGCAAATTCCCACATCGTCGAAATGGGCCGCGCGAATCATCTCCACCAATCTATCCGGCATGGAAAGTTCGTTGGGAATGTTTTCCAGCAGAATACGCACGCCCAGCGGCTTGGCAAACGCGCGCAAGTGCTCGATGGAGGTCATCGCCGACTCGAACTTCTTCTCGCTGTAACTCTCATTGGGCAGTCCAAGGTGCTGCACCAGAAAGCGAAACGGAATCTGCTCCGCGATTTCCAGCGCCCGCTTTACTTCATCCATGGCCTCCACCAGTCCCGCGCGGTCCGTCGATGCCAGGTTCACCGGCGGCGCTCCGGCCCGGCCCCATTCATAATCGGCATATAGCGGCGAGTGCACGGAATTCAGCGGAATCCCGCTCCCACGAAACCATTCGGCTATCTCCTTGACGTGAGCCTTACGGTTGGCATAGTCGAGATGCTGCCGCGCCGCGAAAATCTCAATGGCCTGCACTCCGCTCCGAGCCAGACCGTCCAGGATCCCCGGATGCAGCCGCTCCTTCACGTACAAATAGGTTGATACCGCTCTCCGCATCAGTACCCCACTGCCTTTCCGTTGTTCCTGCCATCGCTGGCGCCCAGGCGCTCCCCGGTTTTCGCGTCGATCGCGATGCACTCGGCATCGCTCCAGTACGGAGATACGTCCCCAGGGTGCAGTCCGATCTGCACCTCGTATCCCATCCTCTTCAGCGCGTTCACCGTGTCTGGAGAAAACCATCTCTCGACGTTCAACACGTCCGGCAGCCACTGATTGTGGAAGCGCGGCGCATTTACCGCCTCTTGCAGGTTCATCCCATAGTCGACCACGCCTATCAGAACGTTCGCCACCGTCGTGATTATCTTTGAACTCCCGGGCGAGCCTAACACCAGCACCGTCTTGCCCTGGCGCACTACAATGGTCGGCGTCATTGACGACAGCGGACGCTTCCCGGATCCAATGGCATTAGGCGAACCCTGAATCAATCCGTCGGAATTCGGCACGCCCGGCTTGGCCGAGAAATCATCCATCTCGTCGTTCAACAAGAAACCAAGGCCCTCCGCCGTCACCCTTGATCCGAACCAGTCATTGATCGTAGTGGTGACCGCGACTGCGTTTCCCTCCGCATCTACCACGGAATAATGGGTAGTGTGCGGCGATTCGTGATATCCCGAAGGCTGGGGATGGGCGGCAGCATATTGCTCGAGCTCGCTGAAAATCGCCGGCCGTTTCAAATCTTTGCTGACGCTGGCGCGGTCTGGTTCAATCGACTCCCGCCACGCGGCAGCATACCTCTTGTCAATAAGTTGAGACACGGGAATCTTCGAGAAGTCCGGATCTCCCATAAATTCCGCCCGATCGAAAAATGCCCGCCGGAACGCCTCCGTCGTGAAATGAATCGACTGCGCCGACCGGCTCCCCAGGTTGCCGAGATCGTATCCTTCCAGAATGTTCAGCGATTCAATCAGAACAATTCCACCAGAGGATGGCGGCGGAGCGCTGATGATGTCGTATCCGCGATATGTTCCACGAACCGGCTCACGTTCTTTGACTTCGTAGTGTGCCAGGTCATCGGCCGTGATCAGCCCTCCGCCTTTTTGCATCGCGGCCGCCAGTTCCTGCGCCAGGGCGCCATGATAGAAGTCGTCGGGCTTCGCGGCAATCCGCTCCAGAGTCCGCACCAGGTCAGGCTGGCGGAAAATTTCGCCTGGTTGGTAGTAGTTGCCGTCACGCTGGAAGATGCGCCGTGATTCGGGAAACTTGCCCAGATATTCATCATCCTGCAGATCGCGAGCCTCTCCCCAGCTCAACGCATAACCCGCGCGCGCCAGCCGGATGGCCGGGGCCATCACCTGCGTGAGCGTCAGCTTGCCGTATTTCCGCTCGGCATAGACCATGCCTGCCACCGATCCAGGCACACCTATCGACTTGTACCCAATCTCGCTGGCGCCCTCGATCACGTTTCCTTGCGTGTCCAGATACATGTCACGCGTCGCCGCTGCAGGAGCCTTTTCCCGATAGTCCAGAAAATGGGTCTTGCCGTCGGCCATGCGGATCAGCATGAACCCGCCTCCACCCAGATTTCCCGCTGCCGGATGCACCACCGCCAGCGCGAATCCCGTGGCCACTGCGGCATCCACCGCGTTTCCGCCGGCCTGCATCATCTCGACTCCGGCCTGCGACGCCAACTCGTGAACGCTCACCACGATGCCGTGCGACGCGTGCACCGGCTCCGTGGAACCGAGAGCGCGGGCCGAGCCGAAGACCATCACAGCCGCCGTCAGCAGCAAAATCAATGGTTTGTGTCGGGATCGCATGAGGATCGAAGGCGTCCGGGAACGGGCGGACTCTTGAGGCTAGCCGACGGCGGCAAGCAGAGTCAAATCAGGCTTGGTCCGCGGGGTGCGGGCACTCATGCCGCCAACTTTATCCACGAAACACCGAAGCTCAAGCCTTCTTGCTATGTGCACGCTTAGAGCAGCTGATCTTCCGGACCTTCTTTCGTGGCGCCTTCGCCGCCACCATCGCATACGACTGCCGAATCAACTCCCGCAACTCATCCCACGCCACCGCATCCAGCCGGTCCAGCTTCACCCATTTATAGCGCCCGACATACGGCGAGGGGTGAATGTCCTCGTGCTCAATCAACTCGGCGAACGTCTCAGGTGTACACTTAAAGGAAAGCCGCAGATTATCCAACCCCAGTACGGCGAACATCTTGCCGTTAACTTTGAAGCAGAGGGCATCGCCCCATTGCAGCTTCTCGCCAGCATTTGGGAAGGACAAGCAATACTCGCGGATGGAATCGACATTCATGCCCGTTCAATTCTGAATCGGATCGGCGTCGAGAGTCGGCGCGCCGCAACCGTTCAAGTTGCTCACCCTCACACCTGTTCCCTGGCCTCGCCTAGCGTTACGTTCACATCCAGCTTTTTCTTGTTGCGGTAGATCGTTACCTTCACCGTGTCGCCGGCGCGGTGGTTGTTCATCATCTGCGACAGATCCTGCTCGTCTTCAACCTTTTCGCCGTCGATGGCGACAATCAAGTCGCCACCCAACATGATGGGGATATTGCCTAGGTAGGCGCGTCCGGTGCCGCCGTGTAGTCCAGCCTGATCCGCCGAGCCGCCGGGAGTGACTTGCACGATCAGCAGCCCGTAATCCGCGGGCAGGCTCATTTCTTCTGCTAGCTCGGCGCTGATCGGAATCGTACGCACTCCGAGAGCCGGCCGCCGCACCCGTCCCAGCGTCATCAGATCGTTGAGCACTGCTTTCGCGGTGTTGATGGGAATGGCAAAACCGATCCCGGCGTTCTGGTTCACGCTGGAAAGAATCATCGTATTGATCCCAATCACTTCCCCATGCCCGTTCATCAGCGGGCCTCCCGAGTTGCCGGGGTTGATGGCGGCATCAGTCTGAATCGCCTCGTCGATGCTCGCGCCATTAGGCTCGCGCACCGGGCGAATCGAACTCACGATGCCGCGGGTCATCGTCCCCGCCAAGCCGAACGGGTTGCCGATGGCGTAAACCTTCTGCCCCACTTGCAGGTTGCGCGAGTCGCCGAGCACCGCGGGAACCAGGTCTGGCGCCTTGATCAGAATCACGGCCAGATCATGTGCCGGATCCGTGCCCACAACCGTCGCCTTGTACTTCTTGCGGTTGTGCATGGTCACCTCCACCTGGCGCGCATCGGCGATGACGTGATAGTTGGTAAGGATGTGGCCATCCTTATCGATTACAAAGCCCGAGCCCTGGCCCTCCTGCGGCACCAGCCCATAAAAGAAATCGAAGGTCATGGCGCGCGACGTGATGTTCACTACCGACGGAATATTCTTGCGATAGACACTGATATTATTCTGCTCTTCGCTGTCGAGCGCTTCGCCGCCAGAAGCCTCCATGATCTCCACTTGTGCGGGATGACTGAACCACCCCACCGGGTTCGAGCCGGTTAGTTTCGCATTCGAACGCCAGGTGGTGAAGTAAAAGAACGCGCCGGCAATTACCAGCGCCAACAGTGCAGGTCGTATGAGTTTCATAAAGTGGTAACCTTGAGGCCGCCAACTGAATCTGGGCTGAGCCCAAATTTGATACTACCTCTGATTCTAAACAATGTTCCGTGATGTGGCACGCGGCGGGAACCGGCGAGGGCGCACCTGGATTCCCGTCGGGCGTATACTTATGCGCGAAAGTGGGGAACCACCCGCTACCACGCAGGCTCCGACTTCGACCTCGAATTTCACAAACCACACCTTCAAGGAGGCCATCTTATGGCTACGATTACGACAAAAGACGGCACGCAGATTTACTACAAGGACTGGGGTAAGGGGCAACCAATAGTGTTCAGCCACGGTTGGCCGCTCACCGCAGATGACTGGGACGGGCAGATGTTGTTCTTCGGCCAGCATGGTTATCGAGTCATCGCGGCCGATCGGAGAGGGCACGGCCGTTCCGATCAGACGTGGGATGGTAACGAGATGAACACCTATGCCGACGATCTCGCAGCCCTTACTGAAAAGCTTGACCTGAGGAACGCAATCCATGTCGGCCACTCCACCGGCGGCGGGGAGGTCGCCCGCTACATCGGGCGGCATGGCACACAACGTGTTGCCATGGCAGTGCTGATCAGCGCAGTGCCACCGCTGATGGTAAAAACGGATAAGAATCCCAATGGCGCGCCCATTGCAAGTCTTTGACGGCCTCCGAGCCGCGCTTGCGGCAAATCGACCGCAGTTTTACCGGGACATCACACTTCCGTTCTACGGTTACAACCGGCCCGGCGCCAAGATTTCCGAAGGCATCCGGGAACACTGGTGGTTGCAGGGCATGATGGGAGGAATGAAGGCGCACTACGACTGCATCAAGGCATTCTCGGAGACGGACTTCACAGAAGATCTCAAGAAGTTCGATGTGCCAACCCTTATCCTTCATGGCGACGATGATCAGATCGTGCCGATCGCCGCGGCCGGCCCGATGTCCGCGAAGATTGTCAAGAATTCCACGCTGAAGGTGTATCCAGGTTTCCCGCATGGGATGCCTACAACCAATGCTGACCAGATCAACGCCGACCTGCTGGCTTTCATCAAGCAAAGCAAGCAAGCGGCTGCCTGAGCTTTGTCCGGCCTTCGCTCTAAGCGAAGGCCGGACGACTCTGATCCATGAGGGGCAGAGAATCCGCAGACCTCTGTTCGACATCAAAAGACTTTCCGAACGGAGACTCTATGTCCATTCGACCGGTTAAGCGGCTCATCAAATCGAAGCCCACTCTTGAAGGTGCAGGCGTGCATCTACGGCGCGCCTTTGGCTTTGGAAACACCAAGGAGACTGATCCGTTTCTTCTACTCGATGACTTCCGCAACGATGTTCCCGAGGATTACCTGGCCGGCTTCCC
The DNA here is from genome assembly GCA_049583505.1 of Candidatus Sulfotelmatobacter sp. GTDB lineage: Bacteria > Acidobacteriota > Terriglobia > Terriglobales > Acidobacteriaceae > Sulfotelmatobacter. Next base: position 10,006 of record JBAUVZ010000186.1, read on the forward strand.
GTGGCATCCTCACCGTGGGATCGAGACCATCACTTATGTGCTGGCTGGAACCGTGGAGCATGGCGACAGCATGGGAAACCGAGGCGCCATCGCAGCCGGCGACGTGCAGTGGATGACAGCGGGCAGCGGCATCATCCACCAGGAGATGCCAAAGGGCGATCAGACGGGACGCATGCACGGGTTTCAGTTGTGGGCGAATCTTCCGGCCTCGCTCAAAATGACGACGCCCCGCTATCAGGAAGTGAAGGCGTTGGACATCCCCGAAATCAAAGATGATGACGGCACCCACGTGCGCGTCGTATGCGGAAGTTTCTGGGGAAAAAAAGGCCCAGTGGACGGCATTGCGGCCGATCCGATTTATCTCGATGTGTCAGTTGCTCCGGGCAAGAAAAAGACGTTGCCGGTGGAAACGACTCGCCACGCCTTCGCTTATGTTTTTGGCGGGAGCGGGAAGTTCTGCAACGCGTCCGGTCCGCTGGCCGTGCCGACCGAAGCCGTGAAATGGTTGGACACAACCCCTCCGGTCGATGCCGACAACCGCTCTCTCATTCTTTTTGATCGCGGCGACGAGGTCAGCGTGCAGGCCGGGGGCGACGGGATTCGATTCCTCCTGGTCTCGGGAAAACCTCTAGAGGAACCGGTGGCGTGGTACGGTCCGATTGTCATGAACACGCAGGAGCAACTCCGGCAGGCATTCGAGGAACTTGAGCAGGGGAAATTTCTGAAAAAGTCTTGAGTTCGCACGGGGTTTAGTGCTTGGTGTTCGCCTCGGTGCGTAGCTTTTCCCATACCTGGCGCGTCTGTTCACGCGTGTGATCGAGTGAGCCAGAATTGTCGATCACGAAGTCAGCGGCTTTCACCTTTTCTGCTTCGGGCAGTTGCGCGGCCATGCGGCGCTCGACTTCTTTGCGGGCGGCATCGCGGTCTAACTTGTGGCGGGCGGCAAAGCGGGCGATGCGCTGCTCATCGTTACAGGTCACTACGATCAGGCGGTCGAAGCGTTTCGCCGCGCCCGCCTCGATGATGAGTGCTGCTTCCACAATGGCGACGGCGCGCGGGTCCTGGCGGCCCATTTCTTTCATCCACTCCTCCTGGCTGCGAAGCACGGCGGGATGCACGATACGGTTCAACTCTTCGATGCGGGATGAGACTGTCGAAGGCGCGGCCGACGTGGTCGAGCCGAAGGCGGCCTCCGCGAGCTTCGCGCGGTTTACGCTGAGGTCGGGATTGAGAATCGCGCCACCAAAATGGCGCACTACCTCGTTGTATACGGGCTGGCCGGGAAGCATCAACTGGTGAGCAATGCGGTCGGCCTGGACAAGATGCGCGCCGAGGGCGACCAACATCTCGCCGACGACTGATTTGCCCGACGCGATGCCTCCGGTGAGGCCGACTTTCAGCAAGCCGCCTCCAGAGCAAAAACATTCACCACAGAAACACAGAGGTACAGAGAAAACCCAAGAAAGAAAACGCTCCGTTTTCTCCGTGACGGAGCTTGCCCTGAGCGGAGTCGAAGGGTGTCGCTGTGGTGAAAGACTTTCATTTGCTGGTCAGTTCCGGGACGCGGCGTCCGCGGCGCATCTTCGCCGCTTTCACCGTGTTATACATCAGCATCGCGATGGTCAGCGGCCCTACGCCGCCGGGGACCGGGGTCAGCGCTCCCGCCACTTCGGCCACTTCTGGGTGCACATCCCCGACCAGCGTGTAGCCCTTTGTACGGAAAGCCGTTTCCCGCTTGCCATTGCTGACCGCTCCGCCAGCTAACCCTCGCCCGAACAGCCGCTGGAATTCCACAGGGTCGGTCACCTTATTCACGCCGACATCAATCACGGTTGCGCCGGGCTTCACGAAATCTCGCGTGATCATGCCGGCGCGGCCGATCGCCGCTACAAGAATGTCACCGCGGCGGCAAACTGCCCACAGATCGCGAGTTTTCGAGTGACAGACGGTCACTGTGGCATTGGCATTGATCAGAAGCATGGCCACGGGCTTACCGACGATGTCGCTGCGTCCCACGACGACGGCTTCCTGTCCAGCGATGGGGATCTGGCTGCGTTTGAGAATCTCGATCAGTCCGGCCGGAGTGCATGGGACCAGGCCGGGGCGCTGCGTCGAGAGCAAGCCGACGTTGACGGGATGGAATCCGTCGACATCTTTGGCGGGGTCGACCGCCATCAGGACTTTCTTTGAGTCCACCTGCGCGGGCAGCGGCAACTGCACCAGGATGCCGTCTATCTCGTCGCGGCGGTTCAGGTCTTCGACCAAAGCGAG
>JBAUVZ010000187.1:0-2147 GCA_049583505.1 Candidatus Sulfotelmatobacter sp.
CCCAGAATCTTGAGAGAGTCCGGATTGAATAACAGCTTGAGGAATCCCTGCTTGTCGCCGAGAATCTGTCCCCTGGCTAGTTCGGTGTAGCGTGCGATCCCGACCTCGAAGGGAATCTTTCTCTCGGTCAGGCTCTGTTCGGTCTGGCCGACCATGGAAATCTCAGGAATGGCGTAAATAGCGTAGGGAAAAACCTGCGGCCGGCTGACGGCGGGAAAGCCAAACATGTTGCAGATGGCAAGCCTGCCCTGTTCCATCGAAATACTGCCGTAATACAATTCCTCCACCGGAAAGCCGATAACGTCGCCGGCCGCGTAGATGTTCGGTACAGCCGTACGAAACTGTTCGTTCACTTCCAGTTTGCCGCCGTCCGTCGTATTTAACCCGACGGCTGCAAGATTCAACCGATCCGTGTTTCCCCGCCGGCCCACGGTGTAGAGGAGGGATTTACCGCAGATGCTCTGGCCGTTTTCGAGTTTGGCGAAGACACAATTCTCGGAATTGACTCCGCACTCCACAACCTTCTCGCCCAACCGAAAAGTTACGCCCAATTGCCGAAGCTGAGAACAGAAATTATCGATAATCTCGCGGTCGACAAAACCCAGCAGCACCGAGCGCTGATCAACGAGAGTGACTTTCGTTCCCAGGGCCGCCAGCAGTGAAGCATACTCGACCCCGATCAACCCCGCGCCCACGATGATAAGATCGCGCGGCAGTTCGCGGATCGACAGGAACTGGTCTGAGTTGAAGATTCGACGGCCATCCAACGGAATCTTATCGTTGCTCTCCGGGTGTGTACCTACCGCCACCAGGAAATTCTGCGCGGTAATCGACTTCGGTTGTTCTCCATGCGCGGTCTGAAATTGAAGAGTGTGCGAATCAACGAATGTTGCTTCGCCTTCGAGCATATCGACGTGATGACGGCGCAATTGCGACTTGATGAGTTCGGTTTCATTGGCAATTACCGCTTCGACACGACCAGTCAGGTCCGCCATGGCGACGCGATCTTGGCCGCCATTTTTATCGTCAAGTGCGTGTCCGTTGAAAATACCCTGGCGGAGCCGGTTGAAAACCGCTTCGCGCAACGTCTTGCTCGAAATGGTTCCACTTCCAGCATGAACCTTGCCCACCGGCCATTTGCGATCGACAACTGCCACTTTCTTGCGCAGTTTCGCGGCGCTAATTGCCCCGTTTCGGCCAGCGGGACCGCTGCCGATCACCACAAGATCATAATCATATCCGTTTGCTGTCATGTTTCCTTCTTGGCGATGTCGCTTCCATCAAACGCCTCTTTCGGAAGATGTACAGTGACTCAAATCACAACCGTCTCTACATGTGGTAGCCACCGTTGACGTTCAGCTCTTGCCCAGTGATGTAGTCCGCATCCGCCGCCAGGAAGCCGGCCGCCTTGGCCACTTCCTCGACCGAGGCAAATCGTCCCAAGGGAATCTTGGCTTTGATCTGAGCAGCGATTTCTTCGGGAATGGCTTCGACCATCTCTGTGGAAGTGAATCCCGGCGCAATCGCGTTAGCGGTGATGTTGAACTTGGCCATCTCCAGCGCCAGGGTCTTGGTGAAGGCGATGATGCCGCCCTTGCTGGCCGAATAATTCGCCTGGCCGAAAGCCCCCATTTGCCCGACCACGGAAGCGATGTTGATAATCCTCCCGAAGCGCTGGTTGATCATGGCCGGCAAGGCAGCGCTGGTGCAGTAGAAAGTGCCATTGAGGTTGACATTGATCACCTCTGCCCAATCGTCGTCGGTCATTTTGCGCATCGATCGGTCGCGCGTGATGCCGGCGTTGTTGACCAGGATGTCCAGCCGTTGCCACTTATCAAGCACTTCTTTGACGATGCGGCCCGCTTCGCCTTTCTTGGAAACGTCACCTTTAATGGTGATGCACTCGACACCTAGCCCACGAATTTCTTCTGCCGCGCTCTCTGCATGCGTGGAATCGGACCGGTAATCGAGCGCCACATTCGCGCCGCGCCGGGCGAGTTCGACAGCGATCGCGCGTCCAATGCCCCGGCCAGCGCCCGTGACCAGCGCAACCTTTCCGTGCAGCGCGGCCGTTCCATTCAAGCCATTTCCGTTACTTCCGTTGCCGTTACTTCCAATGCCGTTACCACCCATGTTTGCCATAGATT
>JBAUVZ010000188.1:0-6000 GCA_049583505.1 Candidatus Sulfotelmatobacter sp.
CTGGTAGACAGTGTAGATGTCGAATAGGAGCACAAGGCACGCCAGCCCGCGTACCCACTCCTTGAGATCAACCCACTCGGAGTTCTGTAAAAGGTGATTGCCGGAGAAGGTCAGAGACACGATGCCCGCGGTCAATACTAACGTGACGGTGACAGCAAATCCCCACAGCCACCACTCGCGTGCCTCAACCTGCCGCATCGGCCTGGCGCGCCGTTGCTCATGTTGCTCGTTATTCAAGACCAACCCGACGCGATGCAAACATTTAGACATTAGTGTGAGAACAATGACGGAAAAGTGAAAGTTACGAAAGGCAAACAAACGAACAGTTCGCGTTCTGGTTTCATCACACAAGAGCTATGTTGTGCGCGGAGTCTACTTGTTGAGTTGTTAGGACAGTACGTCTTTAGGCACGTCTCTTACAGAAGCGGCCAACACGCTTGAAAAGGGGAACACAAAGCGGCCTTACCTTAGTAACCAGAATGTGGTCTGGATCACACGGGTGTGGGGTATGAAGGTTCATAATGCACCTAAGGCCGTTCCTCTGTTGTAAATATGTTCAAGCAGTATCCACCATTCGAGCACTTCACCACACAACCATCGCATTGTCTCTCGCGGTTGGGCCTGAACCATTTGTCCACCCACACCTTGGACCGGCAAAGACAGTACTCACCAGGAGGGCGTGCTGAAGAGTAAACACATAGGGCTGAGATTGGGCATGGCATTTGCAGTGTTGACTGCCATGTTGGTGGGGGTCGGGCAGTTGGGACTCCGCCGAATGAAAACGATCGATGAAAGTCTTACTGACATCACTGGCAGGCGATCAGACAAGCTACAACTAGCACGAGAAGCGTTGAGGTTGTCCAATCTCGGCAGTCGTATCACGATGGAAATATTCTTAGTGCAAGATAGAGCAATGACCGGGATGCTGTTGGCTGCAAGGGCTGAGAATAGTGAGAAGATTTCGGAATTGTTGACGGAAATCGCCCGCCGCTCTGAGTCAGAGAAGGAGAAACAGCAGCTATCTGCGGTGTACGGAGCGAGAAAACTATATGTCGATAGCTACCTGCGCGCTCTACATTTGCTTGTCGATGCACGGAAACACGACGCAGCGGCAACGGTCATGGTCAATGAAACGCTTCCGGCACTGCTGAAATATCACGCTGCCTGGGACGAGTTTCTGCAGTTTCAGAAGAACCAAGTGGACCGAGCTGCCAAGCAAGCCGAGGTTGACTACGGCAAGGCCCGTCGCCTTGCTTCCTTACTGATTGTGTTAGCAGTAGCAGTTGCTCTCGGGATCTCTCTATTCGCGACCCGCGAGATAACCCGCGAGATGGCTGCGCGAAGTGAGGCTCAGAGAGAGGTTAGTAAGCTCAATGCAGGTCTCGAACAGAGAGTGATGCAACGTACCTGCGAGCTTACCGATGCAAACAAGCGATTAGAAGACGAAGTCCGGGAGAGGCGACTGGCGGAAAAGAACTACCGCCAGGAGGCAGGATGCCGGAAGAGTGCCGAACACGAGCTGCTACGAAGCGAAGAGCGTAATCGCATGGCGATGAAGGCAGCCGGGATGGGCTATTGGGATGTTGATGTCATCAAGGACGAACATGTGTGGTCAGACACCTGCAAAGCATTGCTTGGCGTACCTCCAGATAGCGCGGCAAACTACCAAGTCTTGATGAACTGCGTACATCCCGACGACCGGAAAATGATGCGGGACGAGATTGATGGCGCAATTCAGGAAAAGAGAGATTATGTCTGCGAGTTCCGCGTTGTTTGGCCCGGCGGTAGCGAGCACTGGCGGGTCTCCAGGGGGCAAGCCTTCTATGACGGGACAGGACGGCCGACTCGGATGACCGGGATCTCAATGGACATTGATGGGCGTAAACGGGCAGAGGAGCGTCTGCACCTCCAAGCGGCGGCTTTGGAAAGTGCCGCGAATTCCATTTTAGTCACTGACAAAAAAGGAACAATCCTTTGGATGAATCGTGCATTTGTCGAGTTGACTGGGTACACGACTGAAGAGGCTCGCGGAAGAAATCCACAGTTATTGATGTCGGGAAAACAGAGTAAAGAGTTCTATGCGAATTTGTGGAAGACCATTTCTATGGGTAACGTCTGGCGCGGTGAACTTACCAACCGCCGCAAAGACGGAAGTCTTTACGAGGAGGAACAGACCATCACTCCCGTACGCTCAGGCAGCGGAGACATCACCCACTTTGTAGCCGTTAAGCAGGACATCACCAAGCGGAAGCGGTCCGAGGAGCTGCTGCAGAACAGCGAGAACAAGTATCGCGTGTTGTTCGAGGATTCGGCCGATGCGAACTGGCTGATGGACGAAAACGGCTTTTTGGATTGCAATTCGGCTGCGCTGCAGATGTTCGGATACTCAGCCGGGGCCCTAGTGCGGCACCCTGCCGACATCTCACCCCCGTACCAACCCGACGGCACGTCCTCCCGGACGGCGATCGAACAGAAGATTGCCGCCGCGTTTCTCAATGGCAAGGAACGTTTCGAGTGGCTTCACCAGCGCAAAAACGGCGATGTTTTTCTGGCTGAGGTATGCCTGACGGCATTGACGCTGAGCGGGCGCCCGACGCTGCTGGCTACCGTACGCGACATCACAGACCGCAAAGTCGCCGAGGAACGGGTCCAATACCTAGCCTACTACGATGCTCTTACGGGATTGCCCAATCGCGCCCTCCTTCAGGATCGGCTAGCCACGGCACTCGCCGGTGCTCGTCGGCGAAAGGACAGGGTCGCGCTTTTGTTCCTCGATCTCGACAGGTTCAAACTCGTCAACGACTCGCTCGGGCACTCGGTCGGTGACTTTCTGCTCCGGGACGTTGCAGAGCGACTTAAGACATGCGTGCGTGAACAAGACACCGTGGCCAGACTAGGCGGAGACGAATTCCTCGTCCTGCTCACCAGCGTGAGGGATATGGCCGACGCGGCGGCTGTCGCAGGACGGATCATTAGTTCGCTGATCGCTGAATTCGTCGTTCAAAGTCACCGACTCAGCGTTACCTGCAGCCTCGGCATCAGCATTTTCCCAGAACACGGTGCAGACGGCGAAACCCTGATCAAGAATGCCGATGCGGCCATGTATTCCTCCAAAGATAATGGACGGAACAACTTTCGGTTCTTCTCGGAGGACATGAACGCTCAGGTTATGGAGCGATTGACTTTGGACAGCGGCTTGCGACTGGCACTCGACAAGAAAGAATTCTTTCTGATGTATCAGCCGCAAATGGATATTGCCACTGGAAGGATCACCGGGTTGGAAGCACTCCTGCGCTGGCAACACCCAAAATTGGGGCTTGTGCCACCAGATAAGTTCATACAGATTGCTGAGAACAATGGACTGATTATACCAATCGGTGAATGGGTCCTCAGGACTGCCTGCTCTCAGGCCCGGAAATGGCAGGACGAAGGGCTTACCGCCGTGTCGGTAGCAGTAAATGTATCAGCGGTCCAGTTTCGTCAAGAAGGCTTCTGCGAGCTCATCCTCAGGGTACTCCACGAGACTGGCCTCTCCCCGCAATACCTCGAACTGGAGCTCACAGAAAGCGTTTTGCTCTCTAATACAGACGTGATGTTCTCAGTTGTTCAGAAACTAAAGGCCATGGGGTTGACGTTCGCGATTGACGACTTCGGAACTGGCTATTCCAGCTTCAGCTCCTTGAAACAGTTTCGGGTCAGCAAGCTCAAAATCGACCGCTCGTTCATCCGAGATGTTGCTGTAAAGCCTGATGACGCGGCGATCACAGCGGCAATCATCAGCATGGCAAAAAGCCTGGCTCTCAAAGTGATTGCGGAAGGCGTCGAAGACGAAGCGCAAATGTCATTCCTGCGGACACATCATTGTGATGAGATCCAAGGATACTACTTCAGCAGGCCTTTAACGGTCGACAAAGTTGCCGACAAACTGCGAGGCGACACCCCGGAACTGCACGTCCTTGCACAAGCAAGCGGTGGACAATCATGACAGAGTGCCTTATTAAGGAGTGTATTTCATTATGGCAATCGGACTTGCGCTTTTGGTCTCCGCTGATCCAGTCACAATTCAGCAGTTCAGCCATGCCTTACAAGAGTTGTCTATTTCGTCTGATGTCTGTCAGGCAGTACCAGCGGCGGTTGGTCTATTCAACCGCCGAAAGTTCGATGCTGTTATCGTTGATCTCCAGCTAGGGGAACAGTCCGGACTGATCTTGGACGAGCTACGTCTCTCTCCATCAAACCGGAGAGCGGTGACTTTTGCCATCAGCGGCAGTTATGAGGAAAGCACGGCCTTCCGGAAGAGGTCGGAGTTTGTCTTCGAGAGGCCGCTTTCCGCCAGGTCAATCCATAACACGCTCAAGCCTGCTTACGGATTGATCCTGAGAGAACGGCGGCGCTATTTCCGTTGTCCTGTTTCTATTCCCGTCACCATCCTGAGGAAAAACATGCAGGAAGTTCGTTGCGACAGCGTAAATATCAGCGAAGGGGGCATGGCTCTAAGTACGCTGGTTGCGCTCGTTCCAGGAGAAAGCGTCCGGGTTCAGTTCACTCTGCCCGATCACAAAGCACGGTTCTTGGCAGAATCAACGATCTGCTGGTCGAAAACCCACCATCTAGGAGTTAGCTTTGTATCTATTTCGGACGAGCACAAGTCCGAACTACAAGTCTGGCTGTCACGAAAACTGGAAGAGATACTCCCAGAATCCGTTGCTGGACAATTCCAAAGGGCGGAAGCTGCTTCAGATAGCGACATTGAAGGACAAGTTCGATAACACACCTCGAGCGACGCAACCCAAGGAAGAGGACGACTATGCTGTCATCCCAGCCCTGTTGACTTACCCCCGAAGTCCGGGCACACAGTCAGGTGCCGTCACACTGGAATGACTCACCGTTAGGTAAACTCTGAGATCGCAAGGCTAGCAGGAACGCACCGACCTCCGGTGGTGGGTTCATCCCCCGTAGATCTGGGTATTTCGGAAAGATTGCATGAAGCAGCGCCGCGCTTTCCCCGACACTCAAGCTCTCATTCATATCCATGTGTTCACCGTGGGGTGTCTATGCTGTAAAGAGAGGGATGTACGTTGCGAAACGGTTATCAAGCCTTTCCCTTGCTCCTTTGGCGGCTGATATTTGTACGCCCTCGCCATCTGATAGACCGTGGTTTTCCCGATGCCCAAAAACGCGCTGCGAGAAGATGGTTTCCGTCGCAAGACATTGGTAATAGTGCCATCCTGCCAAGTTGTGTGCTATTTATCGCGGTCCAATCCATTATCCATGAACGGCCACAGGCACTCTGGCGGCCATTGGAATGTCGACTTGGGTTTGTAAGTCAGGGCTTGTATATTCTCCGGTTCGTCGGGACGCTGGTCGGATTCGTGAGATGGTGCTTTGCTTATCATGCGCGACCCTTCCAAAAGAGTCGGTGCAGTATCTCCCTAAACTGCGCCATCGGAGGAAAACAGCGGACGACGGGGGGAGAGCCGCGTGAGTTCCCTTTAACATCCAACTCCTTGGAATCAATTTACAACCGCGGCCTATTGTAGAAGTGTTCACAACAGCACAGTGTTCCCAATAAATGGTCCCGATTTGGAAATGAGTTAGGTATGCCGCCGGCCCCAGTAGATCCGGGTTGATTCTCGCCAGCCGAGCCAGCGTTCGGGCATCGAACCATGATCTTTCCGTCGGCTCGCCCCGATCAAGCGTACGTTCCGCGCATGGGCCACGATCACTTCGTGTTCTAACTCACTCAACAGCCGGCTCACCCAGGGCGAGTGCATTCCAGTTTCCAGTACAATCCGGGCCGCCCGGCATCCCGCCGAAGACTTCCCTGATGGCTTGCGGCGTTGTCGCCAGCCTCCGTTCCAGAAGCACTTCCCCCGTTTCATTGAGAACGCAGTACCAGCTCGATCGGTCTCCCAAATCCAGCCCGCTCGTCAGCTTCTGACCTTCAACGTTTTCGATTTTATGTTCCGCTGCGGTACTAATCTTCTTCATGACCGGTCT
>JBAUVZ010000189.1:0-34094 GCA_049583505.1 Candidatus Sulfotelmatobacter sp.
AGGTTGCTGGTCCAATAAGTCCACGCCGACATGAAGCCGGAGAAGTCTCCGAAGGCGCGCTTGCTCCAGACGTAGAGGCCGCCTTCGCTCGGATAGCGGGAAGAAAGCTCCAGCACAGAAAGAGCGAGAGGGGTGTAGAAGCAGAGCCAGGCGCCGATCCAGATGACGATGGAACTGGGGCCGGCCGCGGCGGCGGTGGCGATCCAGCGCAGGCTGATGCCGGTGACCACGTAGAACAGAACGAGATCGCGGAAGCCGAGCACACGCTTGGGGCGGTTGGGAGCGGCCGCTTCCAGCGAAAGACGATCAGCGGGGGATGAAGTCATTGAGGAGCAGTTGGCTCACTGGAACAGACTGTATCATCAAGAGTGACCCTCATTTGGAGAGGGACATGACGAGCTGGGCTATTTCTCCGTCTGTAAACGCGTTCTGGCTTATATACTTTTGAAAACATGGAGGTAAACTGGTGAAGCAACGTTCCACTGGTGCTCGATGCTTGGTCTGGCGCCGGAAACGACCGGAAGAAAGAAAGGAAACGGCTAGGGTTTTTCAGGCGAGGGCGTTTTAGGCAGGATTATGTACAAAGAGTTTTACGGCCTGCGGGCGAATCCGTTCAACGTGAACCCCGACCCGCGTTATTTGTTTCTGACGCGGCACACCGAGGAGGCACTGGCCTGCCTGACCTATGGCATCCAGAGCCGCAAAGGTTTTGTGTTGCTGACCGGGGAAGTGGGAACGGGCAAGACCACGCTCATCAACAAGCTGCTGGAGTGGTTGCGCCTGCAACAGGTGGCGACCGCTTTCATTTTCAATTCACGCCTGGACACGCCGCAGTTTCTGGATTACATGATGGCGGACTTCAGCATTCCCTGCGATTCGAAGACCAAGAGCCAGATCCTGCTGCGGCTCTACAACTGGCTGCTGGATCGCTACCGGGCGGGCGAGACAGCGGTGCTCATTGTGGATGAGGCGCAGAACCTGAGCGACGAGGTACTGGAAGAGATCCGCATGCTGACCAACCTGGAGACCTTCACGGAGAAGTTGCTCCAGATCGTGCTGGTGGGCCAGCCGGAACTGGAGCAGAAGCTGAAGCAGCCGCAACTGCGGCAGTTACGGCAAAGGTTGACGCTGCGGGCCAAGACATATCCGCTGACGCTGGAGGAAATGAAAGCTTATGTCCAAACGCGGTTGCGCATTGCCGGTTCCAACGGCCAGCAGATCTTCGATCCCGAGTCTCTGGTTGCGATCCACCGGTATGCCGACGGAATTCCGCGGGTCATCAACCTTTTGTGCGAGCACTGCCTGGTGAGTGCGTTCGTGGATCAGCAGAAAGTGATCGTGCCGTCGGTGGTAGAGGGTGTGGCCCGGGACTTTGATCTGGGCGACGCAGCCGGTTCCATGACGACGCCACCGCTAGGGGCGGGTCCGGAGAAATTTGACTTAGAGGAAGCCTTGCGGTCGCTGGCTACGTTAGCCGACCGGTTGCGCGAAGAAGAGAAGGACCTCTTCAAGGAAAGGAAACAATGAGCAGAATCCACGAAGCGTTGAAACGAGCTGAACAGGAGCGGGCGACAGCGCAGAGAGGTCGAGCCCAGCGTAATTTCGCGACGCGAGTCGGTGAGCTGCCCATGACTATGGTAGAAGAGTCGGCGGTAGCGGTGGCAGCGGGAATGTCTGCCGGCGGCGTTCCACTCACCTCGGCGATGCCGTCGTTCGCAAATCCCTTCAGCCTGGACGCCTTGCTGGCGCGCTGTCCGCAACTGCAATGGAAGCCGGACGAGAAAACCATGCTGTTCTTCGATGGCGACGATAACGATGGCGACGATAATGCGCGCGGGACCGAGGAATTCCAGGTGTTGCGCTCCCGGATTTATCGCATGCGCGAGAAGATGGCGCTGAAGAAAATCATGGTGACCAGCGCGCGGCCCAAGGAAGGCAAGTCCTTCACCTCGGCGAACCTAGCGCAGGCGCTGGTGCGGCAGCGACGACGCGTATTGCTGATCGATGCGGACTTGCGCGGACCGCGACTGCATATGATGTTGGGCACGACTTCGTCCCCCGGTCTTTCCGACTACCTGCGGGGCGGGACCGACGAATTTTCCATAATGCAGCGTGGTGCAATGGAGAACCTGTTCTTTATTCCCAGCGGCCGGCTGATGTCCGACCCCTCAGAACTGGTGGCCAACGGCCGGCTGAAGTTCCTGCTGGAGCGGGTGGAAGCTTTGTTCGACTGGATCATCATCGATTCGCCGCCAGCCGTGGCGGCTTCCGATGCCGGCGTGCTGGCGCAGGCCTGTGACGGCGTGCTGATGGTGGTGCGCTCCAATGCGGCGCCGGTCGATATGGCGCGCCGGGCGCGGGAGGGATTTCCAGACCAGACCTTGGTCGGCGTCGTGCTTAACGGCACGGACCATGAATCCTCGCCTTATTCGCGTTGTTACTTCGAGGCGTATGTGAAGAATCTGAACTAGTCGTCCTCGGGAAATTGGGAGACGTGATCCGGCGGTTCAAATCCATCTGCGCCGGCTGGTTCTCGCTTGCTTGCGTGATTGGCATTCTTTAGCCCGCTGAGACGGTGCTTCTCAAGAGGAAGCGTCCTCAGCTGCGCTGGCCAGACCTCAGCATCCCTGGTTCAAGATGCTGGCTCACGGCAGCCAGAAGTGCTTCTCGCAAGCATGGCCCCGAGGCCAGCAGACCGGAAAGTAACGGATTCTTGTTATTACAACGTAAGGGCGCGTTCTCTAAGGTGCTGATAAAGCCTCCTGCACTCAGCACCAAAGCTGCGCCCGCGGCAACGTCCCATTCGTTCTTGGGAGTGAGGGTAAAGGTTGCATCGGCGAGTCCAGCCGAGACCAGAGCAAGCTTGTAGGCCACCGATCCCATGGGGCGGATCTTAAAAGCGGCTTGTTCAAAAGGTTTCCATTCACCGCGGTTGACCTCGCTGCGGCTGGCCAGGACGAGGGCCCCCTCCAAACTCTTGCGCTGGCTAGGCTGGGAAGGTTTGCCGTTGTAGGTAACGCCGGATTCAATCGACCCCAGGAAGGTTTCGTCGGTGGCTGGATTGTAAATTCCACCGGCCACGGGGCGGCCATTCTCGACGAATCCGATCGATGCGCAAAACTCCGGGATTCCCTTGACGAATTCGCGAGTGCCGTCGAGCGGATCGACCACCCAAACGCCCGAGCGTTGCAATCGAATGGGATCGTCCGCGCTCTCTTCCGAAAGCCAACCTTCTCCGTCGCGCAGAAGTTCCTTTCGCAGAACGGCGTCAAGGGCGCGATCGGCCTCGGTTACAGGATCGTGTCCAGCTTTATATTCCGTTTCAATCGCTCCCGGGGTGAAGCGCGCGAAGACCGCGCGAGAGGATTCGAGCGCGGCGTGAATGCGTTCCAGTATGGGAGCGTAAGAATTGGATTGCATACTTCTAATCTTCTTTGTGACCATCAAGTTTGTGACGATCACGTTTGTGAGATAAAGTTTGCGAGGTCAAGCCATCAGCATGCGCGCGCCCGTGGCCAGCAGCACGGCGCAAAGTATGCGCCGCAGCCAGGGAACCGGAACCCGCGTACTCAAGTAAGAACCGAGCAACCCGCCCGGAACCGAGCCGAGCAGAAGCGCACCGACGAGATGGAAATCGACATTGTGCATCCGAAAATGGAGAAGGCTGGTGACCCCCGTGAGAATCAGGGCATGCACGATGTCGGTGCCCACCATGACTTTCGGTTGAAAGCTGTAGAACAGCAGAAGCATCATCATCACAATGCTGCCTGAGCCGACGGAAGTGATGCCCACCAGAAAGCCCGCCACCAAGCCGATGACCGACATCCAGGCGAACGACTTTATGGTCGGCGGGCGCACGGCGACCCGGTCCTCGATCTTCTTCTGGAAGAACAGAAAAGTCGGAATGCAAATCAGCAGGACTCCAACCGCGACCGTGATGAAGTGATTGACGCCATTGCCATAGAGAGTACGCAAATGAACCAGGTAACTTACGCCCAGATAGGAGCCCGGAGCGCTGCCGGCTGCGAGCGCCAAAACTACCTTGCGCCGAACCGTCCCTTTGTGCAAGTGCACCGCGCTGGCGCCGATCTTGGTAACAAAGTTGAAAAGCGCATCAGAGCCGACGGCGCGCATGGGAGGCACGCCCAAGCCAAAAATAAGGATCGGGAGCAGCAGAACGCCACCCCCGAGTCCCGTCATTCCAATGAGGGTCCCGACTCCAAAACCAACCAGGCTCTTGATCAGCAGATCCATGACCGTACCGGTTTCAGCAGCCTCTTCTCATTTTCGGGTTCATCAGAACGGGTTTAAATCGACTCCGCAGCCGTCCCGATGAAGCCTTCCCGCTCCAGGTGCAGGAAAATCTCTTGTGCTGCCTCTTCGGGTGACAAATCACGCGTATTGATCGTGACTTCGGCGTCGCCCGGAACTTCATAAGGATCCGAGATACCGGTGAATTCTTTCAGGATTCCGGCACGCGCCTTGGCATACAAGCCTTTGCGATCGCGTTGTTCGCAGACTTCCACGGACGTAGCGATGTGCACCAGAATGAACCCTCCATAGGGCTCAATCATCTGCCGGACATGTTTGCGCGTGGCATCGTAAGGGGCGATGGGCGCGCAAATGGCGATACCGCCGTTCTTGGTGATCTCCGACGCCACGTAGCCGATGCGCCGGATGTTAATGTCGCGGTGTTCCTTGGAGAAGCCGAGTTCGGAAGACAAGTGCTTGCGCACCAGGTCGCCATCGAGCAGGGTGACGGGACGTCCGCCGGTTTCCAGAAACTTGGTCAGCAGCACATTGGCAATCGTCGATTTACCGGAACCGGAAAGTCCGGTGAAGAAGATGGTCACGCCTTGCTTGTGACGGGCTGGGAAACTGCGACGCAATTCAGACACGACTTCGGGATACGTGAACCAGGCGGGAATCTCGCGGCCTTCGTTCAGACGCTGGCGAAGCTCGGTGCCGGAGATGTTCAGCACGTGGTCTCCGTTCTTAACTTCGTCATCAGGAACGTATTTGTCCTGACCCTCGAGGTAGACCATCATGTTGAAGGGGACCATGGTGACGCCGATGTCGGCTCCGTGCTTCTTGAAGACTTCCTGGGCCTCATAGGGGCCGTAGAAAGGCTTGCCGTCCGTGTCCTTGCCCGGACCTGCATGATCGCGGCCCACGATCAAGTGGCTGCAGCCATGATTCTTGCGGATGAGCGCGTGCCAGATGGCCTCGCGTGGTCCACCCATGCGCATGGCAAGGGGCAACAGAGAAAGCCTTGCTGTTCCCTGAGGGAACTTCGGCAGCAATAACTGATAGCACCGCACTCGGGTGAAGTAGTCGACGTCGCCTGGCTTGGTCATGCCAACGCTCGGATTAATGAGCAAATTGGCTTCGACTTGCTTGGCAGCGCGGAACGCTAGTTCAACGTGGGCGCGGTGCATGGGGTTGCGCGTCTGGAAGGCAACCACACGGCGCCAACCCACGCGGGCAAACTCGGCGCGCACCTCGGCCGGAGTCAAACGCAGGTTCCGAAAATCGTAGTGGGAAGGGATCTGGGTCCCTTCTAAGGTTCCTCCGACGTACCAGGGATTCGCCTTGTTGATGGCGTAATCGGCGCCCGGATGTGCGGCGCTGGTGCTGTTGAAAACCGCCTTAGCCTCTGCCTTACGGTCGGGCTGCCAGACATCCTCGACGTTTAACACTGCCAACATCACGCCCTCGGGATCGCGCAGCGCGACTTTGCTGGTGCCTGGAGTCAGTTTCCTGGCGAATTCCTCAGTTACATCCAGGGTGACCGGCATGGGCCAGAGCGTTCCGCTGGCCAGGCGCATGTTGTGGCAGACGCCCTCGTAATCGGCGCGCGTCATGAAGCCCCGCAGCGGAGAAAATCCGCCGGTGAGCAACAGCTCAAGATCAC
Organism: Candidatus Sulfotelmatobacter sp.; assembly: GCA_049583505.1. GTDB lineage: Bacteria > Acidobacteriota > Terriglobia > Terriglobales > Acidobacteriaceae > Sulfotelmatobacter. The sequence continues at coordinate 5,915 of JBAUVZ010000189.1, forward strand.
AGAGCTGGCGAGCGGTGAGATCCCAGGAGGGCCACTCTTTCGAGTGGGACTTCAATTCGGCAATTCTCTCGGGCTGGGCGATGAGTTGAACAAGTTCTCCGCCGTGCGGCGGAATGAGATGGCTGGTCGAAGCGGTCAAGTCCTAAGCCTCCTGGGTTCCTGCGTTTCTTGTCTACTACGTTTATTGTATTTGCCTGGATTTCTTCCCAGACTTCATCGGAGCCATGCGAAACCACTTTGCGGATCCTTAAGGGAGAGGAAAACCCCGAAACGTTACCTCACAGAGTAACACTTCCCGGCAGCCATAAGAAAGCTGGATTCGCTCCCTGCGATTAACGAAAGAATGGAGCAATTGAGAGGCCTTCAAGCATTGCGACCATCCGTGTAAGTATCGAAACGTCATGTCTTTGCAAATGGCAAGGTGGTCCGGGATGCTCCGTCACATCAGAATGTGAAAACAATTGCGTCAGTGCCGCAGCGCAGTTTCCTTTTTCGCCGAGGCTGAACCACAACTCCGAAGGTCCTTTGGCTGTGAACCGACAACGGAGTGGAGCGACGAAGGTTAGTCTTCGGCGGGGCCGGACCAGGGCTTAAGTTGCCAGGCCTGGCCGCGCACGCACAAAGCCGCAACGTAGCCTTGGCCAGCCGGGACTTCCCGAAGGGACCAGAGTCCAGCTTCAGAGTTGTCCGGCCGGGTCGCAAGCAAAGCATCGCGATCTTCGGCAGCCAGGGAGACATCGAATTGCTGCAAAGGAAGAGACAGGCCTTCGCCGGTCGCTTTAATATAGGCCTCTTTGCGGGTCCAGCAGTGGAAGAAAGCCTCAAATTTTTTCTCATCCGGGAAAGCGGCAAGTTGTTCTTGCTCGTGTGCCGAAAAGAATCGGCGGGCGATGGCGTCCACATCGAAATCGCGGCGAACATGTTCCACATCGACACCAATTTTTCGTCGGCGCGTAAAGGCAAACAATGCGATTCCGCCGGAGTGGGAAAGGTTGAACGTGACATCACTGCCGGCGTGGGCTGACCCCAGAGATGGTTTCTCTTTTTTGGAGTAGGAGAAGCTCAAGCTGTTCGGATCCGTCGCCAGGTAGCCCGCCAGGATCATTCTCAAACAGGCGCGCGACGCCACAAAGCGCTGACGGTCGCGCGAAAAGTGAAAGCGGGAAGCGCGCGCTGATTCGTCGGAGGAAAGCACCTTTTGCCAACGGGCCTCCGCGGCACCGATAGCCTCAAGATCGACTCGCCAGAGTTGCACTTCGTCTTCCGGGAGTGCGAGAGGCGCCTTGATCTGGAAGCCTGAGTCGGTGATGTTCATGGTCAGGCTCATGCAGGGCCGCGGGACGTAGCTCGAGAATTAACTTTATATCAGAAGCCGTCGGGTGATGAAGGCCACGAAGCCAAACCCTAATTCCACGAATTCGGGCAGAGCCAGTGTTTAGGAAGAATTAGGCGGTTGCGTTCCGGAATCGCCTAGTCCGTAGGGGGCGGCTTGCCCCGTGTCGTCTCCGGCAGCGTCAGGCCCCACAGCCTGCGGGTATGCAACCGAGGGTTCGGTGATGCAATATTTCGCCAGGCACCAAAGGGCACGCACTCCATCTTTCCACTGGATTTTCTTGCCTTCTTCATACGTGCGGCCCCAGTAGCTGATACCAACTTCGTAGACGCGCAGCTTCCGCTTCGCGATCTTCACGGTTACTTCAGGCTCGAATCCGAAACGTTTTTCTTCGAGAGGAATGGATTGGATAATCTCCCGCCGGAAAACTTTGTAACAAGTCTCCATGTCACTGAGGTTGATGTCAGTGAGTGCGTTCGAGAGCAGAGTAAGAATCCAGTTGCCCACCGAGTGCCAGAAGTAAAGCACGCGATGAGGGCGGGCGGAAAGAAAACGCGAGCCGTAGACGACGTCGGCTTTCTCTTCGATTAGCGGTTCCAGCAGCACCGTGTACTCTGCTGGGTCGTACTCGAGATCGGCATCCTGGATGACGACGTAGTCCCCGGTAGCTTCCTTGATGCCGCGGTGCAGGGCCGCACCTTTGCCCATGTTTTTCGGCTGAAGCAGAATCCGGATTTGGGGATGCTCAGCTTGCAATTGGGCAAGGATTTCGCGGGAGCAGTCAGTCGACCCGTCGTCCACGCAAATCAATTCGATCTCCAGCTGAACAGCAAGCACTCTTTCAACCACTTGCCGCAGCGTGGCACGCTCGTTATACACCGGCATGACGACAGAGAGTCTCATTCGTTTGAACAGTAGTGTAGCGGGAAAGTGTAGTTCAAGTCCAAGTTCGAAGTCCTACACCGCGGGCAATTCGATCCGCGACAGCACTGATAAGGCTTCTAAGCAAGACCGCCGTGCTGGAGATGTTCGCGGAGGAGCGCGACAATCCTCGGAGCCGCTTTGCCATCCCAAAGTGGAGGACGCCGGGACTGGCGCGTCGGTTTCAGGAGGATGGATCGAGCCGCCGCAAGAATGCGATCCGAATCGACTCCCACTACTTGATTCGAGCCGTGCTCAACCGTTGCCGGCCGCTCCGTGTTCTCTCGCAGTGTGAGGCACGGCACGCCGAGGACCGTGGTTTCTTCCTGGACTCCGCCGGAGTCGGTGAGGACAATGCGTGCCTGGTCGTTGAGCGAGAGGAAATCGAGATAGCCGAGCGGATCAAGAGGCACGATTCCAACGTCGTTTGCCCCGCCCGCACCGGCCAGATATCGCAGCAAACCAAAACTCTCGATATTTTTCCGAGTTCGAGGATGAACGGGGAAGAACACCGGAAAGTCGGCGGCCACGCCGCTTACTGCGCTGAGAATTCCTTGCAGCGTTTCAGGATCGTCCACGTTGGAGGGCCGGTGCAGAGTAAGCACTCCGTAGGGGCGGCAGCGCGATCCGTTCTCTCGCATGCCAAGCCGGTCGAGGATGGGAGATCTGGCGGCGATCTCGCGGTGCCGGAGCAAGGTGTCGATCATGACATTGCCGACCAGGAAGATTTTCTCCGCCGGTACGCCTTCGCGTTTTAGATTCTCAACTCCGCTTTGCTCGGTTACAAAAAGCAGGCTGGAGACCGCGTCCGTTAATTTGCGGTTAATCTCCTCCGGCATCGTCATATCGAAGCTGCGCAATCCAGCTTCGATGTGGGCTACGCCGATTCCCAGTTTGACGGCAGTAAGCGCGGCGGCGATCGTAGAATTCACGTCGCCCACAACCAGAACCATTTGCGGTTTGAAGTCGAGCAGGACGGGTTCAATGCGCTTCATGATTTCGGCAGTCTGCACCGCGTGGCTGGCAGAACCGGCTTCAAGATTCACATCCGGCTTGGGCAGGCCCAGATCGGCGAAGAAGTTGCCGGAAAGCAGTTCGTCATAGTGCTGCCCGGAGTGCACCAGGCAATGTTCCATGTCGGGGAACCTCTTCAACTCAGTGACGAGGGGCGCGATTTTCATGAAGTTGGGGCGCGCCCCCACTACGCTCAGAAGTCTGATCATCGGGAGACTCCTGCGGCGGCCGCCGCGTCATGGGAGGAACGTCTGGGAAGCACGGGGCTGCTCATCTTTTCGAGGGCGGGATTGTTGTGGCGTGGCGAGGAAGGTCGCATGGCTTAGCCACAGTGTAAAGCACTTTTGAGTATTCAGTCTGAGCACTCTGAGCTCAAACCTTGACGAGATTGGCTCCAGACCTGCATTTGACTCGGATATCCGCCCCCTTCGGGCAGGCAGGTCATGTAAATTGTTCAGGGCTCCAGCGCAGGCTTGGCAGTTTCGACCTAGGGTGTTCGCCCTAACGCTCTGACAATCGGCTGCGTGCTGCTGGTGCCGAGAGATACTTCCCTACGGCTCCGGGGTTAGCGTCTGGCAAGAGATCGTCCGCAGAGGATATGCCGCTATAGCAGCTACTATCTGCTTCTTACCCCTCTGTCGCGAGCAACTTACGCTGACTTTACGCATTTCTCGCATCCTGGACGCGATTGTTTGATGGTTGGAGGGAAATGCTTGAACCTGGCGTTGGAGGCCGGTTCCTCATTTTGGAAGGGGGCTGAGGTCTCCGTAAGTGCCTGTGGAAATGGCTGTTCTTTGGTCACAGCCAAACTCGTCTCAAAATGGCATTGTGGATGCTACGCAATATGGAAACATCCCAGCTACACGAAGGTCTTAAGGCGTTGGCGAATCCAAAAACCCCGGGGGTGGCGATGACGGAGCAGTCCGCTCGGCTAGGACCGCGCGAACAACAGATTGTCGAATTGCTCTTGCAAGGGTGTGACAACGCTGAGATTGCCAGCGAGCTCAAGATGGCGCGTAGAACCGTGAAGGCTCATTTCAACCGGCTGTTTCTCCGTTTCGGAATCACCGGCGGAATCAAGCGAGTGAAACTCGCGACCCTGTTATATCGGAGGCAACTATGTTCGCAAACGAGCGCTACGGACCCCGTACCCCCAGCGAGCGTGAAAACCGTGTCATCGAGCTTGTCGCGCGGGGCTTGAAGAACCGCGACGTGGCCCATGAGATCGGCACGACGGAGCATGTGGTCAAGAATTATCTTCGCGTGATCTACGACAAGCTTGGACTCTGGAACCGGGTGGAGCTTGCCTTGTGGTATGAGTCGCGCCGGCACGAGTCAGAACTTACGGCCTGAGTTGTGTCGCTATAAGGGCCTCTGCCTCAAGCTGAATTGGAGAGCACTTCCGGGGCCGCAGGATGATTCTGTCCGGCCAGTTTCATTGACAACCGAAGGCCTGCAAGTTGCGGAGTCGCTCAGCGGCCGCTCTCTCGCCCTTTCGTGCGGCCGCATCCAGCAGCAAACGCGCCTGGTCGCAACTCTTAGGCACACCGTCTCCCCGCAGATACAAATCTGACAGAACCAGCGTTGCCTCAAGGTTGCGCTTCCTGACAGCCTTCCATAACCATTGGGCAGCTTCTCCGCTATCGCGAGTCACTCCCAGAGTGCCGTTTAAGTATTTCTCTGCCGTGGCCAGTTCTTGCGCGCCGCTTTGCCTTGGAGCTGCAATGGCAGAGGAGCTTGCAGGTACCGGTACCGGGATGATCCGCGCCGCAGGTCGCGAATCAGCAGCTTGATCCTTTCCTGAAGTCGCCACTGGTGGAGATTGGTTTTGAACTGTGGAAGCGGGCGGAGTGCTTGTCGGCAAGGCACTCCCAGTTCGGCTCGGCGGCCGCGCCGACGTATTTGGCGCAGGTTGCGCCGTTGGGATGGCGCTTGCGGGTGCAGACCGTGGAGCTGCCATGCTCGTTCGAGCTTCCTTTCCACGCCACGCCATGTAACCCAGTATGGCGAGAAGAGCTGCCAGCACGGCTCCGATGTAGAGTGGGTTGCGGTAGCGAGAATGCCTGGATTTCACACCGCGACGCGGAAGATTTTTTTCCGGCAGCAGCCAGGTCAGTCCCCGGACGTCGCCGTCTGCACTGGCCACGGTGGAGCGGACAGCGGGATCGATCGCGTCCTCAACGGAGTTACCGCCGAGAGCACGTTCGCACCAACTCGCTCCAGGGTTGGGTGCGGCCTGCGCGACTTGCGGTACGCGCACGTTGGGCGAGACTTGCAATGGCGCGGCGCACATCCCGCAAAATCTCAGTTCTGCTGGATTGTTGTACCCACAAACACTGCAAGTGAGAACCAAGTCCAGTGTGGCTGGAGACGAGTGCGGCGATTCCAGGTTCTGCTTTTTCTCCCCCTCGCTCCCGTTGGCGACCGGAAGAGAAGCAGACTCCGGGGGAACGTTCTCCAGTTCCCGAAGCAGGTCAGAGACGGCTTGTTCACGCTTCTCCGGCGGATTGGTGAAATACACTTCCGCCCATCGTCCCATATGCGCTGCCAGTAGCGGATTTAGAAGGGGATTCAGTTCAGGGTCCGGTAACGCACTTGCGTCGGACTTGTCTGGTCGGTGAGGCACTGGCACTCTCCGGAGGAGCGGGGATAGTTATGATTGCACTACCGGGAAGCAAGGTTGTCAATCTGGCTGTGTGGAATTCGGCTCGGCACTGTTCAAGCCGGGCGGAGTCACTCGCAGGGCTTGCGATTCGCGGGTTCGAACTGATCCAACTGCGCGTTGCGCTGGCTGGTAACCTTACCCTGCGCTGTCTTGCCGTAGAGATCGGAACCGGGGCAGTAATACAGAGCAGTGTGCACGTCGACCCAAACCTCGGTATCGGGATTACCTTTGTATTCCGGAGCTTCGGGAGCCTCAGCCAGTCCGAGACCGATAAGGAGTTTGTCAAACACAGAAAGATCTGCATCCGGGGCTGGCTGTCTCCCCCGATTCGCGCTCCCGGAAACCGCCGTTCCATGGCCCGTGGCGCCCACCGAGTGGTTGGACCAGATGCCCCACCGAATCACCACCACCACCAGAACGACGGCAACCGCGAGATAGAAATCGCCGCGACGGGAGCGCCAGAAGCGGCCCAAGGCACTGGGCGTACGCGTCGCAGCCAGCGATTCCAGGAAGTCCCGCGCTCGCGCCGCTGAACTCCAGACAATATCCTCCTGCTGTTTTACGAGGGCAATTGGCGGGGCTTCGTCACCGTCCTCGCTGAGCTGCGACTCGGGTGACGGTGATGCCTCTATCGGATCCTCATTCGCGCTCGCGTCGAATGACGGCGTGGACAGTGGGTTACTCTCGTCGAACTCCGGCAGAGAGAACGGCTTCGGTAGGTCATCCTCGGCATTCTCTTCCTCAACCTCCCCCTCATTCTGAGGCTCGTGCACCCCGAAGGGGCGCGTCATCTCGGTGGGAGGAGAGATCTCGCTGGGAAGCGGCTCCGGGCTAGTCTGCTGCATCTGCCACGCCGATGCCAGCTTGCTCTGCATGCTGGATGGCCCGCCATCGCTGGCACGCGGAGCCCCACACTTGCCGCAAAACTGCTCCTCGGCCAGCAGCTTACTGCCACACTTCCAACAGGGGGGTTTTGCCGAGGTGGCCGTGCTCGCGCCCATACTCGGACCAGTGGCCGCGGGTGTTTGACCCTCGGCCCAAGCCGCCAGGTTCGGTTGGAGCCTTTCGATTGCCGCCAGCATCGAGGATCGTTCCGCGGCCATCGACTTCTTTAGTGTCAACTCGGCATCCCGGCCAATCGCTTCGCTCACCAGGCCGGCCATCAGTTGACAGGTGTGGATGTCCTGTTCGGCGAAGCCGTGAATCCTGCCGAAATAGAGTTCCAGTGCTCCAACAATGTCGTCCTCGCGATAGATCGGCACCACGACCAGCGATACGATTCCACGCTGGCGGCACACGGCCGGATCGAACAAAAACTCGGAATTCACGTTCTCACTGCGAATGACCTGCCCGGTCCGCAGGCTGGCAGCGCAAATCGCCTTATCCTCAGGCACTTCGCTCCCTAAGGGCAAAGCGGGAGCGCCTGCGCCCGCACGATAGCGGACCGTGCTTCCCTCCAGAATTGCAATCGCCGCTCCGCTTGCGCCCGCGATTCGTGCGACTCTCTCGGCGATCACTGCCATGGCCTCATTTAATTCGAGATGGTGCATTTGAATCTGGCGCTGCGCTTCGACAATCTCCGCCAGAGTCAGCGTGTAGTCGCTATTGGAGCGGGAAGTCTCTTCCGATTCCGTTTCGTTTTTTTGCAGCGGAGCTTGGTTCGCCGACTCTTGCTCCCGGAGTCGTACACTCTGGGACTCCATTCGTTCTTCCAGTTCCCGCATTCGACGGTTGTGCTCTTGCAGCACATAAGCGGCTTCCAGCAGCTTTTCAAAAGTCTGCTCGTCGAGAACTGGTTTTTTCTCTTGGTCGGTCACGATGTTTTCGGCGTGCCCCTCGGTGGCCAGCCCGCAGAGGCGGCGCTTGGCCGATGCTCAGACAAGCTCTATTCTAGTGCAATTCCGCCACCAAAGAACCTATGTTATAAGGTCGACTCCGGGCCGCAGTGATGAGAAGGAGATCGAAGATCCTGTAGTGCCAGGGCAACGATGAAGGCACAACCACGCGGAATTCAAGGTCGTACAAGCGACCGAACCGGGAGAGTGTCCCCGCGCACTCTGATTCTGCGGGAGTCGGTGCGAAGGGTTACTCTAGTAAGCTGCAAGGATGTGCACACTTGTTCGCGGCAACCTCCCCGCATTCTCCCTGCCGCTCAATCTTCCGGGGATGACTTGAATAACGAGCGCTTCTCGCTGCCGATGCGCTCACTTTGATTGTCAACTTCCGATCCGCATCCAGCAGCAAGACAACCGTCTAGGCTGCGGACGGAGCCTGTGCAAAAACTGAGGAGTCCGCGAAGCGCGAGAACCAAAACGAACAGCCCTGCTGCGCCCTGATTCCATTTTGGAACATCTGAGTTTCCTGACCGTGGCACGAAGCCGACAGTTCTCACATCCCGCCGCGCGAGTCCGTCTGTCAAGTTGAGGACATACCCAAAAGTCTGAAGGGGAAGGGCTTATGTTGACCAGTCAAGTGCCGCGGTCGCAATCCACGGTTGGCAAAAGCTCGCCATCAGTGTTCTCTGACGAGGCAATCTCAAGTCGCAACGGAGCCGTCCCTCCTTCTGTCCTCCGCCCGTTTTGGAAAGCGCTTATCAATCACGGAGCTTCTTAATTTCTTCCGACAGCCCTGGTTCTGGCCCCTAAGTGCAAGCCTGCGCAGGCCTTAGATCGTGGCCTGCGTCCCGGAGAAGCTTTGGCGAAGGATGTGCTTGAGCCAGAAGGTAGATCGCAATAGGAACCATGAAAAAGAAACCCTACACCGGAGGAACACTGACATGATGGACCTCGACCGAATGAAAGTTACACCGCGCGATCAGCAAGTGCTGGACTTGCTGGTCCAAGGTTGCAGCAACAAGGAAATTGCGGGCCAGTTGAGCATCAGCCCGCGCACGGTAAAGCAGCACTTGCGAACACTTTTTCTGCGGGCAGGAATTCGAGATGGCCGCAAACGGGTGCGGCTGGCTACGGCCGCATTCGAAAAGGCGGAGGTGAAATCATGATGCCGCGGGAGCGTTTGACCCCAAAAGAAACTCAAGTGGCTACCCTGGTTTGGGAGGGACTCACCAATCGTGAGATCGGCAAGCTTATGGGCACGTCGGAGCAAGTCATCAAGAACCATCTGCGCAGCACTTTCGATAAACTGGGGGTCTGGAGCCGGCTCGAGTTGGCCATGTACGTCGCCAGCCACGGGGGTAAGAATTGGCTGGAAGAGTCCGAACGGCCGGTCTTCGCACTGGCACGCGCCGCAGCAAGCTAGCTGTTTAGCAGTGCCGCAAACCACTGCCGATTCTTGCGTGTGCCTTGTCGACAGCACAACTGCTGCAAAAGGTTTGCACTCCGAACCCTCGAGCCCCCTTCTAAAACGCGGCTAAGAGGCTGAAGAAACAATAGCTTGCGATTTTCTCGTAGTCGGCCTGCAAATTGCATTGGCAGACCCGACCCAATCGAGCGGGCTCGCCAGCAGCCTCGAGCCGGCTCCGCAATCCCTGGGCGGGGCGGGTATGGACTACAAAGAGACTTTCTGGATGGCTTGCGACTCCACCGAGCAACTAAGGGCGGAGTATGGCCCGTTTCACACCCGTGCCGAGGCCGAAGCGGAAGCCCGCAAGCTGGGATTCTGTTACCTGCTGCGCTACGAACACATGCTCGATGAAAACGAGGAGATTCAGGAGGTCCGCTGCATCTTCATCGAACTGCCGGGCGCAGTCATAGCGGAGGCTACTTCTATTAGCCTGCACACCCGTTGCGCCACCTGCGGCGAGTCCGCGACCCACGACCAGGCTTGGCAGGCGGAAGTATGGGCGGACATCCATGAGTTTGAACACTCCCGCCATCGCGTCCGGCTTTTCGAACACGCGCGCGGCAAGGGCCTAAAAGAAATCGGCGGCTGGCGTGCATAGCTGACGGCTCCCTGCGCGCTCAGAAATCTTCACGCCGCCGTCGACAATTCGCTCGCCGCGGCACGGTCGACAAACCAGATCAGCTTGCCATTGCTCGGTCGTACCAGCCTGGAGGGATATTTCTCAGCCGGGGCGTTGCCTTCCAGAACTTCATGAAGCACCGCCGCCTTGTCTGTTCCACTCACCAGGAACGCAACACAACGCGCGGCATTCAGCAACGGCAACGTGAAAGTAATCCGGCTGGTTTTCAGCTTCTCCACCCAGTTGGCCACCACGAGCCGGGATTTCTCCTGCAACGCCGTGGTTTCCGGGAACAAGGACGCGGTATGTCCGTCTGCCCCTATGCCTAGCAAGATCAGATCAAAGCAGGGAAATTCGCCGGGCCCCGGGGCGAAGAATTTCCGCAAAGTCTGCTCATAGGCTTGCGCTGCGGCGGCCGCGTCCGGGTTCTCAGCAGGGATCGGAAAGATGTTGGCTGACGGAATCGGAACCTTCGACAGGAGTGCCTCTTTGGCCATGCGGTAGTTGCTTTGCGGATCGTCCAGGGGGACGTGGCGTTCATCTCCCCAGAAAAAGAACATCTGATTCCAAGGCAAAGTGGCGCTGGCGGTGGCGGCGATCAGAGTGTAAAGGTTCTTGGGAGTCGATCCGCCGGAGAGTGCTATGGTGAAGCGCCCGCGCTGTGCGACGGCGTCGGTGGCGGCACCTATGACTTCCTCCGCGGCTGCCTGGAAAAGATCCTGCGGAGTGGTCAGTCTGCGCACGTCGACCGAGGCATTCACAACATTCCTGTTCGTCCATTGCTGGAGTTTGACGCAGCGCACCGGGCTGCTCCCAGCAGACCGGCGTTGTCGTTGGTGATGACTTGCACTGGGATGCTCTCAAGAAGCGGTCGCAATCTGCCTTTCTCGAGAAAAGCACGCATAAACAAAGGCCCCGTGAGCTTGGGAAGAATCTTCGGCGAGATTCCACCTCCGAGAAAGATTCCGCCGGTGGCCATGGTTTTGAGAGCGAGATTGCCGGCCTCCGCGCCGTAGACCGATACCCAGAGATCCAGCGCCTGCTCGGCCAACGGATTTGTGCCGTTCAAGGCGGCGCGGGAAATCTCCGCAGCGGCGTCTCCCTGAGAAAGTTGTGCAGCAAATTCGGTAGCTTCGTCTCCACATCCCTTTTCAAGAAGAAACTCGTATACGTTGACCAAGCCGGGTCCGGAGAGAACACGTTCATAACTGACATGTCCGTGGCGAGCCGCGAGAAACCGCAGCAATTCGATCTGTAGATCGCCTTGGGGGGCGAAATCCGCGTGGCCGCCCTCGCAGGCGAAGACCTGATGCTGGCTGCCATTCCAGAACAACCCGGCTTCCCCCAAGCCAGTTCCCGGCGCGATGACTGCCTGATTGCCATTCGACGGCACTACTTGGTTAAGAGACACCAGATCCTGTGGGCTGAGAGCTCCAATCCCCCACGCGTTTGCTTCCAGGTCATTGATCAACAGAGTGGCGGGCATCCGAATCTGTTTCGCCAGGCGGGACTGTTCGATGACCCAGGGAAGGTTGGTGGTTTCGACGCGTCCGTTGTGTACGGGTCCGGCAATTCCGAAACAGGCAACCTCGGGTCGCGTGGCAACGTCTTCGAGGAATTTGGATACAATCTCCCCCAGTTCGCTGTATTCGCGGCTGGGGAAGACACGCTCGGAAATCAGCCGGAGATGGCCGTTCTGGGGCTGAAAATAGGCCAGTCGAGCGTTGGTTCCCCCAATATCGCCGGCCAGTATCATTTCTCGAAATTCCTCCAGCGCCGGCCATCGCGCTCCAATAGTTCGTCGGCCTCTTTCGGTCCCCACGTGCCCGAAGCGTAATTCGGGAAGTTTCGTGGCGGCAGCGCCTTCCACAGATCGAGCACCGGATTGACCACACTCCAGCCCGCCTCCACCATGTCGGCCCGTTGAAACAGGGTCTGGTCACCGATCATGCAATCGTGCAGCAGCCGCTCATAGCCAGTGCTCGGCTGCTTTCCGAAGTATTCCTGATATTCGAAGTTCATGTCCACTGTTCCCAAGCGCATTACGGGACCGGGTACCTTGGCCGCGAATTGCAACGAGATGCCTTCTTCGGGCTGGATGTGCAGCACTAACTGGTTCGGCATCAGATGCTCCACAGAAGTATCACGGAACAGCACAAACGGGGCTCGGCGGAACTGGATCACGATATGGGTGTTGCGCGCCGGCATACGCTTTCCCGTACGCAGGTAGAAAGGAACGTCCGCCCAGCGCCAGTTGTCAATCAGCAGCTTCATGGCGACGAAGGTCTCGGTGCGCGAATCCGGTGCGACGTCAGGCTCGGAGCGGTACGCTAGAACCCGTTCCCCTTCCATGGTTCCGTCCCCGTACTGCCCGCGCACCGAGCGGGTGAGAACTTCCTCATCGTCGATGGGCTGGATAGCATGCAAAATCTTGGCCTGTTCGTCGCGCACGGCATTGGCGTCAAACGAAATCGGTGGCTCCATCGCGGTCAGGCTGATCAACTGCATGATGTGGTTGGGAACCATGTCGCGCAGCGAGCCCGCGTGCTCAAAATAGCTGCCCCGGCCCTCCACACCTACGGTTTCGGCCACAGATATCTGTACGTGATCGATGTAGCGCCGGTTCCAGATAGGCTCGAAGATTCCGTTGGCAAAGCGGAAGGCCATTATGTTCTGTACGGTCTCTTTACCCAAATAATGGTCGATGCGATAGATCTGGTTTTCCTCGGCGAGTTTGAGCAGTTGCTGATTGAGGGCTCTAGCCGACTCCAGGTCGTGGCCGAAGGGTTTTTCGATGATCACCCGTCGCCAGTGGTCGTTATCTTGCTCAAGTAATCCGGTCGCCGCGAGCTTTTCGACAATGGGCTCGAAGAAACTCGGAGCCGTCGCCATATAAAAGAAGACGTTTTGATGGGTGGAGTGATCAGAGTCGATCTTGGCAAGGCGGTCTTTGATCTTCGGGTAAAGCTGGTCATCGTTGAAATCGCCGGCGAAGTAATAGAAGCGGCGCGAAAAGCTTTCCCATGTGGTGTCGTTGATGCAATCGCCGCAGTACTCTTTCACATCCTCCAGGATCTGCTTGCGGAAATCCTCGTCCGACAACTGTTTCCGGGCCACACCCAGCACCGCGAATTCCTTCGAGAGCAAGTCCGCCCGCGCCAAGTTGTACAGCGCAGGGATCAACAGGCGCGCCGTCAGATCGCCGGCCGCGCCGAAGATCACCATCACACAAGGATCCCCTTGTTTACCCACGCGCGGTGTGGTCGCGGTGGGCTGTTCCGCCAATTGAGCCATGATCAGATCCTCAGATTCTCACGCTGAAATACGTCTGGTTACGCGCTCTTCTTGACCGCGCCCGCCTCGATGTGTCCACCGAACTTTTGCCGCATGGCAGAAAGCATCTTCTCCGCAAACGTGTGTTGCTGCCGCGATCGGAAGCGCACGTACAACGCCGCGGTCAGCACGTCCGCAGGTACGGCTTCTTCCAGAGCAGCCTGGATTGTCCAGCGTCCTTCGCCGGAATCCTGCACGTAGCCCTCGTATTCCGAGAGCGTTGGATTCTCCGTCAGAGCCATGGCCGTTAGATCAAGCAGCCACGAACTGACCACGCTCCCCCGCCGCCAAACCTCGGCGATATCCGGCAAGTTCAGATCGTACCGGATTTCTTCCGGCAAGTCTTTGCTGGTGGCGTTCTTGAAAATGTCGAATCCCTCTGCATAGGCCTGCATGATTCCGTACTCGATGCCGTTATGCACCATCTTTACAAAGTGGCCAGAACCTGACGGACCGCAATGGATATATCCCTCTTCAGCCGAACTCTTTTGAGACGACCCGTCAAGTTTTTCCCGGCCCGGTGTGCGCGGGATATCGCCCTTCCCTGGTGCCAGCGTCTTGAAAATCGGATCGAGCCTCTGCACCGCCTCTTTCGGCCCGCCGATCATCATGCAGTAACCGCGCTCGAGACCCCAGACGCCTCCGCTGGTTCCTACGTCCACGTAATGGATGCCTTTGCTCTTGAACTGACCCGCCCGGCGCACGTCGTCTTTGAAATAGGAATTGCCACCGTCGATGATAACGTCGCCGGCTTGCATGTGCTGCGCGAGTTTCTGCACCGTCTGCTCAGTCGGACCGCCTGCCGGCACCATAACCCACGCCGCTCGCGGCGGTTTCAGTTTGCCGACCAGATCTTCCAACGACGACGAACCACCGGCTCCTTCGCCGGCAAGCTGCTTCACCGCGTCGACGCTCAGATCCGAAACTACAAGTTGATGTCCGCCGCGCATCAGACGGCGCGTCATATTCGCGCCCATCTTGCCCAGACCCACCATCCCCAATTGCATGCGCTACTCCTTAACCTCGCATAACGCCGAACCCGGAGGATGGTCGCCGCCAGATCAGGCAACTGCCTTTTGAACCACCGCTGTCAGAGTCGCCAAGCCCGCGTCCACATCGTGCAGATGCACGCGGAGCGCGCGCCGCCCCCGGTCAGCCAGCACCTGAAAATCGCCGCGAGCCTGCGCCGCTTTCACCACGCCGAATGTGTACTTCTGTTGTGGTACCGGCAGTTCCAAGGTATCGTCGCAGGTCACCTGCAGGAAGACCCCCGAATTCGGTCCACCCTTGTACGCCTGTCCGGTCGAATGCAGAAAACGAGGCCCAAAGCCCAGGCAGGTAGCCACATGTTTCTTGTCCCGCACTGCGTGCCTTATGGTTTGCAAGGTCTTCTCGTGTTCGCCATCCATTTGGATGAATCCCAGCAAGGCAAAGTAATCGCCCGTCTTAATGCGCCCGAGATGAGCCTTCAAATATCCGGTGAGAGACTTGTCTCCGTCCGCGGCCTGCGCCAGCTCGGCAGCGTTCTTCTCGTCGGTGAACAGCTTGATCGCGTCGTTTTCCACCACAGGCGCTTCTACGGGCAGGGAACCGGTCTTTTCGTACGCAGACGTCAAGTTCCGGGTTGCAATCTTGCTGGCTTCCACATCGGGCTGGTTGAAAGCATTGATCCCGATGATGGAACCAGCAACTGCTGTGGCAATCTCCCAGCGGAAAAACTCCGCTCCCAGGTCGTAGATGTCGGCCATCGAGATTCGCAGCACCGCGTGCCCGGCTTTTTCCAGAGCCGCGAGCTTCGCATCCTGCTTAACATCGATCCCATGTTCCGTGTGGACGTACGCAAACACGCGATCGTTGCCGTAAACCTCCGGTGCTGCCAGTTCTTCGCGGTCCACCGGGATGATGCCCTTCCCAACTTTCCCCGTGGACTCGGCCAGCAATTGTTCGAGCCACGCCCCCAGGTCGGAGATATCCGGGGAAGTGATAATCGTGACTTTATCGCGGCCACTCCGCGCCGCAGTGCCCAGAATGATTCCCAGCATCGCACCCGGGTTTTCTTCGATCACCGCGGCGGGTCCGCAGGCCTGCACCATCTCTTGCGTGCGATCGAGGAACTTCTTCGTGTCCACTCCCATTGCCGCGGCGGGAACCATGCCAAAGTTTGAGAGTGCCGAATAGCGCCCGCCGATTGAAGGCCGGCCAAAAAAAATAAGCCGGAAGCGATCCGCTTCCGCCACTTGCTGCATCTTCGATCCCGGATCAGTGATAGCGATGAAGTGGCTGCCGGCCTTGTCCGCTCCTACAACCTGCCTCGTACGTTCAAAAAAATATTGTTTGAAGATGTTGGGTTCAAGAGTGGTGCCCGATTTGCTGGAAACAATGAAGAGTGTCCGGGCAATATCGATCTTGTTTTCAAACGCCTTCACCTGCGCCGGGTCGGTGGAATCGAGCACATGCAAATCAGGGAAGCCGGCGATCTTGCCGAACGTCATGCGCAGAACTTCTGGACACAGGCTCGACCCCCCCATGCCCAGCAGAAGAATATCTTTGAAGCCCGCACTCCAGATTTCCTTGGCAAGACCCCGCAACTGGATCGGGTGTGCGATCTCCTCTTCGGTGATGTCTAGCCATCCCAGCCACTTGGCCTCATCGTCACCGGTCCAGAGCGTTGCATCGCGTTGCCAAAGGCGCTGCATCTTGTTGCCCGCCTTCCAATCGGCGATGTTGGTCTTTACCGACGCCGCCAAGCTTTCTGGCAACGAAGATTTCAGGCGGCTCAAGCGGTCTTTCCTTTGGGCTGCGTGCTCTTCTCCACCGCAGCCAGCAGCTTGTGGAACGCGTCCGCAAACAGCTTCACTCCGTCATCCGTCAGCTTCGTAGTCACTTCCTTGATTGAGATGCCCGTTTTCGCCAGATTGTCCATCACGTTCTGCGCCCCAGCCACGTCTTCGGTGAGGCTGTTTCTCAACTTTCCGTGATCGCGAAACGCATCAATCGTAGCTGGAGGCATGGTATTCACCGTGTCCCGCCCAATCAGTTCCTCGACGTACATGACGTCACGATACGCGGGATTCTTCGTGCTCGTGCTCGCCCAAAGAACGCGCTGAGTCTGTGCTCCTTGAGCCGCCAGAGCCTGCCACCTCGGCCCGCTGAAGATTCGTAGATACCGCTGGTAGGTCAGCTTTCCATTCGCAATCGCAACTTTCCCCAGCAGGCTCTTCAGCAACGCCTGCTGTTGCGGGTCGGTGGCGGTCTTCAGTTTATTGTCGATCATGGAATCCACCAGCGTGTCGATCCGGCTGATAAAGAAGCTGGCCACGCCTCCAATCTTGTTCAGATTGCCACCGCGTTTTGCCAGATCCTCGAGTCCGGCGATGTGCGCCTCCGCAACCTTCTCGTAAACTTCCTGCGCGAACAACAAGGTCACATTGATGTTGATGCCTTCACCAATCAACTGGCGAATTGCGGGAAGCCCCTCGGCAGTGCCCGGAACCTTGATCATCACGTTCTCGCGATTCACGGCCTTCCACAAGCGGCGGGCCTCGTCGATCGTCTCTTGCGTTTTCAGCGCAAGCAGGGGAGAAACCTCCAGGCTGACATATCCATCCCTGAACTTCGAACTTTCGTACACCAGGCGGAGCACGTCGGCGGCGTCTTGAATGTCGCGAATGGCGATCAGTTCAAACCGGGCGGTTGCGTCCAGATCACTGCGCGAAGCCAGCGATTTCAACATATCGTCATAAAGCGAGCTTTCAGCTATCGCCTTCTCGAAGATGGACGGATTCGAAGTCATTCCTCGAAGGCCGTCGTCAGCAATCATGGCTTTCAGGCTTCCGCTCATGATCAGGTCGCGACGGATGTAATCGAGCCACATCGATTGCCCGTAATCGAGCAAAGCCTTCACGGGATTCGTAGCTTTTGAACTTTCCAGAACTCCAGTTGGTTGCATAATGATTTCTCCTGATGAACCGACGACGGACGTCGTCGTCCGATCAAACCTGTCCGCCCAAACGGTGGCCCACTTCAGTCTTTGCGAGTGGGACGTAAGTAAATCGCCCCTACTTTTCCGCAATCGCTTTGCGCGCTTCCGCCACTACGGCATCGGCGGTGAAGCCGAAAAACTTCAACAAATCTTTCAACGGCGCCGAGGCGCCGAACCGGTGCATGCCAATCATTCGGCCCTTCAGTCCAACGTACCGCTCCCACCCAAAAGTGGCGGCCATTTCCACCGAAACCCGCGCCATCACTGAAGAAGGCAACACGCTTTCTTTGTAAGCTGTATCCTGCTGTTCAAAGATTTCCCACGAGGGCATGCTCACCACTCGTGCCTGAACGCCTTCCGCTTTGAGCCTTTCATAGGCCTCGACACACAGCGAAACTTCGCTGCCCGTAGCCATCAGAATCACGTCCGGTTTGCCGGCGGGCGCGTCCGCGAGAATATACGCGCCCTTTGCCGTGCCCGAGGCCGCGGCGTACTTGGTACGGTCAAAGGTTGGAACTGCCTGCCGCGTCAGTACAAGCGCCACCGGCTGGTGCTGCAACTGCGCAATCATCTTCCACGCTTCAACCACTTCATTGGCGTCGCCAGGACGCAGCACAACCAGGTTTGGCATCGCACGTAACGACGCCAGTTGTTCGATCGGCTGATGCGTTGGCCCGTCTTCTCCCAGTCCGATGGAGTCGTGGGTGAAAATGAAAATGGAAGGAATTTCCATGAGCGCGGAAAGCCGGATACTGGCCCGCATGTAGTCACTGAAATTAAAGAAAGTAGCACCGAACGCGCGGATACCAGAAACCGTAAGCCCGTTCACACTCGCACCCATAACATGCTCGCGCACGCCGAAATGCAGATTGCGTCCAGCATACTCGCCGGGTTGAAAGTCGCCTGCGCCTTCAAATTTCAACGTGGTCTTGTTCGAGGTAGCCAGGTCGGCCGAGCCGCCGATCAGCCATGGAATGTTCTGCGCCAGCACATTCAGCACCTTCCCTGAACTCTCGCGCGTCGCTATTCCCTTTGGGTCCGCTGGAAACGTCGGCAGGTTCTTGCTCCAGCCCTCAGGAAGTTCGCGGCGTTGCATGCGATGCAAATGGTCGGCAAGGTCCGGATACTTTTGTGAATACTCTGCGAACATCCGCTCCCATTGCGCGCGCGCGTTACGCCCGCGCTTTCCAATTCCATCCCGGAAGTGCTCGCGCACGCCCTCCGGCACCAGAAACTTGGCATCCTCGGGCCAGCCGTAAAACTTCTTCGTCAGTCGCACTTCTTCTTCGCCGAGGGGCTCTCCGTGCGCCGCATTGCTGTCCTGCTTGTGCGGCGATCCATAACCAATGTGGCTGTCGACGATGATCAGGGTGGGGCGATCCGTCGTTTTCTTGAATGTTTCAAAAGCCCGGGCCAGCATCTCCAGGTCGTTAGCATCGGCGACGCGGGTCACGTTCCATCCGTACCCGACAAATCGCGTGGCCACATCTTCGCTGAATGACCAATCGGCGGGACCATCCAGCGTGATGCCGTTGTGGTCATACATCCAGCACAGATTCGAAAGTTTCAGATGGCCGGCCAGCGAGGCGGCTTCACCCCCAATGCCTTCCATCAGGTCGCCGTCCGAACACATTGCATACACGTTGAAATCGAAGATCTCAAAGTTCGGACGGTTGAAATTCGCAGCCAGCCACCGGCTGGCGATGGCCATTCCCACGCTGTTTCCCACACCCTGGCCGAGCGGTCCCGTGGTAGTCTCCACGCCCGTCGCGAGGTGTGATTCGGGATGTCCCGGAGTCCGGCTTCCCAGTTGCCGGAAGCGCTTGATTTCCTCCATGGGGATGGCCAGTTCCTTCAAAACTTCCCCGTCTTTGTCGACCTCGCGCACGCCCGCGAGATAAAGCATGGCATAGAGCAGCATGGAGGCGTGGCCGTTCGACAGCACGAACCGGTCGCGGTTCAACCACTTCGGATCTTCCGGGTCGTATCGCAGAAACTCCTGCCACAGGCAGTAAGTCACCGGCGCCAAACCCATGGGCGCTCCCGGATGACCGCTGTTGGCTTGCTGTACCGCGTCAATCGCTAATGTGCGGATCGTGTTAATGCACAGCGTATCCAACTGCTTGCCGGTCACCACCGCTTGCTCACTGGCTACCATGTGATGCGCGCTCCTTTCGAGGGACAACGCTGCCTACGCTGAGTTGCTCTACTGGCTAGCCGTATTAGAGTTCCCAGGACAGAAAGGGTTGCAGATACGCATCGAGTGTACCAATTTCTTGCGGACCAATGTCGTGGGATTTGTGAAAATATCGAGGCAACCTGCAAGAATGGAGGGAACAGAAGAGGGAACGGAAGGAGGACAAACTGAATCTACTTCAGCATCTGTAGGTAGCTGCTTTCGCTCGTCGATGCCCTGGTGGTCTCTTGGACATATTTAAGAAACTGGCGGAGATTCTCTTTTTCAGCAGGATCCATGGCGAAGCGAATGCGCACTCCTCCAGCGGGCGCGCTGCGAGTGACCACTCCGTTTAGCGCAAGACCTTTTACCCAAATCTTGCCGCTCGCCACCCAAAGTCCGATTTCGACTTTGGCCCCCCCGCTGATGTGTCCAGCGGTCTCCACCTGACATCCGCCCAAGCTGGTGTTTGAGAGATTGCCCCAGATGGGAGCATCGGAGTCATTGACTCGCAGCTCAACCGCCACAAAGCACTTGATTCTAGGATGCCGCCGCCGGTCTTGTCCCGTGTTGGAGCTGAAGATATCGGGCTCAAACGGGGGAGTGGCAGAGACCGGGGTAGGCAGGGGCTGTGGTGAAGGCTTCGTCGCTCCCTTAGTAGAGGTTGCCGCGGCGCTGCTGCTGGACGCTGCTTGTTTGATCTCGCGCATGGCTGCCAGCAGAGCTTCTTCTCTGTGCTCCGGTGGAGCATCGCGGTACGTCTGCAGCAGTTTTCCCAGGTTTCGCGCCAAGTCTGGATCGGCCAACAGCCCCGTCCAGTCCGTTCCCGCCGCTGCGTTAGGCTTGGAGTCACTCATTGAAATACCACTTCCGCTCATTCTCGCGAACGAGTCCCCGGTTTCAGCTTGAACCACAGGTCACCTGTCCACAAGATGACGGAAGTCACATGCTCCTGACCCCTCAGCGCGCCTCGATCGAAAAGGATCAGTCCATCGGCTCCAGACCTTGGAAGTAACCCTTCAGTGCCTCTTGCTGCTCGAGCGTCAAGGATAGGAATTCAAAGCCGTATTGGTATCCCCGCCGGTAGCGAAGCACCGCTCGCACTGCCCACCGTAGGGCTGATCCCGGAAGTAAAAATCTCAAGTCGGCCACCTCGCCGCCATTCAGGTCCGCAGCCAACAGTATGCCGACTCCGGCTTGGGACAGATCCCTGCAGTGTCCCTCAAGATTCTGGTACTGATTTTCAAGAAGATAGCTCACGGTAACTCGGAAATCGGCGGAGTATCTCGGATGCCGTCTCCTGCGGCGGTCGATCTGGTTCGTGGCGGGCTTTGGAGTCGATGCAGGCATGAGGCGATTGAATCTTCCCTTGCGCTTAAGATTGCCGTTAGTGCGGCTCAAACATGAGTTGAACAATCTCAGTAGTTTCGTCGGAAGTAGCTTCAAACTTCCACTTGCGGACCGCATCGGTGGCCGATTCGATCAGCACTGGGCTTCCCCCTAGTACTTTCGTCGACTTAACGCTCCCATCTGGCCGGACAACAACTTCCAGCTTGACCGCTCCTCTAATGTGGGCACGCTTCGCGAGTTCCGGATAAACCGGAGCAACTTTGTCGATCGCTCTTCTTCCCGCATGTCCTTCCGCCTGAGCTGCGCTCGTCTGCGTGAACAAACCCACACACAGGGTCAGCGCAACTATCAAACTGCCGCTTCTACGCATGGGGATGAACCTAATCTGCTTTACTCTAACGGCAGGCGGCGCTGAGTGGAAGTGTCGAAAGTAATTGGCCTTAATCTAAATTTTCATTGTCGGTTTCAATGCTTGACCCGATACTCTTGCTCGGTCATTTATCGGTCACCTTAGTGCAATGCCATCACCGTGGGCTCTCGGCAGCGTCCAAATTCAACCCTGCCAGCCACGGGGTTTTTGCATCGCAAGATATCTCAAACGAATCAATAGGAAACGGATATGCTATGTCGGAATGAGAAAGGTTGTCTCGAAGACTTTGCTTATAATGAGACTTTTTCAGAACCGGAAATGCTCCGCTTCATGCCTCATCCGAACCGCAAACTGCTTGCTGTCGCACTGATGATGTTGTCTCCAGTCACAGGCCTTGTGGCGCAGAATTCCGCGCCTGCGCCGTCCATCTCTCTGCCTGGGTCGCAGAGTCCGTTCACCGGCAGCGAGCCGGAAGGCAAAGCCACTCCGGAGATCTTGCAGCTGAGTTTCCAGGAGGCCATCGACCGCGCGTTGCGCAACAACCTCGGGCTGCTCCTCTCTGGCGATCAAACCATCATGGCCCGGGGCGAGCGATGGAAAGAACTCAGCAACCTTCTTCCCGACCTCTCGGCCCGAGTGCAGGAGGACGCACAAACCCAGAGTCTCACCGCTCTTGGCTTCAAGGGGAACCTTTTCCCATTCCCGCTTCCCCGGGTGATTGGTCCCTTCAACTACCTTGATACCCGTGCCTCGGTCAGTCAGTCGCTGTTCAACTTCAAAGACCTCGAGAAAGAACGCGCCGCTTCCGAGAGCCTGAAATCGGCACAGTACACCTACAAAGACGCTCGTGAGTTGGTTGTACTGGCCGTGGGCAACGCCTATCTGCTGGCCATTTCCACCGCCGCTCGCATTGAAACGACTGACGCCCAGGTCAAAAACGCCCAGGCCCTCTACAACAAAGCGGTCGACCAGCAAAAGGCCGGGCTGAGTCCGGCTATCGATACCCTGCGCTCGCAAGTCGAGTTGCAAACCCGCCAGCAGCAGCTCATCGCCGCGCGCAACGACTTTGCCAAGCAGAAGCTGTCCTTAGCTCGCGTGATCGGACTGCCGCCGGGCCAGGAGTTTTCCCTGACGGAAAAAACCCCCTACCAGACGCTGACTCCCTTGCCCCTTGAGGTTTATCTGGGGCGCGCCTATGTCTCGCGGTCCGACTACCAGGCCGCGCAGGCGCAAGTCCGGGCTGCGGAACTCTCGCGTCGGGCCGCCACCGCTGGGCACTATCCCTCCCTGGACCTTAACGCAAACTACGGCGACATCGGAGTGACTCCGGCCCATTCCAACGGAACCTGGCAGGTGGATGGAGGCCTCAACATCCCCATCTTTGCGGGGGGAAAGGTCCACAGCGATGTTCTCGAAGCTGACGCCCAGTTGAAGCAAGCCCGCTCTCAATTGAATGATCTGCGCGGCCGCATCGACTATGAGGTCCGCGCCTCATTGCTGGACTTGACTTCTGCCGCTGAGCAGGTCGAGGTCGCTCGCAGCTCCGTTGAATTAGCCGAACAGACCCTTACCCAATCGGAAGATCGCTTCACGGCTGGAGTGGCCGACAACCTGGAAGTGGTTCAGGCGCAGGAGTCCGTCGCCAGCGCGCATGAGAACTACATCCAGAGTCTGTATGCGCATAACCTAGCTAAAATCGAACTGGCGCGCTCCATCGGGGATGCCGAACAGGGAGTCAAACGATATTTGAAAGGCGAACACTAACCAGGAATTTATGGAACCAACCACACAAAGTCCGCCGGCCACTCCGCGGAATCGCGAGAACGACCAGCCCGAGAAAGACCAGCCCGAGAACGATCAGCCCAAGAGCCGCACCCAGCCATTGCCCTCCACGGAACGGGATTTCCATACTCGCCCTTCGCGTACTGCCAGTCCCGGTTTTCGTATTGCCGTCGGCATCGCCGCGATAGTGCTGCTGGTAGTGGGAGTTTTCGTCTACCGCTATGTCACCAGTTACGAATCGACCGACGATGCCGAGGTCGATGGCCACATCAATTCCATTAGCACACGAATTTCAGGCCACGTCGTGAAGCTCAATGTCTTGGACAATCAGTATGTGCAGGCTGGTGCTCTGCTGGTGGAAATTGATCCGGCGGATTACCAGGTTGCTTACGACCGCGCTAAAGCCGACTTCGAGAGTGCCCTGGCGGCGGCTGCGGCCGCCGGCGTTGATGTCCCCATCACTTCCGTCAACACCAGCAGCCAGGTGTCAACCACCGAGGCCGATGTGGCCAGCGCCACCGCTGGAATTTCCGCTGCCAAACAGCAGTTTGAGGCAGCCAAGGCCCAGCGCGACGAGGCCGAGGCGAACAACGTCAAAGCGCAGAACGATGTGGTCCGTTACAAACAGCTACTGGACAAGCAGGAGATCTCCGATCAGCAATACGATCAGGCTGTGGCCGCCGCCAAAGCCGATGCCGCTGCTGTCGAGGCTGCCCATGCCTTGGCCGATGCTGCCCGGTCGCAAGTGACCCAAGCCCAGGAAAAACTGCTGCAGGCGGAAGCCAACTGGCGCAACGCCCAGACCGCGCCCAAACAAATGCAGATCATACGCTCCAGGGCTGAGTCTGCCCGGGCAGAGGCGCAGCTCAAGAAAGCCGACTTCGATCAGGCACAACTCAATCTGCAGTACACCAAAGTCGTTGCTCCGGTCGCAGGGGTGGTCAGCGATCGTACCGTCGAAGTTGGACAGAACGTTGCCCCCGGCCAGGAGCTGATGAAGATCATTCCTCTCAACGACGTCTGGATCACCGCCGACTTCAAAGAAACTCAGCTTCGTGAGATGAAGGTCGGCCAACCAGCCACCGTGGAAGTTGATGCCAACGGAAGAAGCTACAAAGGGAAAGTTGACAGCATCGCTGGCGGAACCGGTGCCCGTTTCAGTCTGCTGCCTCCCGAAAATGCCACCGGCAACTACGTAAAGGTCGTGCAACGCATACCGGTGAAGATCGTGCTCGATCCAGGAGAAAACAAGGATCAGTCGCTGCGTCCCGGCATGTCGGTTGTCCCCAAGGTCTGGATCCGGCGATGAGCGCTGCCGCGACCTCGTTCGACAGCGCCGAGGCCTGGCGTCCGGCAATCAATCCCTGGATCATCGCCATCACCGTCACCCTCGCGACTTTCATGGAGGTGCTCGACACTTCCATCGCCAACGTGGCTCTGCCTCACATTGCAGGCAGCCTCTCGGCCGGGCAGGACGAGAGCACCTGGGTCCTCACCTCCTATCTTGTCTCGAATGCCATCATTCTCCCCCTGAGCGGCTGGCTCTCCTCCATCATGGGCCGCAAAAATTTCTACATGAGTTGCGTGGCCTTGTTCACCGTCAGTTCTTTCCTGTGCGGACTCGCTCCGAATCTTGCCACGCTCATCATCTGCCGCGTATTACAAGGCGTGGGTGGAGGCGGCCTGCAGCCCAGCGAACAAGCCATACTCGCCGATACTTTTCCTCCCGCGAAGCGCGGCATGGCCTTCGCGGTTTACGGCATCGCCGTAGTCACCGCTCCCGCAATCGGGCCCACTCTTGGCGGATGGATCACCGATAACTTCACCTGGCGCTGGATCTTTTTCATCAACATCCCGGTCGGCATCCTTTCACTCTTGCTTACCTCGCGGCTCATTCAAGACCCGCCGTTTCTCAAACGCCGCAAGCTCAGCGAAACCACCATCGATTACGTCGGCCTCGGCTTTGTCGCTCTGGGCTTGGGCACTTTGCAGATCGTCCTCGACAAGGGGCAGCGCGACGATTGGTTCGAATCCCACTTCATCGTAGTGCTTTCGCTGATCGCAGCGGCTTCCCTGATCTTCGTCGTGATATGGGAGTGGAGGCAAAAAGATCCCATCATCGATCTGCACCTGTTCCGCGACCGAACTTTTGGTATCTCCAACTTGTTGATGTTCATGCTGGGATTTGCGCTCTTGGGCAGCACACTTCTGCTGCCCTTGTTCTCGCAAACCCTGCTCGGCTATACGGCGGAGCGAGCAGGGCTGGCGCTGATGCCGGGCGGGTTTACCATCATTCTTCTGCTGCCCTTGGTTGGATTCTTGCTCTCGCGCTACAGTCCGCGCTGGCTGCTGTTTTTCGGCTTGGTTGTGCTTTCCGGTTCACTGTTCCACATGACCGGCTTTAATCTGGAAATGGATTTCCGCACCGTGGCCACGGCTCGCGTATTTCAGGCCGCCGGAATGGCCTTTCTTTTCGTTCCCATTAACACGGCAGCCTACGCATTTCTCCCGCGAGAGAAGAACAACGCCGCCTCGGGCTTGATGAACCTGGCGCGTAATATGGGAGGCAGTGTTGGCATTTCCCTGGTCACCACCATGCTCGATCGGCGCACCCAGGTCCACTTAAACGACTTGTCCCGCAATCTGAGCGCCAGCAACCCCGCGTTTCGGTCGATGCTCCAGGGCGCTACCCAAGCTATGCGGGCACACGGCGCGAACGCGGCATTCGCCACTCAGCAGGCTTACGCTCTGATTGAAGGCACAGTGCAGCGGCAAGCCGCCATGCTGGCCTATATCGACGACTTCCGGTTTCTCAGCATTTCTATCCTGGCGATGGTTCCCCTTGTGTTCCTGATGAAAAAGGGCAAGCCGGGAGGCGGAATGGCGGTACACTAAAAGCGAGTCATGTTTCGTCTCATAACCATAGAGCGCGAGTACGGCTGCGGCGCCGCCGCTATCGCCGCCGAACTCGCCAATCGTCTGGGATGGAAACTTTGGGACCGCCGGCTCACCGAAGAGATTGCCCGCCTCGCAAATGTGGATGCTTCCACTGTGAAGCGCTGCGAAGAGCATGTGGATAGCCCCTTCTACCGCCTGTCGAAAGTCTTCTGGCGCGGCAGCTACGAGCCCACTTCCTCCCTTGGCAGTCAGTCCTTTGACGCCGATTGCATGATGTCGATGATGGAGCAAATCACCGCCAAGATCGCCCAGGAAGGGAATGCGGTCGTGGTCGGACGCGGCGCCCCTTACTTCCTGCGCGAGCGCCCGGACGCCTTTCACATTTTCCTCTATGCCCCGCGCGCGGAGAAGATACGCCGCCTGCGGCAGGACGGGTCCACGGAATCGGAAGCCGAAAATCTTGTCGATACCGTCGACCGTGAGCGCATCGCCTACGTCAAACACTATTTCGATGCCGACTGGCCCACCCGTTCGCTCTACCACGTGATGATCAATACGGCTGTGGGAAACGAAGCCGTCGTGGAGACCATTCTCAACACGATGCGAATGGTTGAGGGCCGCCCGAAAGCCACGGACTACGAACGTCCTAAAGTCCCAAGTTCCGTCTAGGACGCGTGCGGTCTGGCCGGCCGCGCCGGCGCCGGGCAGCAATCCTCCGCACAAACATCCGACCGCGCCCCCATCGATCCCAACGCTCTCCGCTCCGAACCTGGATTCATCCGCTCCAGAATCAGCTCGCGAATCATGCCGATGAACTTGGGATGCACGCCCACCGTTTTTGCTCGAGCCATCGGCAAGGTCAGAGAATCGCAGAGCTGCCGCGCTTCCACATCCAGGTCATACAGTACTTCCATGTGATCGGAAAGGAAGCTGATCGGCGCCAGCACCACAGCCGACGCCAGATTCCCCGCCTTCACCCTCCGGAGGTAATCAAGAATGTCCGGCTCCAGCCATGGCTGTCCGGGAGCGCCGCTGCGGCTCTGGTACACCAAAACATCGTTCTTCTGCGCGTCGTTCTGATGTCCCAGCGCTCCCGAAACCAGCCGTCGCACTTCCTCCAGTTGCTGCACATAATCACAACTGTTCGCCATGGAAACCGGAATGCTGTGCGCCGTGTATACGATCTGCACTCTTTCCTGCGCGTTCTCTGGAATCTCATGCAGCGCATCCCGCACTCGCTCCACCGTGGCCTCGATGAATGCCGGATGGTTGAAGAATGCCCGTAGTTTCTCCACTTCCGGCGCGCCCGGTCCACTCTGAGAAAGCCCAACTTCGCTTCGTGCCCGCGCAATGTCCTCGCGATACTCCCGGCATCCTGAGTAAGAACTGTAAGCCGAGGTCACGAACGCCAGAGCCCTCTGGATGCCATCCTGCTTCATCTTTCTCAGAGTCTCGGGCAGCAGCGGATGCCAGTTCCGATTTCCCCAGTAGATGGGAAGCTTGGGCCCATTTCGCTCCAACTCCGCTTGCAGCGCGGCGATCAACTCGCGCGTCTGCTCGTTGATCGGGCTCTTGCCCTCGAAATGATAATAATGCTCGGCGACGGTCAGCATCCGCTCGCGCGGTATGTTCCGCCCACGAAGCACGTTTTCGAGGAAGGGAATCACCTCTTCCTTCGATTCCGGCCCGCCGAAAGAAACAACTAGAATGGCGTCGTAGTTCATGTCGAGACTGGCTGAGATTGATCGCTAAGTGGCCATTGCACAGACTTGATCGTCGAAGCTCGACCACCGAGATCGGATCGCCGGGACAGCGATTCAGTCGCCATGCACGATTGTCGTGGTCGTTGCCGTTTCCGCAGTCTTGGTTACCGATAACGGCCGATCCAGCGCAATATTCATCTCAGTAAACCGGGGAAGCACTACGTCGCGGCCGTGACGCGACACCATGAATACGCCTGAGACGCAAGTTGCCACGATTCGGGCTACGCCCGCCGTGGACGCGTCGGTCGCGGTCGATACGATGGCTTCGATGATCAACTGCGTCGTGTCATCCACTTCTTTGGCGAGGCCGGCTGTCACGCCGATGTTGATTGCCATCCACGCCTTACCCGGACGTTCGCCTCGGAGCTGGCCCTCGGCGTCAATTTTCGTGTGCGATCTCCGGTCCAATTCCGCCCCCGTGAGCGACGCGGCAATGGGGATGAGGTTCCCGCCAGGCAGCGTCAACCCCGTGAAAGTCAGGTACAGCGATCCCGCCCTGCTCCCCCAGCGTGGAGGAGTCTTTCTAACCACTTTGCCTTCAACCAGCGTGCCCGCCGGCAGAACGACGCGGGAATTCAATAACACGGGCTCGATCAAGCGCGCCTGCACCAAATCGCCGGGCTTGCTCTTGGACGCGCTGACACCCCCCAGCAGAAGAATCGTGCATGCCG
>JBAUVZ010000190.1:0-3418 GCA_049583505.1 Candidatus Sulfotelmatobacter sp.
TGCGAGTACGAGCGGCCGGCGCCGGAATTGGCGGCGACGACGAGCGCGTAGTCTTGACGAGGAGCCACAAGTTTTTTTTTGATTCTTTGCCGCTTATCCGATCGTCTAACCGAATCGGTGTGATCCAAAATAAACGGAGGAAACGATGCCTAAGAAAGCGACCGCTACCGATGCTCAACTCATCATGCAACTCTACGATCTGCGCCGCGAAGCGGAAATGCGCAAGGCGCGTAGCTGGTGGTTCGGCGAATTCTGGCCGCAGAACGCCGACGATTTCCTGAAAGTCGCCTTCAACATGGGCTCGCAGGAAAACAATTGGCTGCGGCAAGTCAGCGGATATTGGAGCATGGCCGCGTCCTTCGTGCTGCACGGCGCGCTGAGTGACGAATTGTTCATCCAGCCCGCGGTGAGCGGGGAGATGTTCGTCCTCTTCGCGAAAGTTCAGCCCTTTCTCAAAGAGCTGCGCGAAAAGAGTGGCGACCCGGAGATTTTCGGAAACATCGAGAAGGTCATCAACGGCTCGAAGTACGGACGGGAACGGCTTAAGTTCATGATCAAACGAGTCGAAATGCTGCGCGAGAAGAGGAATCTCGCTAAGGCCAGTTAGCCCGCTGAGCCCGCTTCACTGCCGGATCATCTGTTATCCTAGTCGGCTGTGCGGATGATCTGGTGGTTCCTGATTCTGGGTATAAGTACGCTGGTCGTGGTGTGCGTTGCAATCGCGTTGTATATGCGTTTGCGCCGCCATCTACGAGCCGCTCATGCCGCGCGGGAAGAACGTTCCAGCGAAGTAGAACGCCAGCATCAGTCAAGCGACATTGAGCAATAATGCTGGATTGATGATTCGGAGAGTTTTCCATGGCAAAACCGGCAATTCAGACATTAAGCACTTCGCGGGAACGCACTGCCGTTTCCGAAGGCGTGAGGCAAGTCGCGCTGGTGGTTGTCGCCAGCTTGTTCGTGGCATTGTGCGCACGCGTCGCGATTCCCTTGCCGGGTACACCTGTGCCCTTGACGGTTCAAAACTTCGGCGTGCTGTTGGTGGGCCTGCTGCTGGGCAGCCGGCGCGGATTTGCGGCACTCGCGCTCTATCTGGCGGAAGGCGCGATGGGCATGCCGGTGTTCAGTCCCATGGGTCCGGGAGGAATCGCGCAGTTGCTCGGCCCCACCGGCGGATTTCTGCTTGCCTATCCGCTGGTGGCGTGGATGGCGGGTTTCATCATGGAACATGGGCGCAAGAGCTTCGCTCGCGCCGCGATGGGCGGCCTTCTCGGCGAGGTTATACTTTTCACGGGAGGTCTGACCTGGCTCGCGGTTCTGACGCATTCCGTGGCGCAAGCCTTCCGCTGGGGGCTTTACTGGTTTCTGTTCGCCGAAGTGATTAAGGTGATGATGGCTGCTGGAATTGCGGCGCGCTGGCAGCGCCGTTCGGCGAAGCAGCGGTAAGAAGCACGGCGGTAGCAGTTTGGAGTTCAATGATGACAGTAGTCTCAGAACAAGAAGCGAAGCACTCCGGCAATCCTTCTTCAGGGGTGCACGAGATCAGCGTCGCCCACAGCCCGGATTCCGACGATGCTTTCATGTTTTACGGCCTCGCTACCAACAAGGTTCGCGTCCCAGGGCTGCGTTTCACTCACACCCTGTGTGATATCGAGACCCTGAACCAGAAGGCGCGCGAGGGCGTCTACGATGTGACCGCGATTTCATTTCACGCCTATCCTTATATTCAGGACTTGTACGCGCTCATGTCGTGTGGCGGCAGCGTGGGCGAAGGCTATGGACCGATGATCGTCTCGCCACGGCCGTTCACCCAGGTTGAAATCAAGGAAAAACGCATCGCCGTTCCGGGCACGCTCACTACAGCGTATCTCGCACTGCAGCTATTCGCTCCCGGAGTCGAGACTGAAGTCGTGCCCTTCGACCAGATCATTCCGCAGGTGCTCGAGGGCAAGTACGAAGCTGGACTTGTCATCCATGAAGGCCAGTTGACCTACGACAAAGCCGGCCTGCACCGCATTGTCGACCTCGGGAGATGGTGGCAGAAGATGACCGGGCTGCCTCTGCCGCTGGGAGGTAACGCCATCCGCCGTGCGCTTGGCCCGGAGCTGGTTGCCGCGGTTAGTGGTGCATTGCGCGACAGTATTCAGTACGCGCTCGACCACCGTGAGGAAGCTTTGTCCTACGCCATGCAGTTTGCCCGCGATCTCGACCCGCAAACCGCCGACCGGTTCGTCGGGATGTATGTGAACGAGCGCACACTGGATTACGGTCCGGACGGACGCGAGGCCGTGGTACGCCTGCTTGATATGGGTCACAAGGCGGGCATCATCGGGCCTGAGGCGCGCGTGGATTGGTTGGGGTAGAACGCTGTCTGAAGGAGTATCCGCGCTTGTCCGGTAATGCCGAAAGCATCCACCAATCCCAAACGCTGCTCATTGATGCGGACGACACGCTCTGGGAGAACAACATTTATTTTGAGCGGGCCATTGCCCGCTTCATTTCGTTTCTCAATCATCACGAGTTTTCTCCCGAGCGGGTGCGTGCAGTGCTTAACGATGTGGAGCGGGAATGCATTGTGAAGCACGGTTATGGCCTACACAGCTTTTCGCACGCGCTGGTGGATACGTTTGAGCGGCTTAGCGTCAGCCCGGTCACGCCTGAATTGCACACTCAGATCACCAGCTTTGCTCACTCGGTCGCAGACCATGCGATCGAATTTTTGCCCGACGTTCCGCAAACGCTGCAATATCTCTCGAAGCGGCATCATCTCATTCTAGTGACCAAGGGCGCGCTGGAGGAACAGTCGGGAAAGATCGAGCGCTCCGGGCTGAAGGAATATTTCGCGGCCACGGAGATCGTTTCAGAGAAACATTGCGCGGCCTATGAGGCCCTCGTCGAAAAACATGACCTGGCTCGCAGTTCCACCTGGATGATCGGCAACAGCCCGAAGTCGGACGTCAATCCGGCGCTAGCCGCGGGGTTGCACGCCGTGTTCGTGCCCCACGGCGATACGTGGATCCTCGAACACGACGAAGTGAATGCCGCGTCACCGCCACAGCGCCTGCTGATCGTGGGCAGTTTCGCGGAACTGCGCGAGCATTTCTAGACGTTGCAATTGTTAAAACTCCAGAATCACGGTTGTCATCTTTTCATCTGCCCGCGCGCACCAAACTAACCAACAACCGGTCCTCGCTGGGCGTTGTTCCCGCATGCTACGCTCATTCTGCTCGGCGTTCCGCACCACTCATCGTGGCCGTGGAGACCAACCATTTCCGCAGGCTGTTGCGCACCGTTGAAGCTCTCTCCGAACTGGGGCCCGAGCTGACGGCGGAGCGCGAGTTTTCAGACACTGCGCGCCGCATGCTGGCCGCTGTGATGGAAGCGGCAGGCGCGCGCGAAGGCGCGCTTTTCGTTTTCA
>JBAUVZ010000191.1:0-2100 GCA_049583505.1 Candidatus Sulfotelmatobacter sp.
TGAAAGGATAGTTCTCGGCATAAGACTCGCTGATTTGCCCTGCAGCTAAGAACGCGTTCTGTCCGATAACGTCCCCATTCACAGCTTTCTCTGATGGAGCTGTGTTGATGTCAACGGGCAGCGGCCACGGAGAGAGCGCCACCGGGTTATTGCTATAGAAAGGGCATGTCGCTGGTGGTCGGTTCGTGATGCTGTACGGATGTGAGGGGTGTTCGCATCCTGCTCCTGAGCTTTCAGGTGCGATTGTGACTGACGCTGATGCATACGCATTGGCATCTGCAACGCTAGTAGCCGAAACCGTGTCTTGCACTTGAGTCGTGGCAGCAGGGGCCGTATACACACCTGAAGAGTCGACCGAGCCTAGAATCGCGCTCCAGGTAACAGCCGTATTGCTCGCACCTGAGATGGCAGCTTCGAACTTATGAGATTCGCGCGCGCCCAGAT
Source organism: Candidatus Sulfotelmatobacter sp. (assembly GCA_049583505.1). Classification (GTDB taxonomy): domain Bacteria; phylum Acidobacteriota; class Terriglobia; order Terriglobales; family Acidobacteriaceae; genus Sulfotelmatobacter. Next base: position 445 of record JBAUVZ010000191.1, read on the forward strand.
TTAGAGCAGTTGGCGAGATTGTCACGCTTACACTCTGGCCTCCTGTGCCATTCGCTTTCAATGCGACCATCTGCATCACCCAATTCTGTGATCCATAGTCTCCCAGACTTGCAGTCGCACTATGATTTCCTGCGATTGATACAACGGCGTTCTCAGCAATATCACCATCCGCTGTGATTACCTCTGCAGTAAACGAACTCCCCGCGTTGCTGAAAGCACCGTTGGTTATCCCCGCTCCAAAAATCAGTTCGCTGGCCGACGTTGTCGCCGCCGCGCCGCTGCTCACCGTCGTGTTGCTCCCGCTCGTCCCGCTGTTTCCCGCTGTGACATCCAGCGGCGCCGTCGTGCTCAACCCTTTGTACTCCAGTATGCGAACGTCAGGAACCGTCGCCGACTGGCTGAATGTCACCGTCACAGTATTGCTCCCACCCAAAATGTTTTTAGCACAGAAGATGGATTGCGTGAGTCGAGTACCTTTGACTGGTCCAGTTGCCGCAGCATAGCTGTTTCCCACGCTGTCGGTCACCGATTGCACCGTTGCGCTGGTATCGTTCCAGCCCACCACCACCAGGTTCAGATCACCCGCCGTCTGAACATCCTGATAGCTCACCTGCACTTTGCTCACTTGCGATTGCGGTGTACTAGCGCCGACTTGAACAAAACTGATATTTGCGGATGCCGCCGCCGGTTGAACACTTATCAACAGCGTTGCTGCCAAGATCAGCGCGCCGTAAATGCCGACACGTCCGAGCTTTCGGCTGGTTTTAGCATTCAATTGTATGCAGAATACGTTGCCCGACCTGGCTAGACGAGACTGAGGATGTTGCGAATTGAAAAGTTCTGCCACACTCATTGACACGGCGGCAGATACAAACGTCACGTCCATGCAGATGAAAATGTAACGAAGACACCTGTTCATGACCCTCTCCCTGGAGCAGTTTTGAGGCGTCGTGGCGCGAAGACACTCCTACTCCTCTCCGTCGCATTCGGAGTCGGGCGGCAGTGTGGTTGCTATTTGACTTACGCGAAGGAAACTTGCGGTTACTCTACTGGGGCACCAATTCGAGCGCAAGCAAAATGTAGCGCAGGTGCGAATCAGAAGTGCATCTACCAGACCGAGACTTTCCGTGCCGGCGGATCAGGGCTCCGATCTTCAATAGCCTCGACGATGAGTAGCGCACTGAGCTTTGGCGCCAGCCCCGCACACTCCAATCCTAGTCGCTGCAACACCCGGCGCAGCACGTAAGCCAGAAAGAGGAAAGAAGCCCCGGGAAACTGTACGGGACCACGAAAAGACCGGGGGCAAATTTCTGGGGCACGGTTGCCACTGTAATTGACGTCAGAGTCTGAGCTAGGGGCCTTGTACACCAGCGGATCTGGAGGACGGGTGGAATACACGAGGCCGACTTCCTCGGTCTGCTGCGCCCACTTATGAGGTATTACAATGAGTGAGCGTATTGTTACAGGGACGGCACGATTTCACATGCTGACAAACCTAGAGGCGGGACACCAAACTGAAGGCGACCAGGAAGCTTCACCGGGGCGCGTCTTCTGGGTTACCGGATTATCGGGCGCCGGGAAGACAACCGTGGGAAGAGAATTGTGGCGCCGGCTTCGTGCCGCCGGTCGTCAGGTGTTCTTTCTCGATGGCGACGC